>JANQMY010000461.1 GCA_028279895.1 Alphaproteobacteria bacterium
CAGGGGCACCACTATGTCCACCATGCCACCGGCCGTCTCATGCAGTCTGAAAGCGCCTACGAGCACCCTCAGCCACATGCTTGCTTCATCCAAAGCGTCAATGACGATCTGGTCAATGACGGCGGCATCATGGATTTGTGGGTGCGGGAAGCGCGGCTGTTTAAATATGGCTCCGGCACGGGCACAAACTTCTCGGATATCCGGGGCGCCAATGAGCCGTTGTCGGGCGGTGGCAAATCGTCGGGCCTGATGAGCTTCCTTAAAATCGGCGACCGGGCTGCCGGCGCAATCAAGTCCGGCGGAACCACCCGCCGGGCGGCAAAAATGGTCGTCGTCGATGTGGACCATCCGGACATCGAAGATTTTGTGGAGTGGAAGGTCATCGAGGAACAAAAGGTTGCCGCCTTGGTGACCGGATCGAAGCTCGCGGAAAAACACCTCTCGGCGGTCATGCGGGCCTGCGTCAATTGCGAAGGCGACGGCGAGGATTGCTTCGACCCCAAGAAGAACGTGGCGCTCAAGCGTGAAATCAAAGCCGCGCGCCAGGCCATGGTGCCCGAAAACTATATCGGCCGGGTCATCCAGTTTGCCAAGCAAGGGTTCACCAATATCGAGTTTCGCACCTACGATACGGATTGGGATTCCGAGGCCTACCTCACAGTCGCCGGTCAGAATTCCAACAACTCCATTCGCGTGACCGACGAATTCTTGCAAGCGGTTGAAGACGGTAAGCAATGGGCCCTAAAACAGCGCACCAACGGAGTCGTCGCGAAAGAGGTGAATGCGCAGGAGCTATGGCAAAAAGTCGGCTATGCCGCCTGGGCTTGCGCCGATCCGGGCATCCAATTCCATACGACCATCAACGACTGGCATACCTGCCCGGCCGGCGGCGAAATCCGAGCGTCTAATCCGTGTTCGGAATATATGTTTCTGGACAACACAGCCTGCAACCTCGCATCACTGAACCTGCTGGCTTTCCGTAAGAACGACAAGTCCTTCGACGCCGACGCCTTCGAGCACGCGGTTCGCATATGGACGCTCGTACTGGAAGTCTCCGTGATGATGGCACAGTTCCCATCCAAAGAAATCGCAGAGCTGTCATACAAATACCGGACGTTGGGCCTCGGTTTTGCCAATATCGGCGGGCTGCTGATGTCATCGGGCATCGCCTACGACAGTGATGAAGGGCGCACCCTGTGTGCGGCCATCACCGCCCTGATGACGGGCACCTCCTATGCCACATCGGCAGAGATTGCCTCCAGTCTGGATACCTTCCCGGAATATTGGCACAACAGCGATGCCATGCTGCGCGTCGTGCGGAACCATCGGCGGGCTGCTTACGGCGAGACCGACGGTTACGAAAAACTGAACACGCTGCCTGTGCCGATTGTCATGGACAAATGTCCGGACACGGACCTCGTGATGCGCGCCCGGTCCGCCTGGGACCGCGCACTCGCGCTGGGTGAGCAACACGGCTTCCGAAATGCGCAAACCACCGTCATTGCCCCGACCGGCACAATTGGTCTGGTGATGGACTGCGACACCACCGGGATCGAGCCTGACTTTGCCTTGGTCAAATACAAGAAACTGGCCGGTGGCGGTTACTTCAAAATCATCAACCGCGTTGTCCCGGACGCCCTGCAGACTTTGGGCTACACCCCTGAGCAGATTAACGACATCATCGATTATGCGGTGGGTCACAGCACACTCGAAAACGCGCCGGGCATCAATCATGCCGCGCTCTCAGCCAAAGGCCTTACGGGTGAGCAATTGGATCAAATCGAAGGATCGCTCGCAACCACCTTCGACATCCGGTACGCCTTCACCAAATACACCCTGGGCGACGATTTCTGCGCAACCGTCTTGGGCCTGAGCGAAGAGCAATTGGCAGACCCGACCCTGGATGTCCTTGCCGCAATGGGGTTCACGAAAGACGAAATCGACACCGCCAATCTGCATGTCTGCGGCGCCATGACTTTGGAAGGGGCACCGCACCTCAAGGACGAACACTTGCCGGTGTTCGATTGCGCCAATCCCTGTGGTCGGTTGGGCACCAGATATCTTTCTGTACAGAGCCATATTCGCATGATGGCCGCGGCCCAGCCTTTCATATCCGGCGCCATTTCCAAGACCATCAACATGCCGAATGACGCCACAGTCGAAGAGTGCATGGAAAGCTACATGCTGTCCTGGCAGCTTGGGCTGAAAGCCAATGCGCTTTACCGCGACGGTTCGAAATTGAGCCAGCCGCTCAACGCGTCCCTCCTGGCCGGGGATGAAGAAGATGATGAAGACGTCCTTGAGCAGGTGGCGGCCGACCAACCGGCCGCAGCACGCGCACAACTCATTACAGAGCGGATCGTCGAACGGATTGTCGAACGTGAGCGGGAACAGGCACGCAAGAAGCTTCCGGGCCGCCGCAAGGGGTACACACAAAAAGCGACTGTCGGCGGCCACAAGGTCTATCTTCGCACGGGCGAATATGAAGACGGCGAACTGGGCGAGATCTTCATCGATATGCACAAGGAAGGCGCTGCCTTCCGCAGCCTGATGAACAATTTCGCCATCGCCATTTCGATTGGGTTGCAATACGGCGTCCCATTGGAGGAATTCGTTGAAGCGTTCACCTTCACCCGTTTCGAACCCGCAGGGTTGGTCCAAGGCAACGACACCATCAAGAACGCCACCTCAATTCTCGATTATGTCTTCCGGGAACTTGCCGTCAGCTATCTGGGCCGTGACGACCTTGCCCATGTGGAACCGGACGAGATCCGCCTGGATGCGCTCGGCACCGGCGAAGACGAAGGCCGCTTGCCCCAGGGCGATCCGTCCGTCGCGGTCGAGAACGTCGTGCGCCGCTTTGCATCAAATGGCTATATGCGCAGCTCGCTGGTGTTGATGAACGGCGGCGCCGTAGCCGAGGGCTCGCCGGAAACGGCTACCGCAGAAGTCGGCGCCATGGCCGTGGGCTCCGACCTTCCCGCCGCCGAAGCAATCGACTATGAGGTGACCGCGCATATCGACGCCGCTGTCATCGAGGCAGCAGACGACTCGATCGCGCTGCGCCAAGCCGCCCGCATGAAGGGCTATGAGGGCGATCCATGCGGGGAATGCGGCAACTTCACGCTGCTGCGCAACGGTACCTGCATGAAATGCGACATCTGTGGCTCCACCAGCGGCTGTTCCTAAGCTTTTTTTGAAAAGAGTTCACCAACCGCCCTATCGGTTGGTGAGCTTGAACTCGATACGCCGGTTGCGCCGAAACGCTTCCGAGCTGGCCCCGTCGTCGCGCGGCTGGTATTCGCCGAAGCCGGCCGCCACCAATCGCTTGGGATCGACGCCATAATCCGTCAAGAAGCGCACAACGGCGATGGCCCGCGCCGCGGACAGGTGCCAATTGCTGGGGAAACGCGAACTGCTTATCGGTTGCTTGTCCGAGTGGCCATCCACCCGTAGCACCCAATTGATGTCTTGCGGAATGGAACGGGAGATTTCGCGCATCACGGCCGCCACCTTCTTTAGGTTTTCTTGGCCCGCCGCATTGATTTCAGCAGATCCTGAGTCGAACAGAACTTCAGACTGCAGAATAAACCGGTCCCCGACGACTTCTACATCTTCCCGCTGGCCCAGCGCATCCACAAGCTGCGCGAAGAATTCCGACTGATACTGAGATAACGCTTGTTCGTTGGCAGCATTTGCCGCCGCAAGTTCTTGAGACAGGGAGGCGATCTTCGCTTCATCTTCGGCTGATTTCGCCTGAGCCGCGGTAAGCTGCTCCTCCGCACCTGCGAGCCGCACGCGCAAGCTTGCCAACTCATCGTTCAAAAGCGAGAGCTGGGCTTGAGCCTCCTCGCCCTCTTCCTGTTGGCGTGCCGCTGTCGCCTTTAATGTATCGATCTCCGACCCGGCCAATGCTTTATCCTGCTCCGCAGCCTCCAGCAATGCCAGCAAGCGGGCGATTTCCGACTTCTGTTCCTCGCCGCTGGTGACCTCTGCCTCCAGCGAAGCTTTCAGCCCATCGATCTCAGCCGCTGCGGCCGCTTCCTGCTCCTTGAGCGAGGCAATGAGCGCGCCCAAGCGTTCCTCCTCGGCTTGGGCGTCTTCCAACGCCGCATTGGCTTGCGCCACCAGGTTCTCCAGAGCGGTAATCCGTTCGCTTTGCGAGAGGTTTTGCTGCTCTAGATCTGCAACGCTAGTCTCCAGACTTTGGGCACGTGTTTCTGCCTGCGAGGCCGCGTCCCGAGTCGTCGCTAAATCCGTTTCGAGAGACTGCTTATCCTGCTCGAGCGTACTGACCTGGCTGCGGGTTTGTTCCAATTCCTGAGTCTGCAGAAACAGGGCTTCACGCACAAAAAAGCGGGCGGCCGCAAAGACCACCAGCAAGAAGATCATGATCAGAAGAAGCGTTGCCAATGCATCCACATAGCCCGGCCAAAAATTTACCGACTCGTGGCGCGCGCGCCGCTGCGTAAAAGCCATCGCGTTTCCCCCCGTCGCCGCTGCTAATCAGTAGTCGTCCAAACCACCCGGGCGCGGCGCGCCAAGTTCCGAGGCACGCGATAGATACTCCTCGAAATTGTTGAAAAAGCGATTCTGAGCCTGACCTGCGCGCAGGTCCAAGAAACCAAGAACAAGCGATCCCGCCAAGCCCAAAAGCGAGGACGAAAACGCTGTACCCATGCCGTTTATCGGTTCGCGAAGGTCATCCAGGAATTGAGCAAAAATCGCCTCAGACGCACCATTGGCTTGCGCCAGCGCGTCGATGGTCCCGCCGACGGATGAAACCGTCTTTAACAAACCCCAAAAGGTGCCCAGCAACCCTAGAAAGATCAGTAGACCAATCATGTAGCGTGTGATTTCCCGTGACTCGTCAAGGCGGGTGCCCACCGAATCCAAGATCGACCGATACTCAAACGTATCGAACACGATTGGACCAGGCCGCTCGCTAAACAGGGCACCGACCGCCGACATCAGGCGGGGCGCCCCGCCGGGATTGGAGACCATCAGTCCCGGCTGCTCTGCATGACCAAAGCGCCAGGAATTTCTAATCCATCGGGAGGCCCACCCCACCGACATCACCTGACCGAAGCTGTAAAGGACACCCAGGACGAGAACCCCGACAATCGTGGAGTTGAGCGCCCAGTTATAGGCAAAGGCCTGAACCAGCACCCCGTCCGCGCTGGCAATATCGGCATAGGCCAAACCGCCGATCAGCACCAGAAACACGGCCATAGAGACCATGTAATCCAATACGCCGACGCTGCTGAACCTGCCTTCGCTATTCGCCATAAGTCCCACCCCTCTGTGGTTCGGGCATTCCCTGCACCCCTGCTTGCCCTTTACCGAAAGCTTACAACGCTTTGATATCAGCTCAAATGTCAAAAATTCGCTGATTTCGGCCGTTATGGAACTTCACAACTCAGAGTAAAAAACAGCTACACTCCAGCTTGGGGATTGTCTGAGCGAGGAAAGCGAAATGCGGGACGTACTGGTTGGCGGACTTGCGGCCGCCATTGCCATGTTTTTATGGGGGTTTTTGTTTTGGGGTGTCGGGCTGCTTGACCCGTTTGCCCATACGACGCCGGCATCGCAAGCAAAGCTGGCGACGAGCCTTCAGGAAACCCTCCCAGAAACCGGCGTCTACTTTCTACCGGACCGAACATTGAACACCCCCGAAGAATGGGCGGCGATTCACCAAAAGGGGCCAATCGCGACTGTTACCGTTCGAACATCCGGCGCCGATCCCATGGCCCCGTCAAAGCTTGCCCTTGGGTTTGCGCACATGCTTGCGGCAGCCCTGCTCCTTGGCACCATTATGGCAATAAGCAACCGCCCCAACTATCTGGAGCGGTTGCAACTTGGTGCCCTGGTGGGAATTGCCGGCACGTTGTTTGCCAATCTAACCCAACCGATTTGGTTTCACGCCCCTTGGGGCTACCATCTCGTCAACGCTACCTATCAGCTCGTGGCGTGGTTCATTGCAGCGGCGATCTTGGCCTATTTCATTCGGCGCCGAACCGCTTTTGTCTAACCGGCGTATCGATCGCTACAGAAGTTCGACCGCAATCATCCCCATGCCCACGATGCTGGCGAACCAAAACAGCGGTCGCACAAGCGGAAGGCCGGCAATATAGACACCTGCATGGATAACACGCGCAAAGAAGAAAATCTGAGCGCCGAGAATCGTCATGGGTGACGAGACCCCGGCCGCATGGGCAACCAACACGAGTCCCGTGAACAATATCATGTTCTCGAGCATATTATTCCGTAGACGGAGACAACGTTTGTTGAACGCGCTTGGTTCCGGCAAATCGTCGCGCGGCCCCGCCTGCGCCAACAGACCGTTTGCCAAAATCGAAACGGTTGCCGGAACAAGGATTAGAACGAACGTCAAGATGATACTGTATGTAAGGTAAGTGAGTTCGGGCGTCATTTCTGTTCCCCATGGTTTTTTCGGAATCGCGGGCGGTCTAAGCCGCCTTTTGTGCGTGCTATTATAGCAAATCCGGACGCATACTGAAACTCAGTGTGTTAACGAATTAAGCAGGTTAACCGGACGCCTTCGAGCGATCGGCCAGTTTATGCGCATGCTTTTCCCAATTCTGGCCATCGAATGGCGTGACGATCATCAACCGCGGTGCCGTCTCCAGACAGCGCACATTTACACTTACCCCATCCGGATTCGAGCGCGGCGTATAAAATGCCTTGACGCCGCAGACACGGCAAAAGCTGTGATCCGCGACGCCGGTATTGAAACGATAGTGCGAAAGAGAGTCCTCACCGCTGAGCAGTTCAAACTTGGTTTTGGGAACAATCAAGTGAAGGAAACCGGTCTTTGCGCAAATGGAGCAGTTGCAGTCTTCAACTTCCAGATCTTGCGGCGCGACCACCGAAAAGGTAACCGCGCCGCAGTGGCAACTGCCGTGATACTTCATGACGCTATCCGTCAGGGTTTGAAGATGCCGGGTTAGTTTGCGGCAGCGTAAACAAGAAAGCCGCCAAACACGACACCGAAAATGCCCGACACCCGCATCAGAGCAGACGGCATGCTGGAGATCCATTCCACCATGCGCGAAAAGCGACTACGGCCCATCAGTAGAATGACGAGCGCTGCCAGCAGCGCGATAAGCCCTAGGATCGAGACCACATAGGGATAGGGCGTCATCGGCGCCGCGACGATGAGGATTGTACCCAAAAGCAAGCGGACTCCGACCGCAAACGGCAAACCGTAGGGCTGCCGCGCCACACCGGTGGCAAGGTCCACCAGCAATTGTGGGCGGACAATCCCCAAAAAGCTCATGACGGCAATCAAAATGCCGAAAATCATCAGGGCGGTTAACATGGCACACCTCCTTTCAAGAACTGAAGGCACGCTATATATGGTGCCGACACAGAGCCCTCACAAGGAAATCCGCATTGCGTTTCAAATCAGAATAAGTCGCAACAGCGGAGCTGGGCCCTAGTCTTCCGGCAACACCAAACGCAAGTGCACTTCCCGCACGTGATGATTCGGCACCGTGCTCGGTGCATTCATCATCAGGTCTTCCGCCTGCTGGTTCATGGGGAACATGGTCACTTCCCGCAGATTTTCCTCTCCGGCAAGCAGCATGACGATGCGGTCCACCCCCGGCGCAAACCCACCATGCGGCGGCGCGCCATACCGGAAAGCGTTCAGCATACCGCCGAATTCTTCCTCCACCACTTTGGCTTCGTAGCCGGCAATCTCGAATGCTTTTAGCATGATTTCCGGCAGATGGTTTCGGATCGCACCCGACGAAAGTTCAACACCGTTGCAAACGATATCGTATTGATAGGCCAGGATGTCCAGCGGGTCTTGGTTTTCCAGCGCCTCCATGCCGCCTTGCGGCATCGAGAACGGGTTGTGGCTAAAGTCGATTTTCTTATCGTTTTCGTTCCACTCATACATGGGGAAATCAACGATCCAGCAGAAGCGAAAAGTATCCTTCTCGCACAG
>JANQMY010000470.1 GCA_028279895.1 Alphaproteobacteria bacterium
CGAACCGGGATCTCCCCTTAGAGGTGCGAGATGCCTGCATTCGCAGGCATGAGCGGGAGAGATAATCGTCGTAACGGAGCCATATGCGATTGCCCTACCGTTGGGCAGGGTGAAGCGTTTGCCGAGTAGTCGGCGTGTCTGTGCCGGAGGAGTTTATGTGCCGCTCAGCTTGCGGCGGATGGAAAGGGGGATCGTGGTCGCTTTCGGGATCGATGTGGCATCGACAAATTGCGGTATGTAATCAAGCTTATCAAGCCGCGCCGACATGTGCTGCGCTACATCATCGCATTCGAAGTTGGTGCCGACCACCCAGGCCCAATCCTGCTCTTCCATTTCAAAGAAGGCGGTTGTTTCAAATGCGTTTTTCATCCGGCCAAGGGTTCGAACCAGGGTTTCATTGCGCCAATAAGTGGTTGACCCGGCCTGCGTGATGAAGGCCCCATCAGGTGAGAGCAATGCGCCGACCTTCTTCAAGAATGCTTCTTCATACAGCCGATTTTGTTGTGCCTCGCCCACTTGCTCATCGGGCAAGTCCATAACGATGATGTCGAAGGTTTCTTTCGTTTCGATGCAGCTTTCCACATAGGAAAATGCGTCTTGGAACACGATGGCCACCGGCCCCTTGCCGGCGGTGCCGCGTGCGATATCTTCCGGTGTATATCCATAGGGAAGAAATTCGGCGCAAAGCCGTACGCAGGCTTCGTCGATATCCACATGGGTAATGTCACTGGCGCCAAGCTCAAGCGCGAGCTGGCTGATGACACCTTCGCTCGAGCCAATAATCAGTACACGGTTTATTTTGTCAGCCATCAGTGCGGCGGGAATAATCTGTCCTTCGTGATAAATCAACTGCGACAGTTCGGTGCTCTGGCGCTCGTTTTCGCAGAACAATGACTCGCCCTGTGCGGTGCGCCCGATCAGAACGTCCTGATACTTGGTGCGTACCTGCGCCCTGACTTCTTCGATCTCCCAACGCCGCGTGAGGCCCGGCGCGATTTCTTCTGCGACGGTGCCGGATGAATTGATCCGGTCGGCACCTTGGCCACGCGCCACGCAGGTAAGCTCTCCCTTATCGGCGCCGAGTTCCGACGCGATTTCCACCGCGATCGCTTCCGGATCGCAATTGCCGCAGGTGAAAACATCCAGAAAGGCGCTGCCCTTTTCCGGATAAGTATGTATCGAAACATGAGATTCAGCGAGCAAGGCCAGCGCCGTTACCCCGTGCGGTTCAAACTTGTGAAGTTGAATGCCAAGCAGCGTTGCCCCGCCTTAGGGGATGGCGCGTTCCATCACATTAGCAATCGTTGCTTGCGCATCCAGCAAATCGTGGGCGATGCCCGAAAGGTCGGCGAAGACATGCAGGCCCTTGAAACTGACTTGTGGTGTCGCCGACGGCTTGTTGCTGGACGCTTCGTCGCGCCCGTTCATGTTGGATGGTTGCACGCTAAAATCCCCCGCGTCGTGCTGCCTCAGAAGGCAAATCTGTGTCGTCTCAAACGGAAAACTCGGCCACTGTGATTGGACTTAGTCTTATCGAAGAAAAATTGCGACGCCGTTAATCGAGGGCGGAGCGGGGGCGCCGACGAAGCGCAGACAGTTCGTCAAACCAATCCTTCAACAGGCTCTGCAGTGTGCTGCGCACCCAGGAGACATCGAAGGCTATGACTAATAGTGCGTAAACGAGTGCCCCGGTCGTTGCTTTGGCGATGAGGCCGACCCAGCCGGGATCGATGGGCAAAAAATAAACGATCACGCCCATAATGGCCGTGGCGGCGGCGATTTTGGCGATATTCAGTAAGGGGAACGGAAGCGGAAATGCTCTCCGGGCAAACACGTAAGTGACAAGAAGCATAATGGAGGTTGTCGTCACCATGGCATAGCCCAGGCCGACCACGCCAAAATAGGAGACGAAAGCCAACGAGCTGCACACCGTTACGCCCAGATAAATGACTTCACGCCAGAACAGATAGTTTTGCTTCATGCCGAGATGCAGGGCTTGATCGAGATATCCGGCCCTGAACGAAAACAACATTGTTGCAATGGTCGCCAAGGGCAGTAGCGCCGAAGTGACCTCTCGAAATTCGTCGCCGATCAGTAGCAGGACAATATCTGGCGTTGTGAGGGTAATGCCGACGGTCGCCGGGGCCATGATGCCGATCATCAGAACGCACGCGCTGGACAGGCGAGAGCGGGCAGCACCTACCCCCGAATGTTCCAGATCATGGGTCGCCAGGGGAGCGATGGCCGTGTTCAGCGGTGACAAAATTGCGGTGACCATACGCTCGGCCAGCTCTGCGCCGATCGCGTAAAGGCCAAGGGCTGAAACACCTTCGATCGCCGTGACAATTGCCCGCCCGGCATAGGCCCCCAACGTCCCCACAGCAATGCCGCCGGCTAACGGCACGCCGATGGCGCTCAGCGGCGCTACGTTTCTGATGTGGCCGACTTGTTCCGCCTGGCGCCAATCGGTCAAAATCTGGAATATCCCCGGTACCAACATGCCGACGGCGGCGCCCAGCAGAACGCCTTCCGTGCCGCCACCCGCTAACACCAGCGAAGCCGCCAATATGCCGGAGCACAGGGATCTGGAGATGCGAATAAGGGCGCTGCGTCGCGCATCGAGCCGAGCAGAAAACAAACCGCTATTGATTTCCATCCAACTTGTGGCAACAAAAAACAGCAATCCGAGAGCGGCAAGAATGCGATGCTCGGCCGTGTCGAACACAAAGATGATCGCGACGGCGCACAGCAAGAACACCAAGGCAACAACCGACAAAAAGATGGTCAGGATGGCGCCGAGAAAACGGTTCTTGTTTTCCTGCCGCGGGTACAAGCGGATCATTGCCGTGTTAAGCCAAAGCAGGGTCAAGCTGCGGGTAAATTCAACGGATGTGATAACCAGCACCACCAGCCCGTACTGTTCAGCGGACAGGGCGCGGGTGTACAACGCCACAAGCGCCGTCGCGATCAATGCCGGGATCAGGCCCCCCGCACTGTATATGAGCGTTTGGCGGATCAGCATGTTACACGGCCGCTGGCGCCTATGGCGCCGTCCAGAAAGATATGTGGCTGCGTGTCGAACATCACGAAACGGCTAGATCGTAGGCCGGGGTTGCGTCGTCCCGTGCGTCAAATGAGAATGTTTGTGCCGTCGGCGTAACCTTAAGGGTTGCGTTGTGCAACACCCGGTCGCGCCAGATTGCAAAACCCAGCGCATTCCAGTTCAGATCGCTCCAGGTTGCATGAAATGGCTCTGCGGCCTTCGTTTGGAGAGGTTCGGGAAGATCGTATTTGTCCCATACATGCGCCAGCGGTCCCCCTTCTGCAAAGAAGTCGGCCATGGGATATTGGGTTGTCCCTTTGCGTGCATAAGACGGGTATCTGGGCAGGCGTTTGTCCAGGAGACGTTTCAGCCAAGGTTTGGCCTGGCGTGTTTGGGTCAGATAGCGTTCCGGTACGGGTATGGCACTCATGAAATCCATCAGCCGTCGGTCGGCGAAAGGGAACAAGACAGCCTTGCCATAGGCCAGACCGTGCTGTCGTTCCTGAAGGGCGCCGCCGCCGGCCAAGTATCCGATCCAGTGAAGAAGCTCCATATGCTGATGATATCTGTCGTTCTTGGGTGCGGTCAGCTCCACCATCGCGATCACGGATTCAAGGCGTTTTTGAAGCCGTTGTTCGATTGTGTGCTGATCATATGCGAGCCGCAATACATCGAAACTGGTGAAGGCGTCTTCCATGGCGCTGGTGCCCGCTGAATGAAGCAGGGGATGACGGAACTCTTCGGCCCAATCCGCTCTCTCGTATACGCGCGCCTGGTGCCGCTTCGGGACCATGGGTGCCAGAGAACGCGCAAGGCCTACACCGCCAAACCGGATCAGCATGAGCATGAAGAAACCGGCCCAGCCATCGGCGGGATAAGCGCCGAACAAAGAGTCTGCGGGTGTGCCAGACAGGTAAGCTTTGTGGCCGGTGGCATAGAGTTGCGTGTAGAACGCGATTTGATCTAGTTCCGGCGGTACGCCGAAACCATCGATCGCGGTTTCTAACTGCTTCAAATAGCCGGATGACCCATGCGGAAGATAGTGCGGCTCGATCTGCAGAAGCTCCGCGGCTTTTTCAAGCGTCTCGGCTTCGTCGGCCGGCAGTGTCTCCGGCATCGCCGTGATGGCCGGGACCGCAGGGTCGAGATAAGTATAGATCAGCGTTGAATCGACGCCGCCCGAGAAAAGACAGGCCAGACCGTCATATTGCTGAAGCGGACCCATCGTCTCGGCAAACAGGCGATCCAGTTGGTCCAGTCGCTCAGCGGGCGACATGTGAACCACATTGCCGGCCACCCGATCGAAACTCTCCACATTGACTTTGGCGTTTTTCAGGTCCAGGGACACTTTCTGTCCGGGTGCAATGCGGCGCCATCCCGACACCAGTGTTCCGTCCAACGGAATCCGGCGGAAGATCAGGTGGTCCAAAACGGAATCTTCGGGAACGTCGCGTTTGGCCGGCGGCGTAAGGGCGATCGCGTTTCGCATCGTATCGCAAATGCGCACCCGGCCGTCCGCCTCCTGCCTATAGAAGACTTCATATTTGGAATGAACCGGCCGCCAGATATCGATTTGTACCGGGTCGGAATTGTTTACCGACACGCGAATGACCGTGATTTCCGATCCGCCGCGGCAGCATGATTCGATGTCGTTATTGGGCGTGTAGATAAAACCGGAAAGAGACGTGGCGACCGTCTCATCACCGCCATGGATAAAGAGCGTTTGTTGCGCAGATCGAAACACGCGAACAGCGGGGTCCGCCAACACCAACTCTGCTCTCGCCATAACGAAACCTTTACGCAACCAACACAGGCGCCTGCCTGCCGGTCAGTATCGGTAATAGTCACTACTTTGGAGTTAAGTGATCGGTCGCGGCGCCGAGAGGGCCGGCTAAGCCCTTGCGTGGTCAGCGGTTTGGCGCTGCCAAAGGGCGAGGCCCCGGGACTCACGGGTCAATGCAACCACAAAGGCAATCATCAACGTGTGGGTGAGGCTGTTAACTTCGAAGAACACAGTTTCCGCCCCGCTATAGACCAGCACATAGGTCAGCCACATCAGGACGCACATATATTCGGGCGCACCGGTGAGGCGGACCAGCCGTAGCACCAACCGCCCAAGGTTGAAGAGCAGGACTGCAAGAAACCCGACCCCGACCAGGCCAAGATTGAGGGCGACCTCCAGCCAACCATTGTGAATATGCGACGGCGCCCAGCCCGCCAAGAAATGCAGGCGCAGACCCCCGTAATCGCCGCCGGTGATCCAATAGGCGCCAAAGCCGAACCCAAGGAGCGGCTTCGCATAGAAGGAGTCGAGCGCGAGTTGCCACAAGGGCAGTCGGCCCGTCAGCGTCAGATCCTTGCCGAAGAGCTGCACTATATCGGGCAGCACCATCAGAAAAATCGGTACGCCGACGATCAACAGCAAAGCGGCGGCTGACGACAAGATCATCATATCCAGCCCTCTCGCTTGAAGCAGAGGCCAGGTGAAATAGACCATCAGCATGACCGACGTTGCCAGAACGGCAGTGGTGGATTGCGAGCCTGCCAGCAGCAGAAGGCACAACACAACAAACCCGAAATAGATACGGCCGCTGTCCTTGTCGCTTCGCGCCAGGAGATAGAGCGACAGGATGAGCCCGGTGCCGGCTATCGATCCCAAACCGTTTTTGTGCCCCATAATCCCGCGCCAGGCGCCCACATGAGGTTCGCCCATAATGCCAAAACCCGGCAGTGCCACAATGAAGACAAGGGAAAGTACGAGGACGGAAAAAACCACATAAGCCGTTAGCCGCAATATGCCCTCGGTCGAATAGCGTGCGCCGAAATACATGCCGACGGTGGTGGCGATGGCAAACAGAACGCCATATTCAAGGGTCTCTGCGGGCTCTGCAGACCATAGAAAGGAGATCAAGCAGTAGCCCAGCAAGCCCACGATAACAGGGTGGCTTCTGAAGGTGCGGTAAAGCGTGGTCTTCATCATCCAAAGAAAAGGGAGAAATCCCAAAACCACACTGAGTTTCAGTAGGCGGAGGATGGCGGAAGAAGAGTTTTCTTCGGTGACGCTTTGAACCGTTTCCGTGCCGAAAGCCAGAAAGGTTTGCAATCCGCCAATTGCGATGAACAAAAAGTAGAAGACAAACGCGTCTTCGAAGGGGTGCGTTTCCCGGTAATTCCCTTTCATGGGAAGAGTTTGTGTGCTCACGCCGCGCGTCTTTCCCGTTTTCCGGCGCCGTTTTTCGGCGCCGAGGACGATAGGCTATGAACTAACGGGGAAGAATTAGGAATTCATTAAGCTAAAGTTGGCGGATCTAGTAGGTAGTCGGCTCCGCAGCCGGTGCCACGTCTTCGGCCGAAGGGGTTTCGCTGAAGAAATGAATGGGCAGGGCATCGATCGGAATGATGACACCGTTCGAAGCATTGATGGCATCGCCCGCCACATTCGCCCCGTATTTACCGCCATAGCGGATCGGGTCCAACGTGCCGTCAATTGTTACCTTGCCGCGTTGCAAAGTCGACAGCTCGGTTGTCTTCCCCTTCAGTGTTTCCGGCGTGTGGCGACCATTGACGATTTGATACAGCAACAGCGCGCGGGCGTTTTCTTTCACGCTTGGGTTTGACGCTGTCATCATGTCGTCGACGCCACTCGGCTGGCGCTTGAGGGCCTCATCGGTTGGCGCGAAAACGGTAATCTCGCCCTCCACATACCGAAGCTTGATCTCGCTCGCATCGATGATCTGAGAGAGCATGGAAAATTGGGGGTCTGACTTCAGCGTGTCGTACACGTTGGCCGCCCAGGCTGAGGCGGCGGTCAATGAAAATGCGAGAAAAGTGGCAACAGCCAATCCAGCTTGCTTCATATGCTTTTCCTTCAATGTCGAAGAGGCTGTGCGTTGCGTACTGCCGTTGGGGTCAACACGCTCGCGGCCCGAATCACTAACGGCATCAATATTAGGCCAAAGACGGCGAAATCTTGACAAGCGGTCTGCGGATGCCGCCGGCGCCTCCGGCGAGCGGCGTCAAACTTTCTATCTGCCGTCTGCGAATTCCGTTGCTAAGTGGTCGATGAGTCCGCGTACGCGCGCGGTAAGGTGGCGGTTGGGGGGATAGACCGCATACAGACCAAACCGGATGGCTTCGTATTCTGCAAACAAAACTCTCAGCTTGCCGGTGGCCAGAAACGGTTCCAAGGCGTAATAGGGACAAACGGTGATGCCGATCCCGGCAACTGCCATCTCCGCGGCGGCGCGGGGGGCGTCGGCTTGAAATCGGCCCTGCACGGGTACACGCAGCTCTTCGCCCTCGATATTGAAGCGCCAGTGAAACGGGTCTTGATGGGCTTGATTGATCAGGCAGTTATGGGTGCTGAGCGCGGCGGGGTGTTCCGGCTCTCCCATCCGGGCAAGGTAATCCGGCGACGCGCAAACACAGACACGCATCCATTTGAGGCGCCGCGCGATCAAGCTTGAATCTTGAAGCTCGCCAATGCGGATCGCCATATCGAACCCTTCTTCCACGATCGCTGAATGCCGATCCGTCAGATGAAGATCGACGGATACTTTGGGGTTGCCCGCCAAGAAAGGCGCCAGTGCTTGCACCAAGTTGATGCTGCCAAAGCCTGTGGGCGCCGTAATGCGAATCGGTCCGGCCAGATCCGATTGCCGCTCCTGAATGACGGCCTCCAATTCGTCGAATTGGTCAAGCAGTGGACGGCACCGCTCCAAATAGGCATGGCCGATATCTGTCAGGGTCACGCTGCGCGTGGTGCGGTTGAACAATTGGGCACCGAGCCGTTCTTCAAGCTGGCCCACATATTTGCTGGCAAGTTTGGTTGTCATGTTGAGCCGCCGCGCCGCCGCGGTGAACGAGCCTTCCTGAGCCACCGCGACAAAGGTGCGCATACCGTCGAACGTGTCCATGGGCGCCTCCCACATCAGATTATCCACGAATTGTACATAATAAATCTACAAAGCGGTGAATTATCTTCCAATCGGGGGTGGGTTATGTGTGGGGCGTTCCTGATGAACATCGCACAAGCGTCGGGGATGAATGAGCCAAAGAACCCAACCTCACACCTGAAAGGACCATGCCATGTCCACCGCCATTCGCATTCACCGCCATGCCTTGTCCGGCCATTCCCATCGCGTGGAGCTGTTTGCCGGTCTTGCCGGCATTGCTCATGAATTGATCGATGTGGATCTTGCCGCTGGGGAACACAAGAAAGAACCGTTCCTATCGCTGAACCGTTTCGGGCAAGTTCCCGTCATCGAAGATGGCGACACGGTTTTAAGCGATTCCAACGCTATTTTGATCTATCTCGCCCGGAAATACGCGCCCAGCTGGATTCCGCGCGATGCGAAAGGCGAGGCCGAAGTGCAAAAGTTTCTATCGCTGGCGGCGGGCGACATCGCCTATGGTCCTGCTGCCGCGCGCTTGGTGACAGTTTTTGGGGCCGGGTTGGACGCGGACAAGGCCAAAGCCGTCGCCACCCAGGTTTTCGACAAGCTCGAGGCCCATCTTGAAGGGCGTGAGTATCTGGTGGGGAACAATCCCACCATCGTCGACGTGGCGATCTACAGCTACACGGCGCATGCCCCGGAGGGAAATGTCTCGCTGCAGTCTTATCCGAACATTCGCCGACTGCTGGACAACATCGAAAAATTGAACGGCTTCGTGCCCATGCAAGCTACCCAGGTGGGGCTCGCTGCGTAACACGACATACTATCGGCGGGCAGAGTGCTCTGTCCGCCGCTTCCTCGGATTAGTGGAGGCTCAGATGACCAAACAAGACACTTGGGGCAAAAGCCATTCACCTTTTCATGAAGGTGAGCAAGAACTCCAACGCCGGGTCGGGATGCGCGACCAAATGGAGACTTTCGCCCGCCGTGTGGTGCGGTCGTCAATGCCGGGTCAGCACCGCCGTTTTTACGAGGAACTGCCGTTTATCGTTGTGGGCAGCGTCGATGGGGAAGGATGGCCCTGGGCAACCTTGCTGGCGGGCAAGCCGGGCTTCATTACCTCGCCCGACGCGAATACCTTGCGCGTCCAGACCGTGCCCGCCAAGCGCGATCCGTTGGCTGGGGCGCTAACTCCCGGTGCGCCTTTGGGGCTTCTGGGGATCGAACTCAGCACCCGGCGCCGCAACCGCGTCAACGTGCGGGTCACCGAAACCGGAGCTGCCGGGCTTGAGCTATCGGTCGACCAGTCCTTCGGCAATTGTCCCCAATACATTCAGACGCGCGAGCTTCACTTCGTTCGGCAGCCCGGTGATCCGTCAACTGACGATGAAGCGAACACGTTCACCCAGTTGGATGATGCGGCCGTGAACGCCATTCGGTCTGCCGATACATTTTTTGTGTCAAGCTACGTGCCCACCGGCGCGAATGCCGATGTGGAAGGGGTGGACGTGTCCCACCGCGGCGGGCGTCCCGGTTTTGTCAAAGTGGAAGGCAATACGCTCACGGTTCCGGATTTCTCCGGTAACTTCCATTTCAATACGTTGGGAAACTTTTTGCTCAACCCGAAAGCCGGCCTTGTCTTTGCCGATTTCGACACCGGCGATTTATTGATGCTCACGGGCACCGTCGAGCTATTGTGGGAAGACCACCCGGAAGTGAAGGCCTTTAAAGGGGCAGAGCGGGCCTGGCGATTCACACTGGACCACGGCGTACGGCTGAAAGATGCGCTGCCCTTCCGGTTTACTCTCGATGAGTACTCGCCCAACGCGTTGATTACCGGCGATTGGCAAGAGACCGCCGCGACGTTGGCGGCAGAAGCCAAGCGTGAAGAGTGGCGTCCCTATCGCGTCGCGCAGATCGACGACGAAAGCTCGGTCATCCGCTCGTTCTATCTCGAACCGGCGGACGGGGACGGACTGCTGCCCTATGAAGCCGGGCAATACCTCACGATCCGCGTCATGCCGACGGAGTGTGACAAGCCGGTGATCCGCACCTACACCCTGTCCTCGGCGCCTGCGGACACGCGCTATCGGATTTCTGTGAAGCGTGAAGCCGACGGTGCGGTGTCGCGTCACCTGCATGATATGTTGAAAATAGGCGATCTTATGGAAGCCAAAGCCCCCCGTGGCGACTTCTTTATGGATGCGTCGGAAAAACGTCCGGCCGTGCTGTTGGCGGGCGGTGTGGGCATTACGCCCATGATCTCGATGGCGCGTCATGTAGCGCGGGAAGGGTACCGCACCCGCCACATCCGTCCCTTGACGATTTTTCATTCCGCGCAATCTACCGATCAGCGAGCGTTTTTCGATGAGCTGCGGCAGCTCGCCTTCCGTACGGAACAAACCATCCGATATTTTTCGTTCATTGACCGCCCCGCAGACAACGAAAAGCCGGGGCGCGACTTTAGCGGCACGGGCTACATCACGGCGGATGTGTTACGTCAAACCCTGGCACTTGATGATTACGATTTCTTCCTGTGCGGACCGCCGCCCTTCATGCAAGGGCTTTACGACACGCTACGTGGATTGGGTGTGCGGGATGCGCGCATCTTTGCCGAAGCCTTCGGTCCCGCGTCGCTGACCCGTCAGCCCGACGAAGGAGGTGTTGTCGAACCGGCGAAAGAGGAAGCGGAGGACGCGGTCCTCAAGTTTTCAAAGTCCGGGATCGAACAGCGTTGGAATGCCGGCGACGGAACGATTTTAGAAACTGCGGAAGCCCACGGACTGGCACCGGAATTCGGCTGCCGGAACGGTGCTTGCGGCAGTTGCGCTGTCAAGCTGAAGGCCGGCGAGGTGACCTACCGGTCCCAGCCCACGGGTGCGCGCAAGAATGACGAAGTGCTGATCTGTTGTGCCGTGCCTGCCAAAGGCGCCGGCACAATCGACATCGATCTCTAACCCATCGACGACTTAATGGAGTAACCCTATGGAAACCCGCCCACCTCTGCCGCCTTTCGACGAAAAAAGCGCCATTGAAAAAGTGCGTCTTGCGGAAGACGGTTGGAACAGCCGCGATCCGGAACGGGTCGCCCTGGCCTACACGCAGGACAGCCAATGGCGCAACCGGTCGCAATTCATGAGTGGCCGTGAGGAGATCGTCAAATTTCTCGCCGACAAATGGCAGCGCGAGAAAGAGTATCGATTGATCAAGGAGCTTTGGGCCTATCAGGGCAAACGCATCGCGGTGCGTTTCGCCTATGAGTTTCATAACGATCAAGGCCAATGGTTTCGCGCCTATGGCAATGAGAACTGGGAATTCGACGAGAGCGGTCTGATGCGTCGGCGCATTGCCAGCATCAATGACCTGCCAATTCAAGAAGACGAGCGCAAATTGCTTTTCGACCAAGGGCGGCGCCCGGACGATTATCCCGGTCTTAGCGCGTTGGGCTTGTGAGGCGACTTTGAAACTTTTGTGAATTTTTGCCAGACAGCAAGCGTTTTTGACTCCGCACAAAACTTTCCATCCGGCGATGTCTAATGTCGGCACTTTATGGGTGCCGCTGCACGGATCTTGCGTCGACAGAGCGGCTCCTGAGCTAGCACCAAAGACCGAGGAGCGCCGCGATGAAAATAACGCTGTCTGTAATTAAAGCCGACATAGGATCGATTGGGGGGCATATCCGCCCTTCGCACCGATTGGTGGAAACGGTGAAGTCTTGTGTGGAACGTGGCGGCAAGGACCTGCTTATCGACCACTATGTCAGTTACACAGGCGACGACATCGCGATTTTGATGACTCATCAACGAGGTGTTGGGGACGATGAGATCCACCGTCTGGCCTGGAACGCCTTTCTTGAAGGCACGGAGGTGGCGCGCGAACAAGGGCTCTACGGCGCCGGGCAGGATCTGCTGAAAGATGCGTTCTCCGGCAATGTGCGGGGCATGGGGCCCGCCGTTACGGAAATGGAGTTTGATGAACGCCCCGGCGAACCGTTTCTGTTCTTCGCGGCCGATAAGACAGATCCGGGCGCTTACAATCTTCCGCTTTACGAGGCTTTTTGTGATCCGATGAATACGCCGGGCCTGATGTTGTCGCCGGAAATGGCGGGCGGCTTCAGGTTCACGGTCATGGATGTGAATTGCACCGAAGGTGATCGCGTCATCGAACTGGTAACCCCCGAAGAAATCTACGATTTGGCGGCGCTGTTGCGGAACCCGGAACGGTTCGTGGTAGAGGCCGTTTGGTCGCGCGAAACGGGTGAGCAGGCGGCCTGTCTGTCTACGTCCCGGCTTCACAACATTGCGGGCAAATATACAGGCAAGGATGATCCGGTCATGCTGGTCCGTGTACAGAAGGCCTTTCCTGCGACGGGCGAAGTGCTGGCGCCCTATGCGGTCGGTCCTTATGTAGCGGGTGCGATGCGCGGCTCCCATAATATGCCGCTGATGCCGATTGGACTGAACGGCGATATCAGCTATTTCGATGGCCCACCGGTGGTGAGCTGTGCGGCCTTCGCGATCCAAAACGGAAAGCTGACCGAGGCTGTGGACGTTTTCGGCCATCCGTTTTGGCAGCACATACGCCAAAAGATTGCCGAAAAAGCTGTGGACATGCGGCGTCAAGGCTTTTTCGGAGCGGCGATGCTGCCCCGGGAAGAGCTGGAATATACCGGCATTATGGAGAAGCTCGACCGCCTCGATCGGCGCTTCCAATTGCGGGGCTAATCGTCCACCGGGACCACATAGTTGAGCGACAACCGGCCCCCATCGGGATAGATCGTCTGTCCCGTCAGATAGGAGGCATAGTCGCTGGCCAGGAAGACGGCCACTTGGCCGATTTCGCGCGGGTCGCCGATCCGGCGCAACGGGGTGCGCGACAAGATCATCTTGCGCGCCTCGTCATCGTTCATGACCGTTTTCAGCACGTCGGTCATGATCGAGCCGGGGCCGATGCCGTTAACGCGGATGCCGTGTTCGGCGAGCGCCAACGCCATCGCTTTGGTGAGCTGAACGACGCCGCCTTTGGATGTCACGTAGGCAAGTTGGTTGGGAATGGCAACCACCGCGTTGGTTGACGCCATGTTGATAATGCTGCCTTTGACGCCCTGGTCCACCATTAGTCTGGCAGCCGCTTGTCCGGTCAAGAACACGCCGCGCAGATTGACGCCCAGCACCGCATCAAAATCTTCCGGGGAAAGGTCGAGAATGCTGCCCGCTTTGATAATGCCCGCATTGGCGACCGCCACATCCACGGTTCCGAACCGTTTTTGCGCCTCGGCGAAACGCGCCGCCACCTCATCCTCTTTCGATACGTCGCAGGGCACGGAAATCGCATCCACGCCGAATTCGCGACCGATGCGTGCCGCTTCCTGCGCGCATTTATCCGCCAGTATGTCTGACAGCACCAGCCTGGCCCCGTGGGCCGCGAATTCTTCGGCGCATCCCAAGCCGATCCCTTGGGCGGCACCGGTGATGACCGCGACTTTGCCATCCAGTTTCATGATTGCCTCCGTCTTGCACCGGGCTTTCAAGCCTGTCGAACAAATCCTATATGGCATAAGCTTCTTTCGAAACTCTTGAAGCATGATCTGCTCCCGGTCCAGCCGGGCGCCCAAAGAGCCGAGATTTCCTGAGATGATCCCTACCGAAAAGAACATTCTAGAAGCCGCCGAGGCCCTTGACGGTCAGATCGTCCGTACGCCTACCATGCCGTCCAGAACACTGTCGGAGATTTGCGGTGCCGAGATCTTCTTGAAGTTTGAGAACCTTCAATTCACGGCCTCGTTTAAGGAGCGGGGGGCTTTTTGGAAACTGAGCAACCTTACCGACGCCGAAAGAAAACAGGGCGTCATCGCCATGTCGCGCGGCAATCACGCGCAAGGGGTGGCCTACCATGCCCAACGGTTGGGCATTCCCGCCACCATCGTGATGCCAGTCAACACGCCGACAATTAAGGTGTCTCATACGGAAAAGTTCGGGGCCCGCGTCGTGCTGGAAGGCGAATCGCTTGTAGACGCTGCACAGAAGGCTGAGGCGCTGGCCGCGGCCGAAGGTTTGGTGTTTGTCCACCCTTATGATGACCCCTTCATCGTCGCCGGACAGGGGACTGCTGCGCTGGAAATGTTGGAAGATGTTCCGGACTTGGATGTGCTGGCGGTGCCGATCGGTGGTGGCGGGTTGATCTCGGGAATGGCACTGGCGGCCCGTCACACCAAGCCGGGTATCGAGGTGGTAGGAATTCAGGCCGACATGTTTCCCTCTATGTACAATGTGTTTCATGGCGATCAGCGGGAATGTGATGGCCCTACCATCGCCGAAGGTATTGCCGTTTCAAGCCCCGGCGTGCTTACGCAGGAAATCGTGAAAGCGCATGTGGTGGATGTTTTGCTGGCCTCTGAACGCAACATCGAACATGCGGTGGCCCTGTTGTTGAACGTGGAAAAAACGGTTGCGGAAGGGGCCGGCGCCGCCGGGCTGGCAGGTATCATTCAGTATCCGGACCGGTTTGCGGGCCGTAAAGTCGGTGTGCCCATTTGCGGCGGCAATATCGACAGCCGGTTGCTCGCCTATGTGTTGTTGCGTGAACTTACCCGCGAAGGGCGGATGTTGACCGTTCGCGTCCAATCCCAAGACCGGCCGGGCTTTTTGGGACAGATCACCACCATCATCGGCGAGGCCGGCGGCAACATTATCGATGTTTCCCATAACCGTTTGCTCACGGGGCTGCCGGCCAAGTCGGCGGATATCGGCCTTACCATCGAAACGCGGGATGCCGCCCATGCGGATGCCATCCTCGCGCTCTTGCGGGAGACCGGGATGCAAATTCTGCAGGTAACGCAGGATTAGCAGGCTGCTAGGCGCGCCCTATCAGGCTGCTGAAAAAGTCATGGTCTTGGGAATCCATGGTTCGAGACG
>JANQMY010000495.1 GCA_028279895.1 Alphaproteobacteria bacterium
CCATCCAAACCAGCCCAAAGTCGACAAAAGGTATCTTGGTATCGGACAGCCAGTGGGCAGGCGGCTCCTTGGTACAGGCTGTGAGCATCAAGGATGCCAGAAGCGCAAGGCAAGGCATGGCGCCGATACGCTGTTTCGCCTTGTCGCCGTATGGCTGACTGGTGCGGGCGGGACGGGCGGTGCTGGAGGTCTGGCATTCCTCCCCCGGCGCTTCGGGGATCATCGCGCAGTCTCCTTGTTGGAGGTGTCATGGCGCAACGGCCGTTCTTTGTGTTGCAGCCAGCTTGAACGCCCGCGCAGTTACCGACACCGCGGTGGCTGTGTCGGTGACATGGTCACAAATTGGCGGAGTTAGAAGGGCAATCCGTATGTGATTACGACATGGCCGGCATGCCGATTGTCGCCATCGCCGAAAGTCTACCTTCGGCGGTGAAGTGGCAGCGAGCCAAGAGTCAAGCCGGCCGATCAGAAAACAACCTAACTCGGAGACACCGGAATCCTACGCGCCGCGCGCCTTGTTCGCCGTTCTTTGCGGAACACTGCTTCGCCTCAGAGTGTCCGACGGACGTTCGCCGAATGCCTCCCGGTAGTCTTTGGCGAACTGCCCGAAATGCCAGAATCCAAAGTCTGCGAGGATGTCGCTCACCTGGGCTTTGTCAGGACTTGCCCGATATAGCTCCGTGCGCACCGCGGTTCTCGGATTTCTCGCCCGTGCCCCGGTCGGTTCCTGCCTCTTCGCTCGGCATAACGACTTTGTTCCCGCCATCGATGAACTCGCGGGGCGTGAAGGCGCTGAACGACCATGTGCGGTCCAGAATGGAAAGAAAAGCACGAACACCATCAAACCTCTCTCACGACATCGTCCGGCATGCTGCTCCTCCATTCGCCAAAGCATGAACCCGCGAAGCCTGCAGACTCTTCGGACAAGATCGTGCAACAAAACAACGAGAAAGAGAACGCGACCGGTTTCAACCGGAGCGATCGTGGCCCAAGCAATTGGCGCTGTCCGAAGCGCCAAGACAAGATCACATTGATGCCTTGCCTTGCGTGGAACCATCAGGACAGAATATGCCTGCGAACTCTCTCGGCCAACCCATTGGCCAGCCAGTCTTGGATTGGCAGCCGGTTTCGCCACCCCCTCGCACCGCGATCGAAGGCACGTTCTGCCGTATCGAACCGCTCGATGTGGATCTCCACGCACGCGACCTGTTCACCGCATTTCGTATGGACGGCGATAATAGGAATTGGACCTATCTGCCCTATGGCCCCTTTGGGACCGAAGCTGATTTCCACAAGGATGGTCACATCCTGCCTCGGAAACGACCCGCTCTTTCATGCGATTGTAGACAACGACACAGCCAAAGCGGTCGGGGTGGCGAGCTATCTCCGGATTGATCCCGCAGTCGGTGTCGTTGATACTGGGCACATCCACTATTCTCCCCTGTTGCAGCGCCGGCCCGCCGCGACCGCGGCCATGTTCCGGATGATGCGCCGGGTCTTTTCTGAACTCGGCTACCGGCGATATGAGTGGAAATGTGACGCACTGAATGCGCGGTCACGCCGTGCGGCCGAGCGCCTTGGCTTTCGTTTTGAAGGGATCTTCCGTCAGGCGACGATCTACAAGGGCCGCAGTCGGGATACCGCGTGGTATTCGATTCTCGATCGGGAATGGCCTTTGATCGAACAAGCCTTCTGTCAATGGCTTGATCCTGCAAATTTCGATGTGCGTGGCGAGCAGAAGGTCGGTCTGGTGGTGTTTATGAAAAATACGGAAAAGAGCTGAAATGGCATAGGTTGCAGATACAAAGAATCGACCGGACCGGCTCAGAGCACGGTCGATCTAAACCAACTTTATCTAACCTGGCCTTCCCTCTAACCCGTCACTGTTCAAACCGCACAGGGTTCACTGGCACGCCTCGAGAAAATCCGAGTTCGTAACTCTTTACATGTTCTTTTCCTTGATCCAATTACATATCAGCACAATAGCATCCGCACGCAAAAAGGCGAGGCTGTGCTGCAAATTTTCTTTTCTCGGACTATCTTCCGGACCAGCAATCCCATCAGACTCTTTTTCGGAACCCGGTGGGTCAGCCGGTAGCTGTACGACCTGCCAGTTTCCCGCAGGTGTCGGCTCTGCTGTAACTTCGACAAATAAGGTTGTTATCATGAATTCGTTGCCGTAAGCCAAGGTCCCGAGAAACAATATCGACGGCAACAACAAGGTTGCAAATATAGTTAAAATAATTACAATCGTTAGTCTTATAACTAAGTCAACCGCACCAAAAAAAGCTACTGTAACAAAGGCGGTAATGAATGAGATTACCGCCATCACAAGTATGCCTTCAATTAAAACAAGCGTCTCCTCATCGTAAAGTAGGAGTACGGATATTGCCAGAAAAAATATTGCGCCAATGAAGACGAAAAAAATCAACCACTTCTTAAACCGTTCGTATTTGACCAAAACAAATTCTGCTACTTTTGAGGGGCGAGAAAGGAGCCAGAATGCTATCCAGCTAAGCAGATGAACTGCGCCGAGTGCAGCAGAGGCCTCATCACCAGTTGCCCGTAACAGAAGAACCTTCGAAGGATCGATGCTATCGCTATTAGTTTTTTGCGATAGTTTATAGATTGTTGGCAGGCGAACTTTGAAAAAATACAACAGAATTAATGCGGCAATGATGGCTGACAACAAAACAGATGCGATCTTCGCATTGACAGTCGATAGTTCAACAAGATTCAACACTATACCAAATGTGATATACATGCCAGAAGCCAGAACAATAAACAGGGAAACAAAAATTGATAATTTGGTGTAAGAATCCAAATGCCTTTTTCTTGCATGCAAGAACGGCGTCGAAAGTAATATAACTCCGTCGACATATTCCATTACATCGGGCGTTAACGAATCAAAAACTATATTTCCTCCATGGCTGTGAGCGATAATATAGTTCTTATCTTTCTTTATCGATTTTACTCCTTTCTTCAGAAATCTCTTTCTTAATTCCTCGCTTGCTCGGCCTCTGTCAATAAAAGAGTTTCTCCCTGACCATTGAAGCTCATCAATTTGCACCGGAACGTCCGCCGTTTCTTTTAAAGCCATGCATAGTGGCGAGTCAGGGCTAATCCAGCTTGCATCTCGAGACCATGTCCCGTGGATAAGCGTAAATGTCTGACCGGCACGATCATTACTGACAACGGGATGAGCTTTTGCATTAGAGGCGGAAAAAAAGAGTCTATTAATTATTAATAAGATTAAATATGCAACAAAAGAAAGAGCCACGGTCGCCTTTATCCAATACAGCAAAAATTCAAAAATCGCCCATAATACGCTTAGCATTCGAGGCCCTCTGAGTCTGAAAGCCCGACAGGGGGATGAGGTTTGAACTCGCATAATGCCCAAGAAGTTGCGGCAATACAAGTGTGCAACTATCAGAATATTGTGATATCCTTGGGAGTCGGCCTATTCTGATATTGGGGCGGTTTCTTTAGTTGGTATTGCAGTGTGCCGAAATGCAGGAGTTCTCGAAGGGGGTGGGAATGTCCGTCGTTGGAAATCGTACAGTTCAGGGCACTACGGCGATGCAGTCACTCATCGGCCGAAGCGGACCTTCGGTGAGGTGGGCCTTCCCTCTAACCTGAGCCGGCGGGAGAGGTCGTTTCGCCACAGGAAAGCCGACAACTCCGAGATGAGCGGAGCGAACCCCAGATTCTCCAAATGGCGACGGAGGTAATGCCTGCCGGCCCGCTAGCAGTCCGCTGCACGCACTAAGGAGACGCCGGGAAATAAATGAACCGTGCAACGTTAGACATTCCGGGCATTTTCCTGCAAAATGACCGCCAACTCGATTCACTTAATTCCCCAAGTTGCCTAATCCAAAAAACCGTTTTCCTGAGCGAGCGCCTTGAGCGAGATCTCCGGGCGTGCGCCCATGTGCTGGATGATCTCCGCCGCGGCGAGCGTGCCGAG
>JANQMY010000505.1 GCA_028279895.1 Alphaproteobacteria bacterium
CAGCGCGAATGTGGCGCCGATCAATAGAATTCCGACTTTCTTCAACATGAGTCCCGTGATCTCCATACTTGCTCGTCCACTTGCCGACAGGTTGACGACGCGATTGAGATGAGA
Organism: Alphaproteobacteria bacterium; assembly: GCA_028279895.1. Lineage (GTDB taxonomy): Bacteria > Pseudomonadota > Alphaproteobacteria > JANQMY01 > JANQMY01 > JANQMY01. Next base: position 115 of record JANQMY010000505.1, read on the forward strand.
AAGACAATGGTTTCATCTATTAAATGTTAATAGACGATGAACACGCCTGTGAGCGCGGCGCCGCTTCTCACCAAAAGCAGGTCCTGCGATGGGCCAATACTCGTTAAATGAAGGGAAAATGTGACATGACTTTGTTCGATCTCAGCGGAAAAGTCGCTGTGGTGACCGGCGCCACCAAAGGCATCGGCAAGGCGATTGCCGAACGCATGGCCGAACACGGCGCCAAAGTCGTGGTTTCAAGCCGAAAAGAGCCAGCCTGTCAGGAAGTGGCCACCGAGATCAACGAAACCTATGGCAAGGGCGCCGAAGTGGCGATTCCGGTCGCCTGCAACATCTCATATAAAGACCAGCTACAGGCCTTGGTCGATCAAACTCGCTCGAAATGGGGCCGAATCGACTCGCTGGTCTGCAATGCGGCGGTGAACCCGTATTTCGGACCGTCGATCGACTGCCCGGACGACGCCTTCGACAAGATCCTGGCATCGAATGTGAAATCCAATTTCTGGCTCGCCAATATGGTGCTGCCCGAAATGGCCGAGCGGGGCGAAGGCTCGGTCATTATCATTTCGTCCATCGGCGGACTACGCGGGTCACCCATTCTGGGTACCTATGGCATCTCGAAAGCGGCGGATTTCCAGCTTGCGCGCAACATTGCCGTGGAATGGGGGCCGAAAGGCATTCGGGCGAATTGCATCGCGCCCGGCCTGATCAAGACCTATTTCTCTCAGGCATTGTGGCAGGACGAGAACATCCTGAAACGCGCCACCGAAGGCGCGCCGCTCCGCCGGATCGGCATGCCTGACGAAATCGCCGGCGCGGCGGTGTTTCTGGCCAGCCCGGCCGGGGCATTTACCACCGGACAGACAATCGTCATTGACGGCGGTCAGACCATTGCCTAAAGGGCAAAAAAAGAGGCCTTGCCGCTGGGGGCAAGGCCAAGTTGCTGGGGTAATTGCCTTGGGTAAGGGGTCAACGGTTCGACAAACTGTTGATGATCCAGATATAGGATCGATGGCCGCCACTACGCTGTAACGGCGGTCACAAAACCCGCGGTTTGGGCGGCTTGCGAAGGCGAAAGCACATAGTGGGAGGCGCATGGTGGAAGTGAAGTCAGGTCAAAATCCCACGGCGGGTTCTGCCGAGGCGCTTGCTCACATAAAGCTTTTTGCCGGGTTGAGCCCCGGTGACTTGGAAGAAATCGCCCATCGCTGCCAATGGCGGGTTTGGCGCAAGGGCGCGCCGATCCTCGACCGCGAAAGCACTGACCGGGACATATACCTGGTCTCCAAGGGGTCCGTCCGCATTGTCAATTTCTCGCTATCCGGCCGCGAAGTGGCGTTCGCCAATGCCGGCCCGGGCGACTATTTCGGCGAGATCTCGGCCATCGACGGCAAGGAGCGCTCCGCCAATGTGGTGGCCCTGGAAGAATGCTACCTGGCCTCGCTGGGGCCGGAACAGTTCCGCAACCTGCTTTCCGAGCATCCCAGCATCGCCGTCCAGGTCCTGGAGAAACTCGCCAGCATTGTGCGCACCTGCGATGACCGCATCATGGATTTGGCCACCTTGAGCGCGTATCAGCGGGTCTATTGCGAGATCTTGGATCTCAAAAAGCAGGACCCGGTGCGCGCCGATTCCTGGTTGATCTATCCGCTGCCCACCCAGGCGCAGATCGCCGCCAAAGCCAGCACCACCCGCGAGACCGTGGCCCGCGTGCTGAGCACCCTCAATGCCGACGGCATCACCGAGCGCAAGGGCCGCACGCTTTACATCCGCGAGCTCGACAAGCTCGAAAAGCTGGCGGACCGCCTGTCCAAGGAAGAGGCCGCCGCCGCTGCAGAGTGACGGTCCCCCACCACCAAAAGAAAGGGCCCCGAAGATCAACTCCCCGGGGCCCCCGCATGTGTTCGCATTCCTGACCAAGCAGGATTATTAGTCTGTCAGATTATACCCTGACTCAGTAATAATCGATGACATACCGGCTGCCGCGAACGACATAACCGTTGCCATACCGATCGTAGCACATGGTGCCGCCGATCTTGGCTCGATAGCCTCTATGATAGCCATATTTATACACCGGATGGCAAGCTTTGCGATAGCCGCCATGACCGCCATAGTGCTTCTTGCCGTAATAGGCCTTGTGGCCGTGATGGCCGTGGCCATAGCCCTTATGGCCATACCCATAGCCCTTGTGACCATGGTGCCCTTTGTAGTGGCCGCGTTTCCGCTTGTACCAATAGCCGGATTTATGCCCGCGATACTTATAGCGCTTGTATTTTTTGCCGTGATGCGCATGGCCCTTCCCGACAAACAGGCCAAAACTGTCCGGTCCGATGATAATCGCAGTTTTGCCGTTGTAATCGGCCTTGGCATCGGCGACCGTCACCACCATCAGAAGAAGTGCTGCGAATGACGCCGCAGCGGAGAAGCCTAATTTTGTCATTACCTTACCCCGAACTCCGTATTGTCCAGCAACGGGCCGTAGAATGCGCGGCGCCAGATGAACCGAAACTGAATGGTTTGTTCATCTAAAGCGCCTCCTAAGACGGTTCCAGAAACCGGCCGCCCAACACCGACCGCGCCGTGAGGTAGAACAGCGCCACCACCGCCGCCGTGCAAAACACCAGGGCGCCGATGGCGATGGCATGGGCGCCGGCCGTGTTCACCCCGGCGGCATACCGAGCGGCCGCCGTTGCAAAGGCCGCCGTCGGAAAAGTGCACGACCACCAGACCGGCGAAAACGGTGTACTCTCAAAACGGCGCCACATGCCCGCCAGCAAAATTGCGAAGAAGAGCCCGATATAAATCAGCACCCGGCTGATCGGCGTATCGACCGTGCCTGTCAACGCTTCCAGAGACAGCACCGCCAGCGACGGCGGCGCCAGGAAAATAAACAGGGTTGGGTTTAACTGGCGCGGAAACGGCCCAAGGAAAATCACCCGGTAAATCAGGATAACAAAGAGGATCACCCAAAACACGAAGCCCACGGCGAAGAAGAACCAAGACACTTCTTCGAAGCCGAGGCGCTGTCCGGTAATCGGCACCAGCAGATTGCCGGCGGAGGGTAAAAACCAGCCGGGATTGACGAAGGTCACATCGCAATCCCGCTCGAACCATCGGCCGATGATCGCCACGGCCAATACCAATTGGCTCACCGCGCCCGCGCCCCACAACACTGTCGCCAGCGTTTCCGAATGCACCAGCACCGCGCCGGCAAAGGCCAGCAAACTCATCGAGAAAGTGGCAAAGAAACTCGCCTTGATGGGGTCGCGAAACTCGGTCGCGATGGCCGATGAATCCAGGCGCTGCCGCCTCACTTGACAAAACACGAGGGTGGCAAAGATC
>JANQMY010000510.1 GCA_028279895.1 Alphaproteobacteria bacterium
TCTTTATACTGATTTCCGCGGCCCTCGCGACGGCCTGGCCCGCCCTTGAAGGCGTTCTGCAGTCCATCGCCCCCGCCACGATTTCCGGCGTTGCGGTTCTGTGCGTAACCGCGGCCGCCGCCTACGGCGCTTCCTGGTTCGCGCGGCACCTGCCCCTTTTGCGCGTGTGGCGGTAGGGCGAGATCAAACTTGATAGACCACACATCTGCCTAAAGGGACCGAAACTAAAGTTTTCGTTTCGCTCAATAACAGCCGGCAGCGGTATGGCACACGGCCCTGATATGGTTCCACGTCCAGTCATCGGACACCCTAATAGGCAGAGTGGATGTAGACGTCCGTGAGTACGCCCATGACTAGTAAAGATTGAGATAAAACTAGCTATACTAAAGCTTTGATACCTTATTATCATGCATATACTTGATATTATATAATAATTCAATATAGTGAATATACTATCATTAATAGAAAGTTAAGCCTCAAAATGCCGAAACGATCAAAAGACGAGAAGCATAGTAAATTCAAAGATTTAGCTGAGCTACGCACAAACAATGCCTTGACGGCAATCCGCCGCATTGGGAATCTATCCAATTCCCAGCTCTACGCTTATGAACCTTCAGAAGTTCGGAAAATCCTCGCAGCTTTGAAACAAGCGGTTTCTGAGGTTGAGGCTCGCTTCGATTCACCCAACCAAAGATCATCAAACAAGTTTAAGTTGTAGGAAGATGGCGCGCACTTTGAAAAATGACCGGTCCCTCTCAAACATGGATGTCGTGATACTTGCGGCGTTCCGTCTTGGCGGCTCGGTCAATCCGATTGATACCGAAGACATCGCCGTAATCTCGAACCAATTGGCGCCAGGCCGATTCAATTGGAAGAAGTATACTGATCAAATCAATCTCGAGCACATACGCGTCTACCTTACCGACGCCCATAAAGACGCCAAGGGACACCTGATCGATGGCAATGTCAGTGACGGATGGATGCTTACGGCTGCGGGCGTTGAACATGCCAAAAAGCTGGACGCGGTATTGCCGACGACCGACTTGTCCCGCGCAAAAAAGACAAAAGAAGAAGAGCGTTTGGAAAAGTGGTTAGCAACGGAGAGAAAGAGAGTCGCAAGCTCACCTACAATAAGGGCCGCCCTAAAAGAAGGTTCGGACAAAATCTCTAGACCGGAAATCGAGCGACTCTTCAAAATTGACAAATACATCGTCGGAAAATCGAGGGAAAGGAAAGTCTCTCGATTGGTCAATGCCTGTAGCTCAGATCCAGAACTGCATGATCTTATGAAGTCATTGGCCGAACGCATTTTAGAGGACTGAATAATGACGAAGATTGACACGCTGAGTGTGACCTCAAACATCGCTAGAGACTTGCTTCAATCTAGCGGTGTGTTCACGCACGAGAGATTAGTCGTTTGGGAATATGTTTCCAACGGGTTGGACTATGTTGACCCGGGGGTGCACCCGGTCGTTCAAGTCAAAATCGAGCAAAAGTGTAAGAAGATCATCTGTGCTGACAACGGTCGCGGCATGGGAATATCCGACCTTCAGAATTTTTTCACAATGCACGGAAAGAACCTGGACCGACAGGAGAGAAAGTCGGTTCGTGGTTTCTTTGGAACAGGCAAATCTGCTGCATTTGGAATCGCGGGCACGATGCGAGTCACAACGGTCAAAGACAACAAGAGATCGATTGTGGAGCTTCGAAAAGACGACATTAAGGCCGCGGAGGACTCGGGTTCGCCCATCCCTCTGACGATTTTGGCAAGCGAGGAGCCGTGCACGCTTCAGAATGGAACGACAATCGAGATTGAGAACATTCACCTAAAGCATATCGATCAGAAGTCAGTTATCGATTACATCGAACGACACCTTTCTCAATGGGGAAAAGATGGGACAGTTTTTGTCAACAACCACGAGTGCCAAGTAAAAGAGCCGCCACTGCGTGACGAGCACATTTTTCTGCCGTCTGGAGACTCAAAGGACGCACTGGGGGATACCAAGCTTTTCGTAAGAACTTCAACGATACCCCTCGACAAAGACCTCCAAGGTATATCTATCTTCTCGAACGGGGTGCTTTACGAGACGACACTTGCCGGATCGGAGGGCAAAGATCTGTCAAACTACATATTTGGCAGCATTGAAATTCCCTCACTCGCTGATGAAGGCGATTCGAAGATACCGGCATTCGATTTGAGTCGACGAATGCAGCTCAACAAGAAAAACCCGTTGGTTCAGAAAATACATGCATTCATCGGGATCCATGTCGAGGAAGTTCGTAAGAAGCTTGTGAAAGAGGAAAAGGAACGAAGGAAGACCGAGCTAGCTGAAAAGCTCCAGACCGAGGCCGACAAGATTGCTGAGCTGATCAACAAGGACTTCGCGGATTACCGAGAGAAGCTTGAGGACCAAGAAGCGAAGGTCGCTGGGTCAACCGACAAGCGAAAGTTCATTACGAAAGCCACAAACACAGAGGAAGATCTTCTAACGGAAGGCGGGAACATTTCGGCGGCCATCGACCATCTTGTTGGTGGGCCGGCGGAAGGCGACACAGCGTCCCCTCCCACCGAGGAAGGCGAACGCGACAATGATGTCGAGCCACGAAAAGGGGCAAGCCTCGTTGAGGCGGACGATGGGCCCAAAAAGGCAAAAGAAAGCCGAGGCAAAAGACAGCACACCAATCGAGCGGGTGGATTCAACGTTGAGTTTCGAGAGGCCGGAGAGGACGAAGCTAGGGCAGAATATGAAAGTGAAACACGAACAATCTATATCAATCTTGCCCACCCTCAACTCCAAGCCGCGCTCGTAGGCACGACTGTGGAAGACGTCAAGTTCCGTAGACTGGCGTATGAGGTTGCCTTTTCTGAATATGCTATTGGGCTCGTGCACGAACTCAATGCAATCAACTACTACTACGACATTGAAGATGCCATCTATGAGGTTAGAGAGACTCTGAACAGAGTATCTCGTGCTGCAGCGCCGCTCTACGCGGCGCAATGAGCCCATGGTTGGAAAGAGTCAAAAACAACTTTCCTTCGATGGAGAAGCGGGTGATCCGTTTTCTGACCTGAGACATTTTGTTCTCGTTTCAGAACTAGATCTAAATACACGCGCACGATCAGCTTTGCAGAACGCGGGGATTGCGTTTGTCGGTCAATTGATAGCGATCAATCCAGATGATTTCATCCGCAATCCCAATGTGGGTCGACACACGGTTTCGAATATTCGTGCGGCGCTCAACGAAATTGGTCTTGAGATCGTTGAGTCAACGTCCCCATGGTCCGATCTAGACAGCGAGGATGTCTCCGAGAGCTTCGGATGGGAAGTTCAACAGGCAAACCTCTGGATCGCTCGCCAAAAGATGGGCCCAGGTGGCCAAGGAGTTGATGCCGACATTGACCAACTTCTTTCCATGTTTGACCAAGAGCGCAATCTGCAGATCTTTCGTTTTCGATTTGGCCTTGGCGGCGAACAACCTCACACATTGGAGGAAACCGGTCAGCGCTTTGGTGGCATTACTCGAGAAAGAGTTCGCCAAATCTGTAAGAAGATGACCATAAGAATCTTGGAGCGAACTTGGTTATTGCCGAGCATTCAGACTGCGAACCAGCTTCTTGATTCAATTACACCCAGCACACTGCAATCGGCCACGGACTATCTTCTAGAAGCAGGACTTCTCCGCCCTGATTCACAAACATCTCTTGCGGGGCTAGGCGAGATCTCAGCCCTCCTTAAGCTTGACTTCGATTGGCAATTCGCAGAACGACCCTTCGACAAATACATTGTTCCAAAATCACATCCTGGCGAAATGAATCAGATCTTGATTGACGCCCGGAAGACAATCTCAAAACAGGGGGTGGCGTCCTACAAAGCATTGGCATTTCAATCAAGGTTACGAACAAGAAAAGAGCCGCGTCCGGAAACCATACGAACACTAGTAGGTGACCAGGAGGGATTTGTTGAATTGGATCCGGTCGGGGGTTGGTTCTGTTTTTACACCAAACGAAACCGATTAGTGAACTTGTTGCGAAAAATTTTTGCCGTATCCAGTGTTTTGCACGTCGCCAGATTGCGACGTGCACTGAAGAAAATTCATAGACTGGAAGGATTCGCACCTTCCGAAAAAGTCCTCATTCAATTTGCTTCATTGGTTCCGGAACTGGAGGTTGATGAAAACACAATCAGAGTGCGCTCCGGCGAAGACCTAGATGCGAATCTCGGTGGCGAAGAACGCAAAATGGTCTCGATTATGAAAGAAATGGGTGGCAAAGCCCATTGGTTGGAGTTCCAAACCCGTTGTCTGACTGCTGGAATCAACGAAAACACATTCATGGTCTTCCTTCACCAGTCGCCACTATTCGTAAATCTTGGAAACAGAATCTTCGGCTTGCTTTCAAACGACGTTGAGGAACGTTCGCCGACAATCGATCAGTCGAAGAAGCGTGCCAATGACAATGTTCTTGAAAGTGGCTGGACTAAAGGTGGCCAGATTCGAATCGATTTTCAGGTTGTCGAAAACAACCTATACACTGGGTTCTTTAAGGTCCCTGCTGGCTTCGCGAAATACTTGGACGGTCGCTTTCATCTTGAAACTGAAGAAGGCCTGGAACTAGGCAATATCTCAGTTAAACAGCAAAACTCGATAGGCTGGGGCTTACGCAAACCTCTGTCTGTGCTCGGAGGGGAAGTTGGTGATCGCTTTAGTATCACGTTCGATTTGAGCTCTAGGCACGCCCAGATTGATTTCGGTGATCTGCTCGCCGATGAATAGCCCTCGGGAAGCAGCCAAATGCATCGCGAAAGTTGCTAGCCAGTTGCTATTCAGAAGACTTCGCAGACTTGAGTTGATAAGTCATTGATTTTTGGAGCGGGCGATGAGATTCGAACTCACGACCCCAACCTTGGCAAGGTTGTGCTCTACCCCTGAGCTACGCCCGCGTCCTTTATCGCGGAGGGTGACCCCGCCCGCGAAGGGCGCTACTTATTGCGCAATCGGTTTTGGATTGCAATAGGCCGTGGACCCATGGTTTGTGCTGGAAACTCGCCGTTGCGGGCGGCGCTTTTCGACCGTCTCGACGCCCTTGGCATTGTGCACAAGACCTATGAGCATGAGCCCGTGTTCACGGTGGAACAGGGCGCGCACCTGAAAGCCGGGTGGCCCGGCGGGCATTCCAAGAACCTTTTTCTCAAGGACAAAAAAGGGCGCCTCGTTCTCATCTCGGCAAAGGACGAAACGGAAGTGCCGCTCAAACGGCTGCACCATTACCTGGACGTTGGCCGGCTCAGCTTTGCAGGCGCCCCGCTCATGGAAGAAGTGCTCGGCGTCAGCCCCGGCGCGGTGACGATTTTCGCGCTCATGCATGAGGGGGCGCGCGCGCTCGACCACGTGATCCTCGATGCCGCCCTCATGGCCTGCGACCCGGTCCACTTCCACCCCATGGAAAACACCGCTACCACGGCGATCGCGCCCCGGGACCTTTTGCGTTTCATCGCCGATTGCGGGTTTGAGCCGCAAATCATGGACTTCGCCGCGCTCCCGTAACGGCTGCCCGTGCAGGGGCCCTTTTCATTGCCGGCTTGGGGGCTTATGTCATGGCCCAGAGATAAGGAGACGCCCCCCATGGAGAACGGCCAAGACGCCGCCACAACATCCACCGCCGATGACCCGCTGATCAAGGACGCGGACGCGCAAAGCTTTGCCGCCGATGTGCTCGAAGCCTCCATGACGGTGCCGGTGATCGTGGACTTTTGGGCGCCCTGGTGCGGGCCGTGCAAGACGCTCGGCCCCGCGCTTGAAGCACAAGTGGAAAAAGCGGGCGGCGCGGTCAGGCTGGTCAAGGTCAACATCGACGAGAACCAGATGCTGGCCCAGCAGTTGAGCCAGGCGGGGCTGCCGCTTCAATCTATCCCCGCGGTCTTTGCCTTTAAGGACGGCCAGCCGGTGGACGGATTTGTCGGCGCGGTTCCCGAAAGTCAGATTAAAGAGTTTATCACCCGCGTCGCCGGCGCCGAGGCCACGGGCCAGGCCGAAATCGATGACGCGCTTACCGCAGCAAGCGAAGCCTTCGGCAAGGGCGATGTGGCCGCGGCGGCGCAAGTCTATGCCACCGTCCTGCAAGAAGACGCCACCAACGCCAAAGCGCTGGCAGGGCTCGCTCAGTGTTACCTCAAGTCGGGCGACACCGAACGCGCTGAACAGGCGCTCGATCTCGTGCCGCCGGATGCGGCAAACGATCCCGACGTGACGGCGGCGCGTGCGGCGCTGAAGCTCGCGGGGCAAAAAGCCGAAAGCGGCGAGGTGGCGGCGCTGCGGGCAAAACTCGGCGCAAACCCCAAGGACCATCAAGCGCGGTTCGACCTCGCCAATGCGCTCAACGCCGAGGGTGATAGGGAAAGTGCCATGGCCGAGCTTCTGGAAATTGTCCGTATGGACCGGAATTGGAATGACGACGCCGCGCGCAAGCAGCTTGTCACTTTCTTCGAGGCATGGGGCGCCACTGACGAGCTGACCGTTTCCGGCCGCCAGCAACTTTCGGCCATCCTTTTTGCGTGACGCGCGATGCCGGGCCCGGTCACATATGAAGCCGCGGACGACCTGCCCCACGCAATCCCCGTGTTTCCGCTTTCCCGCACCATCATGCTGCCCCGCGCGCGCCTGCCGCTGAATATCTTCGAGCCGCGCTATCTCGCCATGGTGGACGGGGCGCTGGCGGGCGAGCGGGTGATCGGCATGATCCAGCCGCGCACATCGGAGTTCGAACGCGAGCGGCCCGAGCTTTTTGGGGTGGGTTGCGCGGGCCGCATCACACAGTTCAGTGAGACCGGCGATGGGCGCTATCTCATTACGTTGACGGGGATTTGCAGGTTTCGCGTGGCCCGCGAGCTTTCCGTCACCACGCCTTACCGCCAGGTTGAAGCGGATTGGCGTGATTTTGAAAGCGATCTCAGCCCGGACGACAGCGAACTGCCCATTGAGCGCGAAAGCCTGATTGACTCGCTGCGCACTTATTTTGCCAAGTTCGGCCAGCAAGTGGATTGGCAGGCGCTCAAAACGGCGCCCGCCGAAGCGCTGGTGGGTTCGCTCGCGGCCATTTGCCCTTTCAGCGCGGAGGAAAAACAGGCGCTTTTGGAAGCGCGGGATCTTAAAACCCGCGCCGAAATCTTGACCGGTCTTATCGAGATGGCGATTGTGGCGGACACGCCGGGGCGCCAGGGACCATTACAATAGAGGACCGCTGCAATAGAGGACAAAGAAAATGAGCAAGCCTTACGACGTCGATCCGAAACTTCTGGAAATTCTCGTCTGCCCGGTAACGCGCGCGGCGCTTATCCACGACAAGGAAAAGAACGAGCTCATCTCGAAGGCGGCGGGCCTTGCCTACCCCATCCGCGACGGCATTCCCATTATGCTACCCGAAGAAGCGCGTGAGCTTGACGACAGCGAAAAGTCCTAAACCGCCTCGCCGCGCAACAGCCGCGGCAGTTTCTTCTCGCCCCCCATGGCCACGGTGCCGCCCGCATGGCGCATGAAAAGCCGCCGCAACAGCGGCAACTCGTTCACAATGCCAAGGCCGATGTCCCGCGCGATGCGCACCGGCGCGACGTCATTTGAGAAAAGATGCACCAGCGCATCCATGCCCAGCGCCAGCGCCGTGTTATCGAAGCGCCGCCATGTCTCATACCGCTTGAGAACGTCGTCCGCGCCGATGTCGAGGCCAAGCCGCGCGGTATCCACAATCACTTCGGCCAGCGCGGCGACATCGCGCAGGCCCAGGTTCAGCCCTTGCCCCGCGATCGGGTGCACGCCGTGGGCGGCATCCCCCACGAGCGCCA
>JANQMY010000522.1 GCA_028279895.1 Alphaproteobacteria bacterium
TTCCGATAATGAGCCGGGAGCGATACGTCTTACCGGCAATCTCCAGTGGATCCTCATCGGAATCAGCAGAAACCGCGGTATCCACATTGCCGCCGCCCACAAACTTGACGATCTCTAACCGGTCGCCGTTCGCCACTTGGGTCTCTTGATAGGCCGAGCGCGGCACGATCTCCAGATTGTGCTCGACGGCGATTTTCTTAGGGTCTAGCCCCAAATCACTCAGGAGCTGGGCAACAGAAATCGGAGCCGCAAATTCCCGGCTCTCCCCGTTAATGGTAACTTGCATCTGACGAATGCGCCTCTTGTGGATAAGCTTGAACTTTCTCCGGATAATGATAGAGAGGCACTTAGGTTTCAACTGCGGGCTGAGACCGCACCGCCGTCCTGGCACGTGATTGGGCAAAAAAAGCCGGAAAAAACAAAGAATGCCGAAATCCGTTTACGTTCTGAATGGCCCCAATTTGAACATGCTGGGCCAGCGAGAGCCTGAAATTTACGGCTCCGAGAGCTTGGATGACATCGCAAACCGCACGAAGAAGCACCTCAAAACGCTCGGATTCGATTGTGAGTTTCGCCAGACCAATAGCGAAGCCGAATTGGTCAACTGGATCCAAGAAGCCGGGCGAGACGGGGCCGGCCTGATCATCAACGCGGCCGCCTACTCCCATACATCAGTCGCCGTACGGGATGCGCTCAGCGCAGTGGCCGTGCCTATCATCGAAGTCCATTTGTCGAATATCTTCACCCGCGAACCTTTCCGGCATCATTCCCACGTCAGTGCGGTTGCCAAAGGGGTTATTTGTGGCCTTGGGGCCCACGGCTATCTGCTCGCAGCGGATGCCCTAAAAGAACTTATTTCCTAAAGAGGAGCAGTATTCAGGTGGCGGAACAGTCGAACAAAAAAGCGGAAAGCCGAACTCGGAGCAGCAAAATCGACGGCGACGCCGTCCGCGAATTGGCCAACCTTTTGGAAGAAACCGGCCTCGCCGAAATCGAGTTGGAGCAAGACGGACTGAGATTGCGGGTTGCCAAAGCCGTGGCGCAATCGATCGTTGCGGCCCCCACTGCTGCCCCGGCGCCTGCCGCTGCCCCTGCGGCCGCTCCGGCTGCGACACCCGCCGCTGCAGAGGGCGCCGATCATCCCGGTGCCGTAACATCACCTATGGTCGGCACCGTTTATGTGGCGCCGGAACCGGGTGCCAAGACCTTTGTCTCGGTTGGCGACAGCGTCACGGAAGGACAGACCTTGCTGATTGTCGAGGCCATGAAAACCATGAACCAAATTCCTGCCCCCCGCGCCGGAAAAGTCACAAAAATACTCGTCGCGAACGGTCAGCCCGTGGAATACGGAGAACCGCTGGTCGTGATCGAGTAACGGTGCGGGATAACGGGTAACGGCCTTATGTTTGAAAAAGTACTCATAGCCAATCGCGGCGAAATTGCCTTACGCGTCCATCGGGCGTGTCAAGAAATGGGCATCTCGACCGTGGCGATCCATTCGACTGCGGACGCGGATGCTATGCATGTGCGCCTCGCCGACGAGAGCGTTTGCGTGGGCCCACCGCCGGCCACGGAAAGCTATCTCAACATTCCGGCCATCATATCGGCTTGCGAGATCACCGGTGCGGAAGCCGTTCATCCCGGCTATGGCTTCCTGTCGGAAAACGCCAAATTCGTCGAAATTCTCGAAGAGCACGACATTAACTTCATTGGTCCGTCGTCGGAGCATATTCGACTGATGGGCGACAAAGTTACAGCGAAGACGACCGTCAAGGACCTTGGGATTCCCGTCGTGCCCGGATCGGACGGCGCTGTCACCTCCAATGAACAAGCGCGGGCCGTCGCCGAGGAAGTGGGCTACCCACTTCTCATCAAAGCGGCTGCCGGGGGTGGTGGACGCGGCATGAAAATCGCCCGCACAGCTGATGATCTCAACGAGGCCATTTCGACCGCCAAGGCCGAATCGAAAGCGGCCTTTAACGACGATGCCATCTACGTCGAAAAATATCTGGGGCGACCGCGGCATATCGAAGTTCAAATCATCGGCGATGCGAACGGCAAGGTGCTTCATCTCGGCGAGCGTGACTGTTCATTGCAGCGGCGCCACCAAAAGGTGCTGGAAGAAGCGCGGTCCCCGGCACTTAACGATCAGGAACGCGAGCAGATCGGCAACACGGTTACCACCGCGCTTTCGAAGCTCGGCTATCTGGGCGTGGGCACGGTGGAGTTCCTTTATGAGAATGGCGAGTTTTATTTCATCGAAATGAACACCCGCCTGCAGGTGGAACACCCGGTGACCGAGATGATCACCGGCCTTGATCTGGTACGTGAGCAAATTCGCATCGCGGCCGGCATGCCATTGCCAATGGATCAAAACGACATCACCTTTTACGGCCACGCCATCGAATGCCGCATCAATGCGGAGAATGCCAGGACGTTCACACCGTCCCCCGGCCTGATCCGCGATTTTCATGCACCGGGCGGATTGGGTGTGCGCATCGACTCCGCAGCGTTTTCGGGGTATCGCATTCCGCCCTATTACGACAGTCTGATCGGCAAATTGATCGTACACGGACGGAATAGAAACGAGTGCTTGATGCGGTTGCGCCGCGCCCTGCGAGAAATCGTTGTCGACGGTATCGATACCACCATCCCGCTCTTCCTGGACCTGATCAATCATCCGGATTTCGTGAATGGCGATTATCACATTCACTGGCTCGAAGAGTTTTTGGCCGAAACCACCTAGCGTGCGATGGCGTCGTTAACCCCAGAGTTGCTTCTCAGGGCCTACGCCGCGGGTGTCTTCCCCATGGGGGAAGACCGTAACGATCCCACCGTGTTCTGGGTGGACCCGGAGTTTCGGGGCATTCTGCCGCTGGAAAGGTTTCACGTGCCGCGGCGGCTTGCACGTACCGTGCGTTCCGACAGATTTCATACCACCGTGGATCAAGACTTCCGGGGCACCATAGAAGCTTGTGCGGAACGGCGCAGCGGGCGGCTAAGCACATGGATCAACGACGACATCATTGAAAACTACACGGCGCTGCACCGCATGGGGCACGCCCACAGTGTCGAGACCTGGCTCGATGACAAAATCGTGGGCGGGCTGTACGGCGTTTCTCTGGGGGCCGTTTTTTTCGGGGAAAGCATGTTCAGCCGGACGCGCGACGCCAGCAAGGTGGCCTTGGTGCGGCTGGTCGCGCAGCTCCTGTCCGGCGGCTACAAGCTCCTCGATACACAGTTTATCACAGAGCATCTGTCGCAGTTCGGCGCGTGCGAGATTACGAGAGATGAATACCAGCAGAAACTCAGCGCGGCCGTCAGTCGGCAGGCCAATTTCTATTCACTACCTTCTTCAGGCACTTCCGGCTCGATGATAATGCAGTCAATCAACCAAATGTCGTAAACCGGATGCTCTAGCGCGTTGAGTGCCGGGCTTGAAGCAAACATCCACCCGGTGAACAATTCCTGCTCACTCTGATCCGGTTTCACATCGACAACTTCGAGGAACGCTGTCTTCTCCGGCGTTTCCTCAGGCGGACGCTTATTGCAATGCCGGGTAACGAATTGCAGCGAACCGAACGTCACCACCTCATCCAGTGGGGCGTAGACTGTCGACACGCGCGCCGTGATTTTGTCCAGGCCGCGAAAGACCGCGCCGCCTTCCGATTCTACCATGGCTTTAAGTGCTTCTTGGCTCGGCCCCGACTCGGCAGCCTGAGGCTCAGCAGGCGCGACCGCGGTTGGTTGCTCAGCTTCCGGCGCAGTCTGTTGCGCCAATACCGGCAACGCCAACAAGCCCACGCCCAACGCCGCAACGGCTACAAGGGGACTGCGCGTCCTCGCCCTACTTGGCATCTCCGTCTGGATCAACCCGTTTTTGCTCATTACGCTGGTACCCCCATTCGAAGCCGCCTTTGCCTTCGGCAATTCCCCCATGGCCTCAGTTTACTCTTCAATGCATCGGACACAACGGTACGCTAACGCCCAATTCTCCGGTTCCTTGGCGGCAAAAATGTGACCAAGCAGGCCCTACTCCGCCGTCTCCTCGGAACCGCCCCCGGCGCTGAAGATCGCCTGCCCGACCAACCCGATCAAATCGATCGAACCTTGCGTAAATTGAATTCGGCCACCATCGGCGATGAGATCTTCACTACCGCCCGGCTCAATCGACAAATAGTTGCCGCCTAGCAATCCTTCCGCCGTGATCTTGATGGAAGAATCGTCCGGCAGTTGAACCTTAGGATCGATCGCCATCGCCACACGGGCGAGATAAGTGTTGGGGTCCAACTCCTGAGACGTCACGGTTCCGATCTTAATTCCCGACATACGCACATCGCTGCCGACGGTCAGGCCGTCCACACTGTCGAAGTCTGCGGTCACGGTGTAGCCCGCAACATCGCCCACATCTGCCGTGGTGTAGGCGAAGAACAAAAACGCGCCGGCCACCACGATCACGATGGCCCCCACCAATGTTTCCACCATGTTGTTCGCCATCAACCACTCTCCTCACACATGACGCGATGGATCTATGACCCGTTAGCCCTATTTAGGTTGCCAGGCCTCGTAGTCGCCCGTGGCTTCCGGGCGTTGTCCCGAACGATAAAGACTGCCCGACGGGCGATAGGCATTTGGCGTGCCCGTCTGGTTGGGCACATGTTCCTTTTCCCACTCTTTAATCTTGAACGGGGCCACCGTCGGCGGTTCGTCAAAAGTATAGTGCAGCCAACCATGCCAATCGGGTGGCACGCGGGACGCTTCCGCTTCCCCATTGTAAATGACCCAGCGGCGCTTGATGCCGTTATAGCGCGGCTTCTTCTCTTCGTAATATTTGTTGCCTTGCTCGTCCTCGCCGACGAACACACCCTTGCGCATGGTGAAGAGGCGCGTTCCCATGGTCTGGCCGCGCCACCAAACGAAGATTTCCGAAAAAAGGCCCATTCAAGCTTCCAGTCACACTAACGGGTTGCGGGTAAAGTTAGGCACATGGCCGATTCCCGCCGGAATATTGCATTGCCAAATGACACAGTCCAGCACCAACCCGTTTCGCTCGACTCATCTCTTCGCAGGCCTCCATCCACACCGCGCCACAGACGTACGATCCGATTTCCCATCACCCTGAGCGTCTTAGTTCCCAGGTCTTAAAATGGGGTCTTCAAGCGGGCGATGATGACCGGATTCAATTGCCACTTCGTGACCGTTTCTCAAACAAGATTTTTTTTGCCGAGACTAAGACTCAGCAGGCCGTACTAAGCTGCTGAATCCTCTTACGAAGCCCCCGTAACTTCATCCGCCACCAAAGCCATATATTGCGGGTCGGACCGGATTTTAACCAAAATCTAGTTGCAAGGGAAAAACGCCTTTTCTAGACTTTGTGTCCATTGAGGGCTGAAGGTCTATATTTGGTGTTTGGCAGGCGGTGGTTTTGTTTCCCACGCGCTACCGTCTGACCAAGCACTTCATTGCTCACAATTGGGTTTGCGTCGGTAACGCCGGAAAAGTGGTTTTTGGCGGCCGAGGGAGATGTGCCCGACGGCACCTGTCGGCAGGCTTGTGATAAAGAAAAAGAGGATTTCATGCGGGTTTCACGTCGCTTCACGAAGGAAGGTTCATCGCCCTATGAGGGAATGGAATTCAAACGAACCAATAGTGAAATACGTAACCCGGACGGCTCGCTGGTTTTCAAATTGGACGATATCGAGGTCCCAGCCAGTTGGAGCCAAGTCGCCGCCGACATATTAGCCCAAAAATATTTTCGCAAGGCCGGCGTCGCCTCACAGCTCAAGCCGGTGCAGGAAAGCACCGTGCCCGAGTGGCTGTGGCGTCATGAACCGGCCACCGGTGGGGATGTGACCTACGGCCCGGAAACATCAGCCCGGCAGGTCTTCGATCGCCTGGCCGGCACCTGGACCTATTGGGGATGGAAAGGCCAGTATTTCGACAGCGAAGACGACGCCCGCGCCTTCTTCGACGAGCTGCGTTACATGC
>JANQMY010000531.1 GCA_028279895.1 Alphaproteobacteria bacterium
GTGTGCCGCTGTGGCACCTATCCGCAAATCCGTAAAGCCATCAAAGCCGCTGCAGCGCGTTAAGGGGATCGACAATGGGAAAATGGACAAGACGAGCCGTTATCGGTTCTGGCCTATTGGCAGGTGGGGCTTTTGCTGTTGGTGTGGCCATGCGCCCCGGAAATCCGGTAGATGCGCTGAAGCCCCTGGTCGCGAGTGGTGAAGGCGAGGAGCTAATCAACAGTTGGGTCAAAATCGATGCCGACAATGTGGTCACCGCTATCGTTCCGCATACAGAAATGGGACAGGGCGTAAGGACGTCTTTGGGTCAGATGCTCGCCGATGAGCTCGATGCAGATTGGGAAAAGGTTGTCGTCATGGAGGCCCCCACAACGGGGGACTATGTATCCCAGCACATGGCCCGCTTGTTTGTTGCCCCGGGCACGTTAGGCGCCCCAAACTGGTTGGAGCCCACAATCGACGGCATGTTCACGCGTCTTGCTAAAATGGCCGACGGCTACGCCACGGGTGGCAGCGCCTCGGTCCGATCGACGGGTCAGCGCAGCATGCGTGTAGCGGGTGCCGCCGCCCGGCAGATGCTCATTGGGGCAGCGGCCGATGCATGGAACGTTCCTGCAGCAGAAATTCGCGCGGAAAAAAGCACGCTGTTCCATGATGCAAGCGGCAAGTCGGCACCCTATGCCGAATTCGCGGCCGCGGCCTCTGAACAACCTTTGCCCACGCATCCCAAACTCAAAACGCCGGATCAATTCAACCTCATGGGTAAACCCATTCCGCGCGTCGATCTAAGGGAAAAGATCAATGGCACCGCACAATATGGGATCGATGCGACTGTTCCCGGCCAGGCGCTGAAACACGCCGCCGTGTTTGCGTCCCCGGTGATTGGTGCCACCGTTGAAACCATGAACGCGGAAACCGCCAAAACCATGCCGGGCGTTTATAAGGTGCTCAATCTGGGGGACTTCGTCGCCGTGGTTGCCGACGGATATTGGCAGGCGCAGCAAGCCATCAACACCATCGACATCACATGGTCGAAAACGGAAAACGACACGCTCGACCAAGAGGGCCTGTTTGCACGCTACAATGATGCCCTGGATGACGCCGCCGATCAAGGCGGCACAAACCTCGTCGATATCGGTGACGCGGTTGGCGCAACAGCGGATGCCGATATGCAGGTAGAGGCAGAGTACCGGGTCCCCTTCTTGGCCCACGCGGCCATGGAACCGGTGAACTGCACGGCCTGGGTTCGGAACGGCATTTGTGACATATGGACGGGCGCGCAAGTACCGCTCCGTGCACGCACGGAAGCAGCAACGGCGATTGGTTTCGAGAAAGACCAAGTTCGCATTCATCAAATGGCTCTGGGGGGCGGGTTCGGTCGGCGGCTGCGTGACGATTACGCCGTTTTTGGCGCTCGTGTGGCGCAAGCCGCCGGTGTGCCGGTTAAAACGATCTGGTCCCGAGAAGAAGATATTCAAAAAGCTTATTACCGCACCTGTACCACCAGCCGATTGAAAGCGGGATTAAGCAAGTCCGGCAAAGTGTTGAGTTGGGATAATCTGTTTCTGTTTCAAAAGGATCCGCCGGACGCCGCCTTGGTGGATTACTATGACATTCCCAATCAACGCATCCGCGTTCTGGAAGACGTCTCCATGCATCTACGGTTTGGTGATTGGCGTGCGGTGGATGCAAGCCAACAAGGTTTCTTCAAGGAATCCTTTGTCGACGAGCTTGCCGTCGCAGCCGGACAAGACCCATTCGAGTTTCGGCGCACGCTGTTGAAGTCTTCCCCACGTTATCTCAAGGTTTTGGAGCGTGCGGCTGAAATGGCAAATTGGGGGCGCCCACTGCCCTACAATTTTGGAAGGGGCATCGCCATTACACAGGCGTTCGGAACGATCGTGGCGGAAGTTGCGGAGGTGGACATGTCCAGCGGCTCGCCACGTGTTACCAAGGTCTTCTGCGCCGCAGATCCGGGTTTTGCCATGAACCCTTTCGGCTTCACCACGCAAATGGAAAGCTCAATTGTGTACGGATTGACCGCTGCTCTCTACGGCGAAATTACGTTGAAGAATGGTGCGGTAGAGCAAAGCAATTTTCACGACTATGAAATGCTGCGGATTAACGAGATGCCGGAGGTGGAGGTCTCCATCATCAATGGCGACAGCGAAACCTTGGGTGGCGGTGGCGAACCCGGCTTGCCCCCCATTGCTCCCGCTGTGTGTAACGCTATTTACGCGGTCACTGGCGTGCGCGTTCGTGAGCTGCCCCTCTCGAAGCAGCGCTTCACACTCGGCAGCTAGTCGGAAGACAGTCCGAAACGCACTCTCATTCCGGCGAGGAATTCTTCCTCGTCGGTTTCTTTGCGCCGGGCGATGTTCTGAAAGGCATCGTCGCCCGATAGGTACCGAAGCTTGTTGCTTCCATCGGTTACGGCTTCATAGATCACCCCGGCCACATGGTCGGGACCGGGACGGTAGGCATTGGGATCCGCCGCCCCGCTGACAACCCGCTGCACCAATGCCTGATATTCTTTGAGCTTGGCATTGTTGTTGATGTCGATTGAGCGGCTATTGAAATCGGTATCCACTAATCCGGGCTGTACGATTTTGATGCGCACACCGATGGCCTCAAGCTCATACATGAGAGCTTCCGACAACCCCTCGACCGCAAACTTGGTGCTGTGGTAGAGCGATCCCAGCGGCATACCGATAATACCGCCTACAGACGAAATGTTCACGATCGTGCCCGATTTTTGCTTACGAAAATGCGGTAGAACCACCTGGATCGTATCGATGAGGCCAATGACATTCGTGTGAAACTGTCGCACCACGCTGTCTCTGGGGGTGGCCTCCAATGGGCCGTACGCGCCATAGCCTGCATTGTTGACGAGCACATCAATCGGACCCACATGCCGGTTGGTGCCAGCAACGACTTGTTTAATGGTGGAAAGATCCGTGACGTCAAGACGGGCGACCCACACATTGTCGAGGCTTTTGAGCTCGCCCGCATCGTCGGTGTTGCGCATGGTCGCAACGACCTTCCACCCTTTCTCCTGGAAGAGATGGGCGGTTGCGCGCCCAATTCCACTGGAACACCCCGTGATGAGAATTGTCTTTGCCATTTTACGCCCGAGCTTGCCCCTTCGCCGCTCGCTACTTTAGTCCCCACACGGCCCTAGACACTTACGGATCGCGCCAAATGTAAAACCGATAACGCCATCGCTAAACGATCGGCTATGCGAACTCGCCGGGCTGTTGCTGCTGTCGGGAACGCGCTTCCATGGGGGTCATGCCGGTCCAATTGCGAAATGCCCGGTAAAATGAATTGGGATCCCGAAACGCCAACAAGTATGAAATTTCATCGATACTCAATTCGTCGTTAGAAAGATAATGCAACGACAATTCTGATCGCGTGGCATCCAAAATGGACTGAAATGTTTCCCCTTCATTCTTCAAATACCGATAGAGGCTTCTCTTGCTAACATGCAGATGATTGCAGACAGCATCCGCCGACGAATATCCGCTTGGTAGTAATTCTATGAGCACGCGTCGAACCCGCGCGCTCATCAAGGCGTTTCGGTCCTTTCTCAACAACCGTTTGAACAAGCCCGGTTCGAAATCCTCCCACATCTCTTCATTCGCGGAAATCAGGGGAAGCTCGGCATCCGCTTTCGAGAAACACAGGGTCGGCACTCTCGATTTGCCGATTTTCGCCCCAAGATAGGATTCTACGGTCTCGCGGTTTTCGACCGCCCCTGGGAGAGAGACTTTTTCGGGAACAATGCGCTCATTTGTGCAGTTCCGTGCAATTTCGACCAAGAAATTCATTTCAAATACAACATAGGTATCCGGAATCGGAACGCTCGGCTCCACCGGTATTATTTGAATGCTGAATACTTCCTCTGTTTTGCCAATGATGAGTTGCAAGGGAAACACCAGGGGTTTGAAAAGGGCCAGCCGTTCAAACCCGGTTCCCAAGGTCGAACTGCTCGAGAACGCCAGTGTGGTCGGTGTGGGGGTTGCCCGAGCAGTAGACCTTGCCAAGTAAAGCACAGCATCCTCTCGATCCGCTTCAAGAAGTGCGGCGTTCCAGAGATCGTAGTACTGCCGCGCCGTTAACCCCTTGCCTTCATGGAGCAGCGAATCTTCGGGCATGCCGACTCGTTTGAACGCTCTCTCTGGGGCCACGTTGAGTACGCGACAAAGCCGTTTCATTGCGGTTGCAAACGGATATCGATCGCGCTTGATGGCCGACATATTCACTCCTTCGCGCTTAAACAGAGGCTGTCCCATTCTTAGTCGCAAACCGGTCTCAATCCGTCTAGCAAGTCGGGCCGCAACACCGGGCCATGGCACAAACCGTTATAAGTTTGGCGCAATACGCAAGAACGCAAAAATCCCTTTCGGGTAAGTGTAGGAAAGGTTCAGAAAAACACGCGACAACAAAGTTTGTCGACGAACAAAAACGGAAGACGAAATGAGGCAAGAGACGATCCTCTATGATGTCACCGATCACGTCGCCACCATCACCCTCAATCGCCCAGATCGATACAACGCGCTGACCCCCACCCTGCGTCAAGAACTGCTCGACGCCATTGAACACAGCAATAACGAAGCAGATGTTCGTGCGGTGGTCATTACCGGAGCGGGAAAAGGGTTTTGTTCCGGTGGCGACATGAAAGAAAACGCCAACGCGAAATCAATCGACGACGTCAATCCGCTGTCCAACAAGCTCGAACCCATTCGCGACCAAATCGTTTTGGCCATGCGTGGGTCAAGCAAACCCTATATTGCGGCGGTGAATGGTGCCGCGGCCGGTGGTGGAATGGGCATCGCCTTGGCGTGCGATATCCGCATTGCCGCCGCAAGAGCAAAGTTTGGGCAAACCTTTTCCCGCCGTGGCCTTCATCCTGATTGGGGCGGCACCTATTTCCTGCCCCGCTTGGTGGGCACTGCCAAAGCCTGTGAGCTCATCTGGTCCGGACGGATGATCGGCGCCGAAGAAGCGCTCGACCTGGGCATTGTTTCTCAGGTAACCGAACCCGATGACTTGATGCCGACCGTTTTGGAATTGGCGCGTGGTTTCGCGGCGGGTCCACCTGTTTCAATCCGGCTTTCAAAGCGCGCGATCTATCGCAGCATGGAGCCCGACCTGCGCGATGCGCTGGAGTTTGAAACCTATGCACAAAATGTCTGTCTTTCGACGGAAGATGTCAAAGAAGGCGTCACCGCGTTTCTAGAAAAGCGGGAACCGAAATTCTCAGGCCAATAGGTTCAGGGGGAAGGAATAGTTTTATGGTCGACTTCACTTTTGGCGGTGCCCTGAAAGTCCCTCTCATCGCCGCTCCGATGTTTTTGGTCTCGACACCAAAGCTGGCACTCGCCACCTGCTCTCGAGGTGTTATGGGCAGTTTTCCCGCCCATTGCACCCGTACGCGAGAGGTTTTTGAAGACTGGCTGCAAGAAATGGAAGCGGGTCTGGCCGAAATGAACGATCCCGCGCCGTGGGCCGTGAACTTGGTTGTTCACAAAACCAATGATCGGATGGAAGGCGATCTGGAGCTTTGCATCAAACACAAGGTGCCCGTGGTGCTCACGTCAAAAGGGGCTCCAGACGATGTATTCGGCCGCATTCATGAATATGGCGGCGTGATCTTTCACGATGTCGCGTCCGCGCGGCACGCAGAAAAAGCTGCGGTGGCTGGTGCCGATGCGCTGATTGCCGTGTGCGAAGGAGCCGGTGGCCATACGGGAACGATCAACCCTTTCGCCCTGTTGAATGAGATTCGGGAAGTGACCGACAAGCCAATCATCTTATCCGGGGCTTTGAGCACGGGGCGCGATCTTCTGGCCGCTCAGACCATGGGCGCAGCGCTTTCCTATATGGGCACTCGTTTTATTGCCTCCACGGAATCTGGCGCAGATGACCACTATCGTCAGATGCTTATCGATTGTACGTCTAAGGATGTTTTCTATTCAGCCGCGCTCGATGGCGCCCCTGCTAATTGGATCACACCCAGCCTTATCGAGTGCGGTGTCGATCTAAGGGAGTTAGCCACAACCGTTCCCGGCGAAGTCTTGTCAACGGGTGCTGTACGCGAGCGCTATTCAAAAGTCAAAAGCTGTGGCCATGGTGTGGGCATGGTGAAGAAAGTCGAGTCGGCCATCGACATATGCGATCGCATTATCGCCGAGTACGAAGATGCAAAATCGATCATGCGCAAAACACTGGCGGCTTAAGTCGGGCGCACCGTTCAATACAACACACGGGGACTCTGATGAGTTACGAGAACATCATCGTCGAGACAGACGAGGCCATTGCAACGGTTACGCTTAATCGGCCAGCGCAAAGGAACGCCCTGAGCCGCGCCTTGAGGGAAGAATTCAAACACTTCCTCGCCAATCTGCAGGAAGAAACCAAAGCTGTTGTGGTCACGGGTGCGGGACCGGTTTTCTGCGCGGGCATGGACCTTAAAGAACCGGTCGGACACAATGAAGGGCGCGAACAATGGGCCTTTTTCAAGCAACTTTTTAACTGTGACACCATCTTCGTTGCGTCTTTAAATGGGCCAACAGTCGGCGCGGGTAATACCCTCCTTGCCGCTTGCGACTTAGCCGTGGCGGAACCAACTGCTAACCTCGCGCTACCGCAAATTCGTCATGGCATCTACGGTGGCGTCGCCGCCGGAATGCTGCATCTTGCGTTGCCCAAAAAAGTAATCGCTGAGATGGCACTTACTGGTCTTCCATTACCGGCCGAGCGGGCCCGTGAACTCGGCCTGATCAACGCTGTCGCAGAGGAAGGCCAATCACTAACCATGGCCACAACATTGGCTAAACGGATTGCCGGTTTCGACCGACGCGTTCTCAATACGGCAAAACACGTGATCCAAAACGTGCCGGACAACGATGCAGACAGAGAAGCCGCACTCAAGGAGGTACGCTTGGGGCAACTCCTCAACTTTCCGATCACACCAGATAAAGTGATCGATACGGAATATGGCGGTAACCGGAAATCAGACTGATACGTTAGCCCTATTTGTCGGGCATGATGAGATACTTCTCGCCCGTCGCCTTTCGCGCGTAAGCCTTCATCATGTCCACATCCAGTGCTTCCGTAAGCGAAATCTGGGCGGTGTAACGGCTTGCAAACGTCGTCTTGAGTTCTGAGAAGACCCGCTTGCGCACCGCGGACACCCGCTCGGGCCCGATTCTTTCGAGAGCATGCGTCGACAACCATCCGCCCACAGACCAGGACATGCCCAAATTGAACGGCAACACCACTTCTCCCAGGTCCAAACGACCGTAGATATACACCTGCTTGAGTTGCGGCGATCCATAGCGGCTGTATTCCAGAATACGCTTTGCCATGGCGATCTCCATCGCGCCCAGAATGTCACCCGCAAGCCGGCCGCCACCGACAGCATCGAAGCCAAGCGTCGCCCCCGTGGCATCGATCGCGGCGACGAGCTCTTCCTGGAAGTTGGACGCGCTTGAATTGACCACGTATTGGGCGCCAAAATCCCGAAGCAGTGTTTCTTGCTCTTGCTTTCTCACAATATTGACCAAACCGATGCCATCTGCCGCGCACACTTTATTGAGCATGAGACCTAAATTGGACGCCGCCGCTGTGTGGACTAAAGCCGTATGTCCATCCAGGTGCATGGTTTCGATCATGCACATCACGGTCATGGGATTCGTAAAACAAGCGGCCCCTTCCACCGGCGACACATCCGCAGGCAGTTCAAAACACTGGCTCGCTTTCAGTGTTCGGTATTCGACATGAAGCTCGCCGCCCCGACAAGCAACCGTCTTATTGAGAAGCGATTGGGCGGCATCCGAATCCCCTGCCGCAATCACAAGGCCTGCTGCTTCATTGCCGATGCCATAGGCTTTGCCGATACGGTTCGCCATTGCGCTCCTGCCTGATGGCGGTATGTCGATGGTGATAACGGGGCGTTCCGAAGTGCCTGATTGCCGCGCCGTGGACACATCCGAGGTGCCGAGCATCATGGCAAGGTCGGAAGGATTGAGGGGAGACGCCAGAATCTGCACCACAACCTCGTCGGATGCGGGCTCCTTTACCGGTATGTCTCCAAGAGACAGTTGAAGAGTGTTTCCCTCTTCAATGCGTGTTTCCAACCGAAGTGCCGTCGTCGGGAAATTTGCCATAGATCGTCCTCTCTCAGACCGCGATGGAGCCTTAGTGCGGATGCAGGTCACGGAATATGGGAGGCACGCGAGTACCCGACCGCGAGCAAACAAGTCGAAACACCACTATCTCCGCACCGCGCGCCATATTATTCCGCTCAATCGGAACACGGAGGTTTCACCGCGGATTTGGCGCCGAATGTTAGAGAGTTGGCGTGTTGCGCAAGACCAAATAAGAAATGCCAACGACTGCCCGTATGTTGCATCCGCTGGGAGGAATTTGAGCTACGGCAATTTGTTGCCCAAGAATGGGGGTTCAGGTCCCTCAGCCGATACCATTAACCACACAATGGCTTCCAATCAACGGGCTAACACGGGTGACCGATGTTCGGTGGCGCCGTACGCCGGCAGGCGGCTTAAGATCCACACATTCATCGCACCCCAGGAAACCGCCATGGCCGTGAAGGCGATGAACACAGGCGACCGGAAGAACGGATCGACAAACCACAGCGCGCCCTGGAACGACAGCATGATGCAC
>JANQMY010000567.1 GCA_028279895.1 Alphaproteobacteria bacterium
TTGCACAGAGAGCCGAGCGGCGCGGCATCCGCGTCGCCGTAGCCGCTGAGATTGGTCTTGGCGGCGATGCGCACTTCCACGTCACCGGGCTCGCAGGCCAGCGTCAGTCGGTACGGCCCGTCCGGCAGTTGCTGTAGCTCGTCTTTCGGCAGCTCTTGAATGCGCCCGTCCACCGTCACCCGCAGGGCGGCGATGGGGCTGCGCGAGGGGCTTTCCGCCACATAGTCCAAATAGGGCGTACCCGTCGGGCCGAGGGCAAGCCCCAGAATGCGCACCACCGGCGGCAGATTGGCCAGGATACGCTCCTGAGCGGGAGCCTCCGGCGGCGCGAGCGTATTGAACGCCGCCGTCAACGCGTCGGGCTTGTGGAACAAATCCTCGAAACGGGACGCTCCATAAAACAGCGCCTCCTTGGCATCTCCTTGATTGATATGCCAGCCGATCAGGTCGTCGGCACCCGGCGCCGCGTCGTAAAGGCCGGACGGCGCCCAGAACACCCATCGTTTCAGATCGTTGTGCACATAAAGCGCGAACAATTCCTGGCCGTCATGCAAACGGTGCCAGCGCAGCGTGCCGTCCCGATAGGCGGCCACGGCCAAGCGCCCGTCGCCGCTGATCGCCACATGAATGGCAGGTGCCGGCCCCTTCGCCTGCCAAAGCTGCTGCCCCGAACTGTCGAAGTAACGCAGGTATTTTTCCGTGCCCAATAAGACATGCGTGCCGTCGGGCGAGATGGCCATGCTGCGCGACCACTCGCCGCTGGGCAGATAGACCAGTTCGCCATTAATGCGGGGCATCGGCGCGTTGTGCCAGCCGGTCACTTCGACCGTTTGATCCGGCGCCGTCAATTCCTCCGTGGACAGATCGTCACCGCGCGCCTCGGCGTCCGCATCGGCCATATCGTCCGGCGCGCTCGACGTGTCGTTCATCTCCAAATCGAGACGGCGCAACCGGACATCGAAGGCGATGGACAGGCGGTCCTCGCCCCGGCCATAGGCCATCACCACACGCGCCCCATCGTCCGATACCGACAGCATCGGCTGTTCCCCTTCCAGCCAGCCGGCGACTTGCGACAAATGCTGCATGCGTGCGCGGCCACTGCCGTCAAACCCGCCCACGGTGGGGTCCGCCGCGGCATAGACGACGCCGCCCGGCCCGAAGGCATGAAGATCCAGGATGGTCTGACCGGCCGCCGCCAGGTCTTCGTATCCGCCCTGCCCGTCTTTTTGCCAGCGGCGGATCAAATAGCGCCCTTCTTCGTCACGCCAACGGCCGCCCGCATAGAGGTAACGCCCGTCTTTCGACCAGCGTACGGTCAGCAGGTCCCCATTCTCGATACCATCGGTGAGGGGCGATTCCAGTTCGGTCAGGTCAGTGGCGGACAGCAAACTCACCTGCCGTTGATCGTAATACCCCACCGCGATCTTGCGGCCGTCCGGCGAAAAAGCGAGATCATGGGGCTGTTCCCCATGGGGGGTGTATGTGGTCACCGTGGGCGCCAGCGTAGAAATCGAAAGGTCCGCCCCGTAGACGCGCACCAAGCCATCATAGCTGGCCGTCGCCAGCCGGCCGTCCGGCGCGAAGGCCAAACCATAGACCTGCCCGCCATAAGACTTGTCCCGCGCCACGCGGGATTTGTCGGTCATGTCGAACACGCGGATGCCGTTACGCGACAGGCCGGCTGCCAAAAAGCGGCCGTCGGGCGAAAAGGCAAGGTCGTGAACGATGTCGTCCAAACCGGCGAAACGGTGCACCATGGCACCGGTTTCCCGGTCGAACAGATAAAGAAACTCGTCTTCTTCGCTGACGCCTGCCACCCAATGGGTCCAGCCGGCCACCGCGACCAGCGCGCCGTCGGGCGATATGGCCACGCCGAAGATACGGCCCAAATGACCCGGGCCGATGGGCGGTCGCAAAACGCGCAGCAAAGTAGGCGCATCGCCGGCCCGTTCCGGCATTTTCCACACCCGAGCGGTCTTATCGTAAGAACTGGTCACCAAATACTGGCCGTATTTGTCCAGATCGATCCGCTTAATTTTATCCGTATGATGAAGAGTGTTGAGACGCAGCAACGGCGTGCGGGGAAACACGGTCGACTTGGCAAATGGGTCTTCGCGCTCGCTCAGATCGCCCCACACATCCCGCATCGCGGCCGCGCTGGTGTCGGCTGCCGTTTCCGCCGCATCCAGGCCGATATCGGCAGGACTTTGTTCAAGACTGGTTTCAGCCGGGGCCGGCGACGTATGCGCCGGAATTTGCGGCATGCCGATCCCGGAAAACAGACCGCCCATATCGGCGAACCGCCCCTCATCGTTGCCGAACATCGTAAGACCGCCGCCCACCAAGAAAAGTACGGCCGCCCCGACACGCGTGAACAGATCCATTGGTGTCCCCTAAACACCCCACTCAACGTGGTTAAAGTTAACGGTTTTTCACGCAAATGCCAACAAACGGCCAATTGGCGGTGCCGGTTTTTCCTAGTTTTCTGCGGTTTTACATGCGGAAAACGCCGAATTTGGTCTCCGGAATCGGCGCATTGAGGGCCGCCGAGAGGGCCAGGCTTAACACCCGCCGGGTATCCCGCGGCGCGATGATCCCGTCATCCCACAGGCGCGCGGTCGCGAAATAAGGGTGCCCTTCTTCATCGTACTGGGCGCGGATCGGTGCTTTAAACGCTTCTTCTTCGTCCTCGGGCCAGCTTTCGCCACGGGCTTCCATGCCGTCGCGCCGCACGGTCGCCAACACGCTGGCGGCCTGCTCGCCCCCCATTACCGAGATGCGCGCATTCGGCCAGGTGAACAGAAAGCGCGGTGAATAGGCCCGGCCGCACATGCCGTAATTTCCCGCCCCGTAAGAGCCGCCGATGATAAGCGTCATCTTCGGCACCTGAGCGCAGGCCACAGCTGTGACCAGTTTGGCCCCGTCTTTGGCGATCCCGCCTTGTTCGTATTTCGAGCCCACCATGAAGCCCGAGATGTTCTGCAGAAAGAGCAGCGGAATGCGCCGCTGGCAGCACAGCTCGATAAAATGTGCGCCCTTAAGCGCCGATTCAGAAAACAAAATGCCGTTGTTGGCGATAATGCCGATGGGCTGCCCCATCAGATGCGCAAAACCGGTTACCAGTGTGGTGCCGTAACGCGATTTGAATTCATCGAATTCGGATCCGTCCACCAAGCGGGCAATCACTTCGCGCACATCGTATTGCACGCGCAAATCGCTGGGCACCACCCCGTCAAGCTCCGCCGGGTCGAACAATGGGTCCACGGCATCTTGAAGTGGGATATCCACCTGTTTCGACTTATTCAGTGTAGAAACGATACGTCGGGCGATGGACAGGGCATGAGCATCGTTCTGCGCAAAATGGTCGGCCACGCCACTGACCCTGGTATGGATGTCCGCACCGCCCAAATCCTCCGCCGACACCACTTCTCCCGTGGCGGCTTTTACCAAAGGCGGTCCGCCCAAAAAGATCGTGCCTTGGTTTTTTACGATGACGGTTTCGTCGGACATGGCCGGCACATAGGCACCGCCCGCCGTGCACGACCCCATCACCACGGCGATTTGGGGTATACCGCGAGCCGACATGTTGGCCTGGTTGAAGAAGATACGGCCGAAATGTTCCTTATCCGGAAAAATTTCCGCCTGATTGGGCAGATTGGCGCCCCCCGAATCCACCAAATAAATGCACGGCAAGTGGTTTTCCAGCGCCACTTCCTGGGCCCGTAAATGCTTTCTGACGGTAACCGGATAATAGGTGCCGCCTTTGATGGTCGCATCGTTGCACACGATCACGCATTCCCGGCCCGAAACACGGCCGATGCCGGTGATCAAGCCCGACCCGTGAATGTCGCCGCCATGAAGGCCATGCGCCGCCAGCGGGCTAAGTTCCAGGAAGGGCGTGCCCGGGTCGAGCAGATTCTCCACCCGGTCGCGGGGCAACATCTTGCCGCGCTTTTCATGGCGATCGCGCGACCGTTCATCTCCGCCCAAAGCCGCGCGGCCGAGCTGTTGCTGCAAATTGTCCTGCAGCGCCGCCATCTCTGCGGCGTTTTTCTGATATTGTTCCGAACGTGTGCTGATCGCCGAAGTCAGTGGCGGCATGCAGGTGTCTCCTTAACCGTGATCGTCTGGGATACTATGTTATGGCGGATTTTCAAATCACCCTTCGCAACCGGTCGGCGCGAAGGACCTCCCCGTCAACCCCGCGGTCCGGCCGACTGAGCATCGCCCGCGCGCAACCGAGATGCCAATGATGGCAACTGTCGCAGCAATGTCGGCCTCTTGGAATAGCGAAGATTATGCAATTCTGCCCGGATTTCTGGACGCCGACGCCTGCCGGCACTACCGAGCCATCTGTGACCGCATCTACGAACAGTGGTGCCAAGCCCACCCGCCCGGCTACACGACCAATATCGCCTTCCTGACGGACGAGGCTTACTTTCAACGCGACAAGAGCGGCGTGACGGATTTGTTGAACCTGATCGGCGGCCGGGCCGTCATCGCGCTCCTGGAAACGTTGGTCGGCGCCCCCGTGCGCTTTCACAACACCCAATATTTTACGGAACAAAGGTCCGGCGCGTCGCCCTATCTGGGCGCCGGCAATTGGCACCGCGACACCCAATTCGAGGCGCCCGACTTGGCGCTAGAGCAACGCCGTTTGGCCGGCACTCAAAGCGCGCATTTCCGAATCGCGTTCGAGGACGACGATTGTTTAGAGATCGTGCCCGGCTCGGCCGGGCGTTGGGACACGCCGGAGGAACTGGCGATCCGCCGACCGCCGGATACGGATGTTTGGGCACGGACGCCCCAAACCACTTCCGACACCATGCCGGGGGCCCGGCGCCTTGCCCTTAAGGCCGGCGATGCCGTGATCTTTCACGCCTGGAGCATTCACCGCGGGCATTATGCCACAACCCCCGTGCGCCGGTCCCTGGATGTGATTTACGCCTGGGGCCCCATCGCAGACTGGGCCATCCCCACACCAAGCTGTTTTCAAAACCACGGCATTCTGCAAAAGCTTCATCCGGATGCCCGGCAGTATTTTGACGGGTTCGTGGCGGCGTATGCGGGTCACTGGGCGGCTGCCCCTGGAACGTAACAATAAGTATGCTGCCAGGCTTGACGACTTTGTCCGTCGACGTCCAAATTCCTGCACCAAAACAGAAAAAGTCGAGGGAGTTCACATGCAAGGCAAGCGAATTTTCATCACGGGTGGCAATAGCGGTATCGGCTTGGTTGCGGCGAAAGAACTCGCGGCACAGGGCGCTGAAATCGTGTTGGCCTGCCGAGACAGCGACAAAACGAACCGGGCACTGACGGAGATTTCCGCCGTAGCGCAGACGCCAGCGGTCAATTTGCCCGTGGATTTGGCAAGCCTGGCCAGCGTGCGCGCGTTGGCCGACACATTCTTGAGTAAATATGACCGCCTGGATGTGCTGATCAATAATGCCGGCCTGTTTCCGCCCAAACAGCGGTTCACGGAAGACGGCTTCGAGATGCAGATCGGTGTTAATCACTTCTCCCATTTTCTGCTCACGAACTTGTTGCTCGATTGCCTGAAGGCCAGCGCGCCCGCGCGGATTATCACCGTCAGTTCCACACTGCACAAAAACGGCGAAATCGACTTCGATACCTTCAAGGGGTTCGAGAAGTACAGCGGACAGACGGCCTACAACCAATCAAAACTGGCCAATGCGTTGTTCGCGGTGGAGCTGGCCAAACGATTGGACGGTACGGGCGTCACGTCCGACTATCTGCATCCGGGTGCGGTGCGCACGGATATTGTGCGGGATTTACCCTGGTATTTGCGTCTCGTCGTGCGCTTTATGTTCATTCCCGTCGAGAAAGGCGCTCTGACGACGATCAAGCTGGCCAGCGACCCGGCGCTCGAGACCACAACGGGAACCTATTTCGACCAGTGCGACGTGGCTGACCCTTCTCCGTACACAAAGGATGAGGCGCTGGCCGCAAAACTTTGGGAGGTGAGTGCCGAGGCTGTCGCACTTACCTAACCCAATTGTCATCCCCGACTTGATCGGAGAACCAGCAAACAGTGTCCTAGGGCATTTCCGAGGACACCTGAATCGTCATCAACTCAGTTGTTTTTGTTTTATGTATATAGCGTCTCTGATTTTGGCATTGATGATTGTGATGACCTTTCTAGCGCAGGCGATGAGGGCGACCATGGGCTTT
>JANQMY010000074.1 GCA_028279895.1 Alphaproteobacteria bacterium
TTCGGAGTCCCCCGAGCTTGGCTTTTTGGGCGGGCGGGTCGGCAGCGGCCGCTGTGCCGCTTTGATGCCCTCGATGGCCTCACGCAGATTCTCGCGGCCAAAGAAATAGGCGGCCCCGGCGCCGATCCAAACGCTGAAGGTGGTGACGAGCAGCGCGATGAGCCAGCGCTTGAATCTCAAAATAGTTTCAGGGTCGTTGTCATAGGTGCCGGTAATGAAATCCGCGGGGATTTTGAGGACAAGCCAAATGAGACCGACCAGGCTCAACAACAAAGCGCCAATCAGAACCAGTTCCATATTGCGGCTAAGAACGTTGCGCCAGTATGAGGCCGATCGGGACACGACCCGCATGGCGGGGCCGGCCACACCGCTGCGGTCTTCCTCGGATGATATTCTTTCAATGGCCATGGCCGCCCTCTATTGATTTCCCGTGGCGCCGGACCCGTCCTGCGGGTCGGTATCGTCTCGGCCGCTTTCCCGTCTCAGAAGCTCTAACTGGTTCACCTTCTTCTGGATGTTGATCATGTTGTCGAGCCCCTGTTGAACGGTTTCGAAACCGGGCCGCCGAATCTTCTCGACACTGTCCGCGGCCTTTTCCAGTCCGGAGGGAATGGTGCAGGCAGCATGGAAACGGATCGCATCGGCAACCGCCATTTCCACGGTATACTGACTAATTGGAACAACGCCGACCAAGGCGTCGACTTTCGCCAGCTCGCCCTTAAATAGCTCTTCGAGCGTTTCGATTCTGGTGTCCAGTCTCTTCTTTTCCGCGTCCAGCGATTCCTTTTCCGCTTCTAACTCGACCAGCGACGACGAGGGGACGCTCGGCGGTGTTGTTTGCGCTGGTTCTGTTGCTGCGGTGGTGGGGACGGCCGTGCCTTTTTTCAGCAGACCCGCGTTTTCGCAAAGCGCCTTCGTTTCCGCCGGTAGAGCAGTGTTCGGCACGCATTGCAGGCGCTGTTCTGCAGAGAGCATTTTGTACGCCTCGCACCTTTCGGCATTTTGTTCCGGAACGGGAGAGGCTTTGCATGCCGTGTCGGTTTCTGCGATGGCGGCGGTCAGTGCCACGCAAATCGGATCGTTTTTCGCGCCGTCGGGCGCACAATTCTTCACCCCGCCGTTTTCCGAAGCCGCCCTATTCTCATCGGGTGTCGGCGTCGGGATCAAGGCACGTTCTGCCTTCAGTCTTGCCAGGTCGGCATTTAGCTCTCTCAAATCGTCTGAAAGCTTGGTCTTGCGTTGGTTGTCGGCAGTAACAGCCTTATCCCCTTTGTCGTTGATTTCCTGGATCTGAGCTTCAACGGTTCTTATTTCCGCCTCTTTGGCGGCGATGTCTGCCGTCTTGGCGGTCCTTTGTCGCTGCCATTCATTTTCCTGTTCGAGTTTCTGCGCGCGTTGAGCCGATGCGCTCTCGGCGGCGCTACGCTGTCGGCTGTCGATATCACTCATGACGCGCGCCAGACGTCTATTGATGTTTCTCAGGCGGCGTTTGTTGTCGCGCAGCTCTATTGTGTATTCCTCCTGAAGGGCGATATCCACTTTGTCGAATGGGGAAAGCGGAATGTAGGGGCGCGACGCATAGCGCACCGCTTTACGTTTGGGGGAACCAGGGTCCAGATACTCGACTTCGTTGGCGCTCTCGAGAAAGGGCGGGCCGTAGCGGCGCCCATTAATGTCGTCCAGAACATCTTGCCGCTTGGCATCGATCCCTTTGGTGACCACCTGCACTGTGAGGCTTTGCAGATAGGCTTCGTTGTATTCCGCGCGAATGCCGCTCACGATGCTGGCGGCACCCGCGAGACTTCGTGCCGTGGTGGCGTCTGTGAATATTGCACCCAGACCTGCGAGCGTGGAGACCGCCGTTCCGAGGGAAAAATTGGTTTTGGTTATTTGATCGTTGAGCGCAATCTTGAACCGCCGGCACACATTTTCAGAGACGGAGATTATTTCGTCTTGAACCTGATTACGCCTTACAATCAACGCAAGGTTCTTGGCCGCCTGTTCAGCTTGTTCTCCGCTGAAGCTGAAGCCGGTCTTAGAGCATGTGGTGGTGGCGGCTGTTTGGCCGCTGGGGGTGGGCGCGCAGCGTTCCGTATAGGTATAAAATGCATTGAAAGCGCATTGCATTTCTTCGATCGCCCTGGGCTGCGCATCGCCGTTTTTCTTTTTTTGGCCGTTGCCGGAGTTGAGGTCTGTACAGATCCCGCTGCGTCGCTTTTCGGGATCCAGGAGCGTCAGCAGATCCACTTTTTCAAGCTGGTCGCCGATGACAATGGCCCCGGAGCCGGTAGACGGATTTTCATCATCCCAAATGGGCCCGAATACGCCTTCAAAGAAGTCCCCGACGGGCCCCCATTTCTTTTTGCCGTTTTGGCTCGAACACCCGGCAACCAGCGTGGTGATTGCGGTGATGATAAAAACGCGAATGAGAAATTGCTTGATCGCCATCCAGCTTTGCCCCCCAAAAGCCAGCAGATGCGGTGTTGCGCGTCGGGATCCCCAATGCCCAAGAGGGCTTTCGTTGCGTTCACCTCAACGCACAACTTAAGGTAAAACATATTTGGCGAAAGAGAAGGCTGTCAACGATGATTGGCCGGAAATCAAGCTGCAGTCTTCCTTTTGTGACTGAGATGCCACGAAAATACGACTTTTGAGTGTATCAAAAGGTGTGACTAGAGCAAAACGATAGGTTTGGTCGCTGCGTATAGAGACCGATAGGTTGGTCTTCCGCATGATGACGATCGCATGCGTGTGCTTTCACCGACCGCCGCGCTAAGCGGCAAGTGCGCCCAAAATAAAATATTCTCTGAACTGATTTGTACGCTGCGCCCAGGTCGTCGCGTTGAGGACAATGTAGCCATTGTTTATGGCGACGCTCACTTCCCGCGGCGCCTCGAAATTATTGGGGGTGGTGTCTGTGCGGTAATATTGGGGCGGCACCGCGAGGTCTGGGGTCGCCCACGAAAAAGACGTGGCTGTCGCGTTCGCGAGCCTCACATAAATCAACCCGTCGATGGCCTTGGTCACCGCGCACAGTCCGTTATCGTTCAGGGCAACGCGTACCTTGGCAAACCCGGTTGGCGGCGGATCGATGGGTTCGTTCAAGGTCCAATCCCCGACACCGGAAGACACGTTGCCGACATTCAGGAAGATGGCGCTGCCGACATTCCTTGAATCGTAAACTCTGACGCCCACATTGTTCGCATTGGTTGCCAGCGCAACATCGTCGGCACCTTCGAAGTCAGTCTGGGCGCCCGTGGCTGCCCAGACACCATTTGTGCTGGTTAGTTCTGCCATGTGAACGGTGCGTTGGGTTCCCAGTTTGGCATACAGCGTGCCGGCAACGATTGCTCTATTGGCCGAAATCAGTCCGACCGACGGATGTGAGAAGGTGTCGTTGGCACCCAACACCGCGTGGTTGTCAAACTTAATGGTGCCGATTGCGTCGTTCGTTCCGGACACATATGTCAGACGGCCGGACGGCACCAGGTGTTGTGTAATCGACAGAAAACGATGGTCTTCCCCAATGGCAATCGCGTTGTTGTAGCCCAGCCGTTCCGGCCCGTCCGTGGGCGCGTCTTGAATGGTTATGTGGGTCCCCGGAAAAGGGTCGTCAGTGCCGATCTTTCCGCTTCGATAGAAGGGTTGAGGAATGCCTGTGCTGGTATATGACGCCAGCATTACCCCATTATTGTTCAAACTGACGGCCGGGGACGTCATGCCGGGCCCATCGAACTTGTTGGTGGATATCCAATCAATGCCGGCCATTTGATCTGCCTCCCCATCGTTTTGAACAACTATAGGAACATATTTTTCACTATACAACTATTGGCTTTTGTAGGGATTTACGATGCTGAAGCCGGAACGTCGATGGCAGCGGGAGAAGTTGATATGTCAGGAAGCTGCAATGGATCACCTACACGTGCCTATCTGACACGCATGATCGAGACGAGTTTTTGACGAAGAAAGGCCGGCGCACCGGGCGGCATGGTGTGGGGTGATTGAGCATGGCTCGGCGAGAGACAGATTCCGAGGTCACGGCCCGGCCGAACACTCTATGTTTTAATTTAGTGGACTGTCAGCGAAATAAAAATAAGTGATCAATCTGTGACCAGGACAATTTCTTAGCGGTTGCCCGCAAGTAGCGGTTACGCGAAGAGGGCGTGGCGCAATGGAGGAAATGAAACTGGGAATCACTAAATCGATGCTAACCCGTAACAGTCTTTTGCATCGATCCACGACTCGAATGTCTGTGATGTTTGAGATTTAGGGTTTTCAAGCCGACGAAAAGTTGCAACTGACAGTGAGGCGCTCATCTGGACATTTAGTACGACGGCCGTTCGGAGCCCGAGGCGGACATTTAGTCGGCCTCAAAATCGTGTTATTATTTGGCCATGAAGCCCACTACCATTCAAGAATTTCACAATGCTCAATCGGCTGAAGATAGAGCGATATGCGACGCGCTACGGGTTGCGATAGATGAGTGTTTGCCAGGAGCTGAAAGCAAGATATGGCACTCCCATCCTGTCTGGTTCCTCGACGGAAATCCGATTGTCGGATACAGCAAACTGAAAGACTGTGTACGTCTAATGTTCTGGAGTGGAGCAGATTTTGACGAACCGTGTTTGAAACCGGGGACTGGCAAATTCAAAGATGCGTCAATCCGTTATACGAGCGCTGAAGAAATTGTCATTGCCGACTTGAAGCGGTGGCTTGGTAAAAGTCAAAAAATCCAGTGGGACTATAAGAACATCTACAAACGAAAGGGTCGACTAGAACGTCTTGTCTGAACCTAACCGGGTTTCCCGATCTTTTGTTCATTTAGCCTCTTATGCGCTTGGCCGAGCGACATGAAACTGCGGCGACAGTCCACTAAATTGGCAAGTGTGTTGTTCGCCCTTATCATGTGGGAATAGCTCGTTTGGGACGCCGTATCATTTCCAATCTACCGCACCAGGTCACGCGAAAAGGAGATGGCGGGGCGTGCCGGCCCATCATTCTGTGGTTTAATTTAGTGCACTGTCACCGAAATAACCGAAATACTGCTGTAAGGGTGTGGGCCCAGTACACTCGTTTTGTGCTGCGCGACATGGCGCAGGGCAACGGAGCATGGCTCTACTGGTTGAACTCGGCAGGGAAGCTGAAAGCCATGCCACTCACACGCGGTACCTGCTATATGCCGCCAGATGCCACCGTCCTTAGCGGAGGTTCTTCATATTGTTCACTGATGTGTACTAGCCCGTTGTTGGATGTGTGCAGCGACAGCCAGGGTAGAAGCTCGTCTGCGTCAGTAGGTTTACAGAAGAAAAATCCTTGAGCCTTCTCACATCCCATATCGTGTAAAATGTTTAGCACGACTTCGGATTCGACCCCCTCAGCGCAAACACTG
The DNA here is from genome assembly GCA_028279895.1 of Alphaproteobacteria bacterium. Classification (GTDB taxonomy): domain Bacteria; phylum Pseudomonadota; class Alphaproteobacteria; order JANQMY01; family JANQMY01; genus JANQMY01. Next base: position 5,390 of record JANQMY010000074.1, read on the forward strand.
AGGCCGAGCGTGTGGGCAAGGTCAATCGTTGATCGCACAATGTCACGAGCATCGCTTCGAAACGGTAACTCTGCTACAAAGGATCTATCTATCTTCACGTCGCTAAACGGCATCTGCTGCAGCTGACGCAGCGACGAGTGTCCTGTGCCGAAGTCGTCAATCGACAGACTAACACCCAGAAGACGAATCCGGATCAGTGTCTCCATGACCAAATTGACGTCGGAAACGACGTCACGCTCCGTGACTTCTAGAATGAGATCCGACGCTGAAATGGCGTGTTTTTGCAGGAGCAATGTGATCCAAACTGGCAGAGCATCGTTCGACAGAAAACTCACCGGAACGTTGACGGATACGGGAACACGATACCCATCATTTTGCCAATGCGCCGCTTGTTGCAAAGCTTCGTCCAGCACATACAGCGTGAGGTCTTCCATTAAATCGCTCGTCTCGACGAAAGAAATAAAGTCTTTGGGTGGCAGCAGCCCATGACGAGGGTGGTTCCAGCGTATGAGCGCTTCGCAAGACTTAATAGTAGGCGCGGCCTTGTTACGGATTTCAACAATCGGCTGATAGTGTAGAGCGAGCTGATCTTCTAAAAGCGCATTGCGGAACTCATCCACGGTGAAAGTATGACATTGCCGGCCAAGCGCATCGAGAGTGGTTTCCAGTTCTAAAACAGTGAACGGTTTTCTCAGTGTTCCAACAACAGCGAGGCCTCTTGCTTTAGCAATGCGCTCGGCGGTTCCCAGAACTTTTGTATCCAAGTTGCTTAACAGGACAATAGGCACCCGCAAATTTCTCTCTGCCAGGAAGTTGAACATACTAATCCCATCCTCCCCAGGCAGTCCAAGGTCAAGGATCAGTGCCAACAGTGATTGTGTGCGTATGGATTCCCGAAAACCTTCACCGTCGTGCTTGATCAAAACGTCGAATCCGCTGTCTTTGGCAGCATTCGAGATCTGATCGCAAACACCCAATTCGCTTTCAACAATTAGCAATCGATTCGTAGTCATTCGCGTATTCTCCCTCAATACTCAAACATCGGCGACGCTAAAACCGTGACACTGCTTTACGTGGGCGATAGGCGTAAAGGATGCGATTCCTTTTTGTTCCCGAGTGGAGCACCAACGTCTAATGATGGCCGTTCATTCAATACCCTCAGTCTGGTGAAATTCAGGTCGGTGGTGCTTGCACTCTTCGGATCACCATTGCCCTCCTGTTGATTGCATTGTTCCATCTAACATCATGTGCCTTTCGATCACGCGCTGTTTCTCGTAATCGATCCGGCACGCGATTTGGACCAACTGATCGGATAATTCATCAAAATCGTCGACGTTCGTACCCTGATCGAGCAAACGCTCCGTCAGCTGTCGAACATTTAGTGTCAGGTTCGTCACAGACGATGATTGCCGAATCACACTTAAGCTGTTGAGAATTACTTGTGTCTTTTCAAGCAAATCAATGCAGTCCGCCAAGACCTGCTGTGCACAGTTCATCTTTGCACTAGCGTTGTTGCGAGGCGCCGGTCTTTCAGACGTGTCGCTGTCATTCCGTACTAGGAACGCTTCATCTTTGGACCGTTGAACCGATGTTCCTTTTCGTTGGGCCGACATTGTCATTTTCTTGGCTCCCAATTGGTCGCGTATAGGTTGCCCCGACTAATTTTCCATCAAACTAGCTCGGCACAATAATGTTGCTCTGAGCAACTTTAAATTTGGTTAAAGTGCAAACTATGGCTCAACCTCGTTAAATAACCTGGACTTCACAGAGGTGGTTGGTTGCAACGAGCGATGATTTGCGGAGGTTTTTGGCCATTTTGTCATACAATTTTTTGTTGATTTAGAAATCGAATTGCTAGCGGTCTACCGCTAAATATTGTTTCTCTGGGCAATAAGTTTGTAGAATATCGGCATGATTTCTAGCAAGACGTGGTCTGGCCATTATGAAGCCTCTCAAACGCCTGTGCACAAAGGCCGCAACGCGCGATCTTGTGTGGGGCGCACTCGCCTTCTTCGCATTAGGCACGGTATTCGTTGAGTTTGATGTATATGAACGCTTCTATCAGCTGACCCGGGAACATGAAAACCGCGAAGTGGACGAATTGGCTGTGCTGGCGCCAGTATTGGCATTGATCCTGTGTTGGTACAGCCTAAGGCGATGGTTTGAAACGCACCGACTGACGAAGGAATTGAACAGGCACCTTAACGAGCTCGATAACTTGAACCAGAGATTTGACTTGGCTGCGAATGCCGGTCTGTTCGGTTTTTGGGCCTGTGACTTTGAACGGCAGACGGTTCATTGGAGTAAGGGGCAACAGGACATCTATCAAATAAGTCCAGTTCGCCTGGATGACGCGATCGATAACTGGGAAAAGAATGTCGATCCGTTAGACCAAAGTTCCATTAAGCAGCTTTACGATGGACACCGAGGCTCCCGCGAGCCACTTGAGTACAGCTTCCACCTCATGCGGCCTAACGGCGAAGTGCGCCACATACGATCACTAGCGGCAGCAGAACGGGATCGGTCCGGCAAGTTGCTCCGTTTGTCAGGAATCGATCAAGACATAACGGATTACACCGAGATGATCGATAAGCTGCGATTGCATTCGGCGGCAGTCGAAGAGACATCCGACGGGATAATGATCACTGGAACAGCGGAGAAAGAGTACGCGATCGAATATGTGAACCCCGCATTCGAATCGCTGACCGGATACAAGTCGGTGGAGGTGATTGGCCGAAATCCACGGTTCCTAAGCGAGGGTATCGAACCTCAACAACAGATGGAACTTGTTCATAATGCGGTCGTGTCGGGCCAAAACACCAAAGCAATAATCAAAAACCGTAGAAAGGACGGCGTCGAATTCTGGATCGAACTTTCGATTTCCCCCGTTAAGGACGAGGAAAACAGGATCAGAAATTTTGTTGGCGTGCAACATGACATCACCGAACGGGAGATGGCACGACAACAACTTGTCTCCTACGGAGAAATGCTACGCGCGGTCAGCCAAGTTCTATTGCACTACATTGAGGGCGAGAAAGATGCGCCCGACATTTACGAGATGCTGTTGAGTGTCTTTCTGGATGTTACCGAAAGTCCAACGGGTTTCATTGGCACGGTGGAACACACCGCGCTCGGAAAACCTTTTCTCAAGATCTGCGCACTGTCAGGCATTTCCAATTGGGACCCTGCCTGGCAGAAACGTATGTCGGCCGGCCCGGGTCAATCACTTGAGTTTCATAATCTCGACACCCTCTTTGGTCATGTCATAACCAGCCGATCATGTGTCATCAGCAATGATGCAGTAAGAGATCCACGGGCGGGTGGCATTCCAGATGGCCATCTACCCTTAGAGCGATTCATGGGAGTACCGCTTTGGGCAAAAGGCTCTTTGGTGGGTGTTGTCGGATTAGCAAATCGTATAACGGCTTATGACCAAGAATTGGTCGAATACGTCGAACCACTTTCATTTGCGATCTCGAGTATCCTGTTGTCCGAGCGGGAAAAGGCCGATCGTTCGGTCGCTGAGGAAAGGGCAGGGCGAAGCCAAAAGATGGATGCTCTTGGACGCCTCACCGGGGGCCTAGCTCACGAATACAACAACGTGCTTGGCGGCCTACAGCTCAATCTCGATCTAGCGCTCGAGTCGGCCCAGAACGAGAAAACGATAGAACTTTTGCGCCGCTCCATCCATATCTTGAGACGCGGCTCGGGGCTCACGCACTCGCTTTTGGCATTCTCACGCCGCCGAGACATGAAGCCGGTTGTTCTTGATCTAAATTCATTCGTACGCGAACTATCGTCGATGCTTAGGATATCTGTTGGTGAAGACATCAACTTGGAAACAAGTCTGCACTCAAGCTGGAACGTTAAGCTCGACTCATCTTTACTGCAGTCTACGATCCTTAATCTTGTGCTAAATTCTAGGGACGCAATCGAATCCCGAGGCGATATCCTGATACGGACGGAGAACATCACGCCACAGCAGATGTGTGACCGATTTCGTATCTTTGATGTACACACAGATTGCGTGATGCTGATGGTCAAGGACAATGGGGTGGGAATTTCCGAGACGGATCTCAATAGTGTTTTTGACCCTTTCTTTACGAGCGACGACCACGGGACCCGTACGGGATTGGGTCTTAGCATTGTGCATGGCTTTGTGACGCAATCCGGTGGTCGCATCTGGATCGAAAGCGAGAGGCACCGCGGGACTGCCGTAAGAATCGTTTTCCCGCGTACTACGGTGCCGATTGAGCACAAGGCGACGACACAACTGCCTATCGTCAAGAGCGCGGCTATCAACTCGATCTTAATCGTCGAGGACCGCCAAGAGTTCGGCAATGGAATGGCCCAACTGCTCGAATCCGAGGGTTACACCGTAGAATACGCATCTAGTGGCACCCAGGCGTTCGCGGCCCTCGAAAACGGCAAACACTTTGATCTCGTGATCGCCGATGTAATGATGCCCGGCGGGATATCTGGCGCAGACGTCGCACGGCGTGCGCGTGAGACTGGGGGCGCGACTTTGACTCTGCTGGTATCCGGACATGACGACGAGAAGCTCTCGACACTGTTGTCTGCTGAAGAAGTAAAACAAGTGCTCCGAAAGCCTTTCGGCAAGCGAGAGCTCCTAGAGCAATTGGCACTAATCTCCATAGTACCTGAGAAGAGCTAAAATGGCGCGAATACTGGTAATTGAAGACGATCCCGATATTCGGTCGGCAATCGCCCTAGCATTGGACGGCGAAGGTTACGAAAACCTGGTCGCGGGCTCGGTACGCTCCGCACTCGACTTAGTACACGAAACTGAAATAGATCTCGTAATATTGGATCTCCATCTACCGGGTAAGGACGGAATTGAGATTTTGAACGAAGGACAGCTAACGCTTCAGCTGACTCCGCCATCTGTGCTTGCCATCTCTGGCGGTGGACCAACATTTACGGCTAGTGTCGGCTTAACGGCTGCTCGAGCAATGGGAGTCGACGCGACACTGTACAAACCGTTTTCCACGGATGAACTGATCAGTACCGTGAGCTATCTACTCAAGCGACGAGATCACACTATCTAGCGCCAACACATCGATCCGAGATGTTTCCAAATCGATACGGGGACTTTTCAGAAGGGCGAAGACAGCCTGCGCAAAAGCATCTAAGTCCGCTACATCACTTTCATGGATCATGTCTGCAAGCGTTCGCACAGGGTCTTTGGCCAACAGCTTCTTGCCTTTCGAGGTGACCTGCACGATGCGACGGCGTTTGTCTACCCCGTCTTGCGTGCGCACCAAGGCGCCTTTTTCGACAAGCCGAGAAACCGTTCTTGAGGCGGTGCCCTTGGTCGTACCGTGGTGTCTTGCAAACGAAGCAAGGTTTGCTGCGCTTGCATTCGCAGAATCGAAATAGCGCAGTGCCGACCATTGAGCTGCTGTCAACCCCGCCGTGTGTGACATCGCGTAAATCTGCGCACTGCTGACAATTAGCATTTCTGCGATTGCGAGTAATCTTGGGTCGGGCATTCACCTTCTTTCAAGCCGGCTGTTTGGGTGGCTGTTTTGCGATTAAACGCCTTAAGCGATGATACTTCGAACGGTAGCAGGAACTAGTGGGCAACGCTGAAATTTCAAGAAAGGATACTTTTTTGGCATCGATACGATCTCAACACGAATTTAGCACAGTTGAGAAGCCTGCAGCGCCATCACGATTTCGCGTGGCGACAGATGGGCCCAGGACAACGGTAACAGTGTCTCTGCTAATTCTTCCAGTTGCGTTCTGATGGGTGGCCGTGCCGCGGCGCCCACGTCCCGGCGTGGTTAATGTGTCTTGGCCCCTGGAATGGACTGACGAAAAGCTGGCGCACCCGGCACGGTGAGGAGGGAAAACGATTGATCCGGTGGACCAATCGTCCGACGAACGCCAAATGGCTTTATTGGGCGACCTCTGCCTTCGGAGGATACCCAAAAAAACCCAAACCCTTGAGTTTCTAGGATATTTATCGTCGTGGATCGTAGTCTAACGTCGTCGAAAGGAGCGCAATTATGCGCATCGTTTTGGTCAACGTTGCTCAGACGTTGCCCGTTCAATGATCAGCTTTCGGACAACACTTACCAGTTTTGCGGTCAATCTAAGAGCCATTTAAGCAATCTTCGAGGTGGATTCAGTTGTCGGGAAGCGTTTCCAGCGGGCCGATCGTTGAGCTCTACGAGGCTGCTTCCAAACTCACCTTCTCAAAAATGGAAACCAGTTAATGGGCGAGCGGTGTGCCTAATGTTTCTGGGCGAAGCAGTAAAGAACTTTCCCAGTTTATGGACAAATCAACATCAATCTGCCGCAGCACTTTCGCGTCTAGCTCTTGGTTGAAAATCGCTCGTGGACCCGCACAAATCGCGTCCGTCGTTAGCAGCAGCTTTTTGAGCAGATCATAATTGTCAGAAACTATTCTTATGGCGTCTAGTATGGGGCTGCCGGGGACAGGCGTCGCCGACCCTTGTGTTTTTGGAGCGACCCACGGAAATTGGGCGAGGCGCGTCTCGTCGGTCACCTTTGACCGGAATATTGGATGCTTATGGCGGGCGACGGCGATCACTTTGTCCTGCACCATCGGCACACAAACAATGTTTTTGTCTTGCCAATCGGCTGACCGAAAGGGGCCGACAACGACGTCAACCTCAGACGTATTCAGCATTCTCAACAGTGTGTCGTCATCTTCGGTCACGACCGACAAATTGACCTTGCCGACCGCCTCCAAGAAACGCGTCAATACTTGCGGCAACAGAACTTGTTCGATGATTGGACCGACACCAAGATTGAGATTCCCGAATTCGAACTGCGTCATCAGTTTGACGTGGCGCTCGATCTCAACGACCTGGTCTCGCAGAGATTCTGCCTTTGAAAGAATATAGTTCGTAACTTCAGTCGGGATGAGGCCCGTACTAGATCGATAGAACAGTTGGGCTTCCAGCTTATCTTCTAGCCGGGCGAGCTTTTTGCTCAATGTCGGCTGAGACATGTTCAATTGAGCGCAGGCTTGGGTCAGGCTTCCCTCAATTCGTACCGTTCGGATGAGTTCGATATCTGATACGTCCACACCAACATCCTCGCTATTCCAAAAATTTACATGACCTAGTAAATCTATTCATTTCCTTTTGTCCTCGATAGTCCCTAACTTTTGCTCAAGAACAAAACCGAGGACGCATCAATGAATTTTTGGACAAAGAAAACGGCAGAAGCCCCCGTGAAGATCTGGGGCGCGGGAACAGCCCGCAGTCTTCGTCCGATCTGGGTCGCTGAAGAGTTAGGGCTCGACTATGAACTCGCCCCCATTGGCCCCCGCACTGGGGAAACACAAACCAAGGAATACACAGAGCTTAATCGAAAGCAGAAAATTCCATTCCTGGTAGATGGGGAGGTCCACCTATTTGAGAGCGTCGCCATTTGCCGCTATCTCATAATGGTTTACCCCAACGACCAGCTTTCATCCCCGGAAGCTCTCTTGGAAAAAGTCAAAGAGGACGAGTGGGTCTCTTACATTTACGGAGAGATCGATGAGACGAGCCTCTATGTGATGCGCCGTCACAGGGACTTGGCTGACATCTATGGCGCGTCCGAAGACGTTGTGCAGTCGGCGCCAGCCTACGTTCAACGGCACTTTGGAGTTTTGGCCAAACACCTGGAACACCAACAATATCTCATGGAACGCGGTTTCAGCCTTCCCGATGTTTTGCTGATGTCATGTTTGGACTGGGCCGTCCATTACGAAGTTCCTGTTCCCCAGGTTTTACAAAACTATCGAAATGTTATCGCGGAACGGCCCGCTTATCAGAAGGCGATGGCAATCAACTACAAAGATCTGTTCGGAGGATAAACATGGGACCGCTCGATGGAATTAAGGTGCTCGATTTAACGACGATGGTGTCTGGTCCGGTGGCGACTATGATGCTCGCTGATCAGGGTGCGGATGTTATCAAGGTTGAGCCGCTTCACGGTGAGCAGATGCGCCATATTGGTCCACCTCACAACGATGTTGCCGCCGGATTCTTTTCTTGCAATCGGGGCAAGAAATCCCTCGCACTTGATTTGAAATCCGATGAAGGCAAAGAGGTCCTATTCAAACTCATCGCGGAAACCGACGTGTTCATTCAGAATTTCCGGCCTGGCGCCATTGAACGCATGGGTTTTTCCGAAGAAGCCTTGCGTGCGATCAATGAGAAACTGATTTATGTGTCGATTAGCGGGTTTGGCGAAAACGGCCCCTATGCTCACAAGCGTGTTTACGATCCTGTGATCCAAGCCTTGTCGGGCGCAACGGATATTCAGGCGGACCGGGCGACCGGCAACCCTCAAATGTTCCGGATCATTATCGCCGACAAGGTCACGTCGGTCACGACAGCGCAAGCCATATCGTCGGCCTTGTATGCCCGTGAGAAGACTGGTGAAGGCCAACATATCCGCATCTCTATGCTGGAAACCATGCTTGCCTTCTTCTGGCCGGAAGGCATGGCCGGCCTCACCTATGGAGAACGTGAGATTGACGTCACCAAATTCCAAGGGGTGATGGACCTCATTTATCCAACCAAAGATCGTTTCATCACGGCTGGCGCTGTTTCCGACAAGGAATGGGCGGGCATGTGCCGGGCGCTTAACCGCCAAGATCTCATCGAAGACGCACGCTTTAAGACGTCTACAGATCGATTTGTAAACTCGCAAGAACGCAAGCAGATTACGGCAGACGAAATCGCTACTTGGCAAAGCGACGACATTCTCAAGCGCCTCGATGAAGAAGGTGTTCCGTGTGCGCCCTTGCTCTCACGCATGGAACTGATGGAGCATGAACAGGTCGTTCTCAACGATTCCATCCAGAAAATCGATTACCCAGGCTTTGGCGAAGTGCGTCAAGCGCGCCCGGCAGCGCGGTTTGACAAGACGCCGGCTGAAATCAAGGGGCCAGGTCCAAAACTGGGCGAACACAGTCGCGAGATCCTTTCCCAACTTGGATATAGCGCGGAAGAACAACAAGCACTGATCGACGGAAAGAAAATACTGACCGCCAGCTAGCACGGCAGATCAAAGGAGGAAGTGACATGACCAAGGTGTGTTTGGTGTTGGGCGCCGGCGCAGGTATCGGCGGAAATGTGGGCAAGAAATTTGCGCGTGAAGGATATCACGCGGCCCTATGCCGCCGCAGTGATGAAGAAGGTCTCAACAAAATTGTTGCCGAGATTGAAGCGGAGGGCGGTTCCGCCAGTGGTCATCTTGTCAATGCAGTCAAAGAAGGGGCCATCGAGGATCTGATCGAGACGGTAGAAGCCGACATCGGTCCAATCGACGTTGTGCTTTACAACCTCGGTTCTCAGATTGGCGGGCGATCATTAGAAGACACAACACTCAAAGTGTTCGAGCTTGGCTGGCAAATGGCCACGATGGGATTGTTTCGCGTTGCGAAAACCCTCTTTCCCCGGATGGTCGAGCGCGGCGGCGGAACCTTGCTCGTGACGTCTGCGACCGCATCTGTTCGTGGCAATGCCGGACAACATTCGCATGCGGGCTCAATGGGTGGTCGCCGCATGTTGTGCCAGACGTTGAATGCAGAATTCGCGTCTAAAGGCATCCATGTGGCGCACATATTGATTGATGGTGCCGTTGATGCGCCCGACACTTTGGGCAAGATGATGGGCGCAGACGCTTTTCGGAAGCTTCGCGAGACGCGTGGGCTCGACCATGATGGCTTGATGTTGCCAGAAAAGATGGCCGAGACTTATTTCCACGTCTCGCAGCAACATCGTTCGGCTTGGACCCACGAACTCGACTTGCGGGTCGTCATGCTTGAGGAGGGGATGCTCAAATCGTCTGATCGATTCAATATGGCTGAAGGCGAAGCCATCATCGATCTTTACCGGGATGCCGGGCTCCAATCGACAAAAGGCGAAGGTATCTATGTGTTCCAAGGGCAGAATGTTGGGGGCGGCACGACGATCAACTGGTGTGCCAGTTTTCGGACTCCCACAAAGACTCTGCGTCATTGGGAAGAGAATTTCGGCCTGAAAGGCTGTGGCGAAGACGATCTGGCTCCTTTTTTTGAGGTTGCTGAAAAGCAGCTCAACATCATGAAGTGGCCTTCACCGCCAAACAAAAACAACGAAATTCTAAAGCGCGGCGCAGAGAAATTAGGATTTTCTTGGGGCGTCATTCCCCGCAATGTGGACGGCTGTTGGGATCTTGGATATTGCGGGCAAGGCTGTCCCGTTGATGCAAAAAAGTCGATGTTGGTCACGACCATTCCCAGCGCGCTTCAACGGGGTGGAAAGCTTGTTTATCGTGTCGCCGTCAACGCTCTTGTCCGGGAAGGGGACCGTGTTACGGGTGTAGAGGGGTTTGCTTATTCCCAGGATGGCCGCCAAAAAGGTAACCGTCAGTGCAAAACATGTGGTGCTTGCCGCGGGGGCCATTCATACACCTGGCATATTGCTGCGCTCAAATGCGCCCGATCCATACAAACGTATTGGGAAGCGCACGTTCTTGCACCCGGTCATCAACTCCTATGCTCAGTTTAAAGAGCAAATAGATCCGTATTACGGCGCACCACAGTCCATCTATTCAGACCATTTTACGTGGCGCGAAGAGAATCAAACGCAAATCGGATACAAACTTGAGGTGTTGCCGCTTTTGCCGGGTACATATGCGACATTGCAGGGCGGACACGGCGCGGTGCTGCATGAGTCCATGACAAAGCTACCAAATACTCACGTGCTGATGGTGCTTATGCGTGATGGCTTCCATGAAGGAAGTCCGGGCGGTTCGGTTGAACTCTCCGAAAACGGCAGAGCCGTTCTCGACTATCCGCTCACATCCTATCTGACCGACGGCATGAAGCACGCCTTTGAAACGATGACAGAAATTCAGTTTGCCGCGGGGGCTGTTGCCACCAGGATCGGCCATCGGGATTCTGCTTGGCACAGCTCCCTTTCAGAAGCGAAAGAGGCGATCGGTCGCCTCCCCATCGAGTTGGGAAAAGCCAGCATATCCAGTGCCCATGTGATGGGCGGCTGCGCCATGGGTGAAGACGAGACGCAATGCGTCACGGACAGCGAAGGCCGTTTCCGTCATTTAGAAAATGTGTCGATTTTTGATGGATCGCTTTTTCCCACAAGTTTGGGGGCTAATCCGCAGCTCTCTATTTTTGGGTTTTCGCGGAAGTTTGCGACCAGGCTCGCAGAAGATTTATAGCACAATCCAATTAAATCCGCCGGTCTCTGAATACAGGAGTTTAGATCATGCCGAATTCAATTACTGTTAAACCAAGCGACGAAGCATGCAGTGCCGAAGTAACCGGTGTGGATATTTCTCAGCCACTTTCGCCGGATGTTGTGAAGGAAATTCGCGATGCGTGGCTTGAACATCATGTGCTTGCTTTTCCGAACCAGAAACTAGACCACGACCAGTTTGAAGCTTTCGCAAGTTCATTTGGTGAGTTTGGAGCTGACCCATTCTTCAATCCATTACCTGGCCGAAAACACATCGCAGCTGTACGGCGCGAAGCATCCGACACGAATCCCATCTTCGCGGAGAATTGGCATTCGGACTGGAGCTTCATGACGGAACCTCCATCTGCAACGTTTTTGTACAGTGTGGACATTCCGCCGGTAGGAGGTGACACGCATTTCTCAAACCAACATCTGTCTTTTGAGAAAATGCCTCCTGCTATGAAGGAAAAGTTCGAGGGTTTGACAGCCATTCATTCTGCTGTGCTTGGTTATTCGCCTGAAGGCATTTATGGCGATACGAGCAAGAATGGCGGCATGGACATCAAGCCGTCCGAGGAAGCTTACAAACAGGAAAAACACCCGCTTGCGCCTGTTCATCCGGAAACCGGAAGACGCGGGTTCCTCAGTGGGCTCTCCTATATCATCGGCTTCGAAGGCATGAGTGATGAGGAATCTCGCCCGCTCATCATGGAGCTGAATGATTGGCAGTCAAAAGAGGAGTTCCTTTATCGGCATAAATGGCAAAACAACATGCTGGTTATGTGGGACAATCGCAGTGTCATTCACAAAGCAACAGGCGGCTATGAAGGGCACCGGCGTGAGCTCCACCGGATAACGATTTACTAGCTTAAGATAGAAGAATTGAAAATTCTGAGTTTTTTGAAATAAATGGCGCACCCGGCACGATTCGAACGTGCGACCTCTGCCTTCGGAGGGCAGCGCTCTATCCAGCTGAGCTACGGGTGCCCGGCGCCGTATCGGCGTCTTTGAGAGCGGCGCAACCTACCCAAATTCGCTGCCGCTGGCAAATTTATAGTCCCACCCCCTTGCGCTTGGTTCGCGGGCCCCCAACAGTGGGGGCGACGCGCGCCATGGACCGCGCAATGGACGGAGACAAATGACCGATATGACCGGCGGCCCGCCAGCAGCCCTTAAGCGGGCCTTCAGTTTGCCTTATCTGGTGCTTTACGGGCTCGGCACCACGCTCGGCGCCGGCATCTATGTGTTGATCGGCGAGGTGGTGCTGGAAGCGGGCGCGCTGGCCCCGCTGGCCTTTCTGGTGGCCGCCACGGTGGCGGGCTTCACGGCGTTGAGCTTTGCCGAATTTACGTCGCGCTATCCGGAAAGCGCGGGCGAGGCGGTCTATGTGTCCGCCGGCTTCAAGGCCACATGGTTGCCGGTTCTGGTGGGTTTGATGGTGGTCTGTGCCGGCGTGGTGTCCAGCGCCGCCTTGTCGCGCGGGGTAGTGGGCTATCTCGATGTGTTTATCGATCTCAACGATGCGTTGGTGGTGGTGCTGGCAGTGGGTCTGCTGGGGGGCCTGGCCATTCTCGGCATACAAGAATCGATCGCGGTGCTGACGGTGATGACCTTGGTGGAAGCGGGCGCGCTGCTGCTGTTGATCGGCTTCGGTCTGTTCGTCGATTTGGAGGCGTCCGGCGCAGCTCACGTTGCAGCCCAAGCCACCGCCCAATCGGGTGCGCACAGCTTTGCTCTGCCGCCGGGTTCCGTCGCCGGGGTGTTGGGGGCGGCGGTGCTGGCCTTCTATGCCTTTATCGGCTTCGAGGACATGGTCAATGTAGCCGAGGAGGTGAAGGATGCGCGCCGGACGCTGCCCTTGGCGATCGTTTGGGTGCTGATCGTCACCACGGTCATTTATGTGGGCGTGGCCGTGATCGCCACGGGCGCCGCCGGCGTGGTGGATTACGCCGCTGAGAGCGCGCCGTTGGCTGCCTTGTTCTCGGCGCTCACCGGGGCGCCGCCCGGCGTGCTGGCGGCCGTCGGCCTGATCGCGGTGGCGAACGGCATTCTCATACAAATCATCATGGCCTCGCGCGTGCTGTATGGCTTGGGGAACAAGGGCATGGTGGCATCTTGGTTCGCCGCCGTCGATCCGCGCACGCAAACGCCCATCCGGGCGACGCTGGTGGTCATGGCCATCGTGCTGTTCCTGGCGCTGTTGTGGGATGTGGCCACGCTGGCGCAAATCACCTCCGTGTTCATTCTGATGGTGTTCACGGCGGTCAATGCATCGCTGGTGCGGGTCAAACGGCGTGAGGGCAAGGGGGATGCCCGATTTGTGGTGCCGCTGGCCGTGCCTGTGATCGGATTTGTGATCGCGCTTTTCTTTGCCGTATACAGTGCGGTGGATTTGTTCATCGGATAAGGACCCCAGCGACTATGTCTGCCCAACTTCTCGGCCTTTCCGCCAGCGATATTGCCGCCCGGCCGCGAGCCCCCCGTTTCGGTGAGGCGCCGGGCTGCGTCAAGGTGGGCCATTACCGCCGCGACATGCCGGTCACCATGGCACGCATGATGGAAAACGCGCTGGACTGGGAGCATCTGCCAAGCTTGCACTCGAGCAGCTTCAGCACGATCGAGCTGATCGACTCCGGCCCCTGGGGCTGGCGCGCGTCGGCGGAAGTGGCGGGCGGCAACGGGACCGCCGAGCGCGGACAAGTGATCGAGCTGCTGCTGGACACGCAACAGCATTGCTGGGTGACCACCATCCTGGCGGGGGTCGGCGAGGGCAATCAAATTCACACCCAGGCGGTTACTCTGGATGCGGAAAATATCCAAGTGCAGGTGGACTTTTACGTGCCCGACACCGGCCTGCAGGACGAGGTGCGCAAACAATATGGCGAGGCGCTGAGCGCCATCTACCGTCAGCTTTACGACGAAGATGAATCCATGATGGCGCGCCGTCAGCACGAAATGCAGGCTTGGCAGGATTTTCGGCGCGGCGGCGCGGACGAGGTTGAGAAAGATTTAGGGTCCGTCGATGCGGTAGAAGCCGCGCTGCCCCTCATCGTGCCGTTTCGCGGCGGACGCTTTAAGCTCGATTGGAAAAATGATCGGTTCACGATCTTTTCCGTACGTTGCCCGCATATGTTGGGGCCGCTCGACGACGCGCCGGTGGTCGACGGCGCGGTGACGTGCCCCTGGCACGGTTACCGTTTCGATGTGCGCACCGGTGCCTGCAACGGTCATCCGGGCCTGTCGCTTGAAACGCCACCGGAGGTCACTGTCACCGATCCCGGCGGCCGCGTGGTTTTGAGGCGCTCTTCTTTCTGACTGGCTAAGCCTTCCCGCTCCCCCTCCCGGCCACCTGACAGGGTAGGGGTGCCGGGTGGCCGGGAGGGAGTGGGAAGGCCGGGCTTCACAAGCTAGGGCATGATCATTTTTCACGGCAATATGATCACGCCCCAGATTCTCTGTCGGTCGCGCCTGCCTGCGCGAAGCCTAAGCTTCGCTTCGGCGAAGGCAGGCGATCGGACGGTTAACCGGAGTCCATCCCGGATCAGGTCCGGGACAGGCTTAACCTGATCGCGCTCTA
>JANQMY010000081.1 GCA_028279895.1 Alphaproteobacteria bacterium
CGATTGGTTCGTAGACAATGGAGCCTATGTGGATATCGATATCCACATGCCGTCCGACACCGATACGCCGGAGGCAAGCGGCAAGCTGTTTTCGCGGGCGCCAAAAGGTGTGCGTGTGGGCCGCCGGTCGCGCGGCGTGGCGCGCCGCGTTTGGCGCGATCTAGAGGCCGAGTTGAACGCACGGCTGCGTGACTATCGCCGCGTGGCAACCGGGCAATGGGAAGAGAACCTTGCGGCGCTTGGCGCGGCGTTGGGGCTTGATGAAGTGGAACAGGCCGTTTTCGATTTCGCGATACGCGTCTATTCCGAAGATCCGTTTGAGGACCTCTGCGACGACTTGGTCCGTAAACGGTATATTTCGAGCGATGCGTTGACGGCATTGTGCTTGGGGTTCACCGAAACGCAGATCGCCGAGGCGCTTCATGGGTCGCATCTGGTCCCGTGTGGCCTGATCGATCCGGTCACGAATGGCGACTATTTCGGTTACGCCTATCGCCCCGGTCATGATGTGCATCACGCCCTGCTGCCGCCCCACGAAGGTATCGCCGCCATAGAAACGGCGTTGCTGGGCCCGTCTTTGACGGCGGACCTGCACTGGCAGGACTTCGACCATCTTGACCGGCAGCGGGATCTTGCCCGCAACCTGCTGGCAGGCGCGGCGCGGACCGGCGCCCGTGGCGTGAACGTCTTGCTCTATGGCGCACCGGGAACGGGCAAGACCGAGTTTGCCAAAGCCTTGGCGGCACAAGGCGGTTTTGAGTTGCATGCGGTGGGCGAAGCCAGCCGCGGCAATTCGGAGCCGGATCGCAGCCAGCGCTTGCAAGCGCTTCTGCTCGGTCAGCAATTGGCGCGTTTTCGGTCGGATAAGGTTTTCCTCTTCGATGAAATGGAAGACTTCATCTATCCGCGTGCCTTTGGCCGCCGTGCCGGATCCAAAGTGTTCGTGAATCGCTTGTTCGAACACAACCCGGCCCCGGTCATCTGGGCGACGAACGATGTGTCGTCGGTGGACCCGGCCTATCTGAGGCGGATGAGCTTGATCGTCGAAATGAAAGTGCCGCCGGTTTCCGTGCGGACGAAAATTTTGACGCGGCTTGCCGACAAGGAAGGCATGGCCCTCTCGCAGGCGGACATCGACCGGATGGCGCGGCAGCACGCCACCTCGCCGGGCTTGATGGCGACCGCACTGCGGTCGGCGCACCTTGCCCATGGCGATGCGGAAGACGTGGAACTGGTGGTGCAAGGCCTTGCCCGCGTGGTGGAAGGCAAGCCTGCCGTTCCACGGCGGGATGCGCCGGCGGCGTTCATGCCGGCCCTCGTCAATGGCGACCGGGACATGGTGGCCTTGGCAGACCGGTTGGCGGACCCCTCCGTGCCGTCCGACTTTTCCTTGTGCCTCTATGGAGCGCCGGGAACGGGCAAGACGGCCTATGTGCGCCACATCGCCGAGGCCATGGGCCTTGAGGTGATGCAGCGCCGGGCGTCGGATCTGTTGTCCCCGTGGGTCGGCGAAAGCGAGGCGAATATTGCCCGCGCCTTCGCCGATGCGGCCGAAGCGGGCCAGTTCCTGGTGATCGATGAAGCGGACAGTTTGCTCTTCGATCGCCGGGGCGCCACCCGCAGTTGGGAAGTGGCGCAGGTGAATGAAATGCTCACATGGATGGAAAGCCATCCGGTGCCGTTCGCCTGCACCACCAACCTGATGGAGTCGCTGGATCAGGCGTCGCTGCGCCGGTTCACGTTCAAAGTGAAGTTCGATTACCTGAATGTGGATCAGGTGAAGCTCGCATTCCGGCATTTCTTCGGCCTTGAAGCGCCGGCAGGCTTCGCGGACGAGGTGCATTTGGCGCCGGGCGACTTTGCGGTGGTGAAACAGAAATTGCGGTATCGCTTGGGCGATGTATCGCCCGATGAAATCGCAATGGAACTGCGCGCCGAAATGGAAGCCCGGCCCGGCCACAAAAGCCCGATTGGCTTTGCCAACCGGGTGAACAAATAAGAATGCCCCCGCCCCTCTCTGACACGGAGGGGCGGGGGTAGAGTGAAAGCAATCATATTGCGTCATTCGCCGGTTTATCCCACTACTGTCCGGTTAAGATTTTGTGGACGGGACGCATGGCTTGGATTCGACTGTGATTTGTCACGAATCAGCCGAGGTGAGA
>JANQMY010000121.1 GCA_028279895.1 Alphaproteobacteria bacterium
TTCATTCGGGTCTTTCTCCTAGGATGTCTGAAGCTTGGTAACTCCAGTCTCCTCGGTCAGGCCCGAATGGACAACCTGTCGAAAGCTCACACCTAGAGCGTCGGACGCTCTAGCGACCCAAGCCTTCCAATTCTTCCAGCGCGGCCTTGAAGGTGCTGTCCCAATCCCCGGCTCGTTCGCCTTTTATCAAACGGCAGGCCGGGGCAAAGGGCTCATAGGTCTGGCCGAAGGCCGTCCAACTGCGGTCTCGCAATATTTTGAAGGTCGGTACGCCCAAGGCGGCGGACAGGGCGGCGACGGATGTGGGCGCGCTAACAACCGCGCCTAGCGTATTGATGAGGGCCGCCGTGCCATCCAAGTCGTTCTTTTGATCCAGTCCGGCAGGAACAGCGATGTCGCGGCCGCACAGCGCCGAGAGACTGTGTACCTCTTCTTCGGTGGCATCGTATTGCAGCGATACAAGCTCAGCGTCCACTGACCTCAGAAAATGCGCCCAATGCTCCCGCGGCGCGAATTGCAAACTGCGTGCGCCCGATGTGTCGCCGCTGCGCCAGCAAATGCCGATGCGCTCGGGCCGGCCGTTATCCTCAGCCGCGTTGTGCCAGTGTACGGCTTGTTCGGGGTCCGCCTTAAGGTAGTGATGCGGATTGGGCATGTCCGCCACATCGTTCCTGTACAGCCTGCCTAGGCTTCCCATGGGAATGTGGTACGTCACCCGGTCGATGCCGCGTAGCCATTCATACTCGATACGATGCCGGCCTTCTCCAAAAACGGCCTGCATCGGGAAAACGCGGGCCGTCGGGAAAGACCGTTGAAACAGGGGCACCAAGCGCGCCTCGCATTCAATAAGCACAGCGCCCCCGCTCGTTTCCGCATCGGCCAAAACGTCGGGAAAGGCGGACGCAAAAAGTATTTGGTCGCCGATCCCCTGTTCGGCGGTAACCAGCAGCGTGCGTCCGCGCAGATCGTGTCCGTCCCATTTGCGCAAGCCGTGACAATACTCGATATCGCGACCGAGAGACGAGAACCGATAGTCGAAATCGCGCCAGCCTTCCTTAAGATTACCGACGGAGAGCTTCAGAAGTCCCCGATGATACCGAACGCGGTCGAGTTTTGAGTCTTTCTTGATGGCTTTGCTGTAGGCTTCAAGCGCGTCTTCGGTTTGCCCTTTGTCTGACAACAAGTCGCCTAGTGCCCCCAATGCGAGGGCATAGTTGGGTTTTTGAGCCAAGGCTTCGCGGATGAAGGCTTCCGCTGCGTCTAAGTCTCCCGCTTCACGGGTCGCGTTGCCAAGTGCCAACCAAAGTGGGGCGGTGTTCTTGCAGACCTTTATTTTCTCCTTCAGCAGGTTCTGTGCGTCGTGGTGCCGTTTTTTCTCTGTGTACAGAGTAGAAAGAGGAACGATCGCTTCGACGCGTTCCGGTTCGACGGATAGCGTGCGATGATAGAACTCAATCGATAAATCGATTTGTCCCAGCTTCTGCGCGCAATTGCCGAGCTGCAGCAAGATATTCGCATGCCGTTCCGGCGTCGTTGCCGTGGACAAGGCCGTTTCAAAGCATTCGATGGCTTTTCCGAGGGCGCCGGTGGCCACCAGCTCCAGACCGAGCCGGTAGGGATCGGCGGAACCGGTTGCGGCGCCGCGCGCGCGCCGTTGACTTAGGCCGATGGCTTGAAGGGTTCGGGACATGGTTTTATCAAGCCCGATTCTGGTTAATTGTCGGTTTACGGACGGGTTGCCGCTGCAGCCGTCCGCCGCTCTAACGCTTGCCTTTTCGCCAATCGTCCCAGCGCGCAAACATGATAAAGAGGGCGGCCAACAAGATGATAACACCGATCGCAATCAGAATTTCGCTCTGGTACGTCACCAGATAGTCTTTGATGGTGCGGCCGATGGTGGTCGGCTGTTCGGTGTTCATCGTGGTCCCGGCACCCACGGCACTTGCCCCGGCGGCACCGGCAACCCCGGCGCCCTGCATGGTACGGCTGCTGCTCAGCGCATCGCGCCGCGCCCTGGAGCTTTCTTTGGGGGGCACCCGAGACTCCAACCCTTGGTCGACGGCTGCCGGCGGCGCTTCCTCTATACCGCGATCGCTGTCGGTTGCGCGCACCAATAGGTCCGTCAGCAATTCCTGCGCCGTCGGCGTCAAGAAAAGTGCTTTCTCTGCGGCGCGGCGGCGGACCAGACCCGGCAGCGTGGTTAAGACGCCATTAACACGACCCTTGTTCCACCACTCGATCGCATCGGCCGCGCCCACGCGGTCTTCGGCGTTCAGGCGCCGCAGGACGGTGGATTTCTGGAAATTGCCCGAACCGATGTTGAATACCAATGAGGCGAGCGCAGAAAACTCGTTCTCGTTAAGCGGGACTTTGACCAGCCGATTGACGGCGTTTTCCGCGTCTTGCAGATCTTCCCGCAGCAGCGCTTCGGCTTGTTCTTCCGTGATGACCATGCCACGCCGGGCTGTTTTGGTGTGGCCATAGCCGATGGTCCACACGCCCACGGCATCCACATAAGCCTCTAACCGGAGCCCCTCGAACATCTTGATCAGCTCGAGGCCTGCTTGGTTTGTCTGCATAACGCCACTCTCACTTCAACTAAGCTGTCACATTGTTAACGAGTATACACGGAAAGACGACGTTTCCATGAGGCTAAACACCGGAACCTGCCAAATGAATGCGCTGTCGCGCGACGTTAGTTTTGTTTTAACCGTATTTTCTTGGCGTCGATGGTGAGCCCCTTAAAGCGGTATTAACGCCCCGTCTATAGAGTGTAACCGGCTGATTTTACTTCGGTTTTGGTTGCGTATTCGGATGTCTAACGTCTTTGGATTTGGCGGTGACGACGGCGGTTTTCGGTTCACGCCGATCACGCTGAACTTGTCGTTCCTGCCCGACTTGTTTGCGGCTAAGCAGGCGCAGGCGCTTGCGTCCGCGCAACAAGCATCGCCCCGTACGTCGCCGTCGACCGATCGAGGCCCCGCCACCATTCTGCCGCCATGGGATTTTCGTGTCGAAAGACCCAGTCAAGATGCCCAACTTCGGGCCGCGCTCACCGCGACGTCTGTCATCGACCGGAACGACCCGGTCTTCGACAATGAAGCCGTCCCGAACGACCTTCAAAAACTGTTCGTCCTGTACCGCGCGGTGAATACGCTTGCGACACTTGCAGGCGAGGCATCGAAGGACACCACATTGTCCGGGCAACTGCCGGGCCTTGACCAACGCTTCGCCCGCGGCCTTGCGGAAGTGACCGATTTTGTTCGTACCGAGAGTTTTAGCGAATTAACGGTCTTGCCGGGTGAAAAATCCGATCAAGCAGACACGCTCACCCAAACACCGCGAACCTCGTCGACGTTTGAGACCGGGCTCATCCATGCCGGTGCGTTCACAGATCCGATCGCCTCGGTGAATGGCGATGAAGTTTTTACGATTACCGTCAAAAAGGCGAGCGAAACGCTGAATGCGCAAATCGATTTTGCAAATTTGGCGGCCGGTGGTGCGACGGTCGATAACATCGTCGACCTCATCAATACCGAGCTGGAAGCAGTGGGCGCGGTCACGCGATTCGAGCGGGAACGCCTCGATCAGGATCAGTTCGGCATAAAGATCAACGGTGCCCTGACGGAAACCTTGTCTTTTTCGGCGGCTGCTGGCGCGCCGGCCGTCTATTTGGGCGGGACGCTCGGTCCCCGAACCGGGCCGGACGGACAATTCATCAAACTCAGCGGGGTCGATGGCGCCGATCCGGTCAGAGATTTCACGCTTTCTGTCGCGCCGGATGATGCCGATACGCAAATTCAATCGAGTGCCGTTGACAGCCAGGGCAATGTGTATGTGGTCGGCAACACCTCAGCCGATCTCGACGGTCAGATCAATCAGGCAACGTCCGATGTATTCCTGACCAAATACGATTCCGTGGGCAATGTGGTCTTCAGCCGATTGCTGGGGGCCGATGAAGTCGCCGACGGTTTTTCCGTTGCCGTAGACGCCAATGACAATGTGGTGGTGGCGGGGCAGGTGAAAGGCGATCTCGCACAACAAGCAATTGGGGGCGGTTACGATACGTTCGTTACCAAGTTCAATAGTGCGGGTGAGGAACAGTTCACCCGGCAAATCTCACCGGGGGCCGATGACGGCGCAACCGGCGTGGCCATCGCGTCGGACGGATCGATATTTGTCGTGGGTGAAACCAAAGCGGCGCTCAACAGCAGCGTAACCCATGGCGGGGGCACTGACGGCTATCTCACAAAACTGTCCGCGGATGGGGATCTTCTTTTTCATCGGCAGTTCGGCGGGGCCGGCAACGAGAAGGCAACGTCGGTCGGCATTGCCGCCGATGGCAATGTGGTGGTCTCTTCGGTGGAAGACGGTGAAGCCATCATCCGGAAGTATGATGCGGCCGACGGTCTTTCCGCGGCCTTGTGGGAAGTCAATTTGGGCGACCTGCAAGGCGGCGCGCTGAACGATCTGGCGATCGACGGCAACGACATCTATGTGGCCGGCGGAACCGGCAATGCTGCGCTGGATGCCTCGGGTGCCGCCAGTATCGTCAATGCCCATAGCGGCGGCATCGACGGCTTCGTCGTCAAGATCAACGATGCCGGCGGCAGCGCAACGGCGGGGTCGACCACGTATCTGGGCAGCACGGCCAGTGACGCCATTTCTTCGCTCGCTGTGGAAAACGGCAATGTGTACGTGGCCGGTCAGACAAATGGTGCGTTGCCTGGTGAAACGCTTGTGGGCAGTCAAAATGGATTTGCCGCGAAGTTCGACAGTGGCTTGAATAGTCTGTGGACGTATCAATACGCTAAACCTGGGACGACGACTGCGGCGCAGACGATCGCCGTCGATCCGTCCGGCTCATCTGTCTTGGATGCCCTGGGACTCCCTCGCGGGGACTTGTCTCAAACCGGTTCGATACTGGTCACAGCGAACTCTTCGGCGCGGGTGGGAGACCGCTTCTCCATTTCTGTCGACGGTAAGGCGGCGCGAACCATTAGAATTGAAGAGGGCGAGACCCTTAAAAGCCTTGCCCTCAAAATCAATTTGGCGGTGACGATTTCCGGCAGGGCATCCGTCAGGATTTCCGAGGGGCAAGACCAGTTACGGATCGAGGCCGGCAATGGCCGTACCATCGAACTGATTGCGGGCCCGGAAGGTCGGGATGCGTTGCGCGGACTTGGGCTTCCGGCCGGATCGCTGATCAACGAGGAAGGGGTAACCCAAGAAGAGGGGGAACTTGCGCCGATCATCTTTGGGCTTGGGCTGGATTCGTCGCTGTCCTTACGCAGCAGGACGGATGCCGTGCGGGCGCAAACGGTGATCAACGATGCGCTATCCGAGATTCGGTCTGCCTATCGGGAATTCACGCGCGATCCGGCGCTCGATGATTTGACCAGCCGGCTTCAGGCTCAGAGCGGTTTGCCGTCCGCCCGCGTGCAGGCACAGCTTGCCAACTACCAAGCTGGATTGCTGCGCCTCACGGCCGGTCAACCGACGACGGGCGGTTTCTTCTAAAGTCCGAGACTTTTTTTGGGTGGTTTGCTATGGCGTTTCCAGGTGAAGTATGCCCTCGGGCTTGACCCCAGGGCAATCGCATATGGAACTCATTTCTTTTGCGCTCATCCCGGTCGCGTATGCGCGAACCGGGATCTCCTCTTAGAGGTGCGAGATGCCTGCATTCGCAGGCATGAGCGGGAGAGATAATCGTCGTAACGGAGCCATATGCGATTGCCCTAGGCTTGACCCGATGGGTG
>JANQMY010000128.1 GCA_028279895.1 Alphaproteobacteria bacterium
AACGGTTGGATCCGCACGAACTGACCGACATCGTCAATGACTATCTGGAAGGCGTTGCGGGCACCATCCTCAAACATGGCGGCACCATCGACAAGTTCCTGGGCGACGGCACCATGAGCTTTTTTGGGGCGCCGGAAGCGCGCGACAACGATTTCGGGCGGGCGGTGTCCTGCGCGATCGATATCGACCGGTTCAGCGAAAGCTTTGTCCGAAAATGGTCCGCACAAGGATATACCGTCGGCGAGACACGCATCGGCGTTTTCTACGGACCCGCCGTGGTCGGCAATTTCGGGGGGCGCGACCGTTTCGACTACACGGCGCTAGGCGACACGGTGAACACGGCCGCCCGGCTCGAAAGCGCGAACAAATTCACCAACACGCGGATCCTTATCGGCGCGGAAAGCGCCCTGCCGGACACCCAGCACGCCTTGCGCCCGGTTGGCCGCCTTGTGCTGGTCGGCAAAACCGATCCCATCGATGCATATGAGCCTGTCGCACGCGATACAACACTCGACAGCTACCTCGCCGCCTATCGCGCGTTAGACGAAGATCCGGCGCACGCTCAAAGTCTGTTCGATGCTCTCGCCTCGGCATCGCCCGATGACGCCCTGGCCGCTTTCCACAAGGCGCGCCTTGCGGACGGGGAGACAGGTTCCGTCATCCATCTCAAAGGCAAATAGCTCACTCCGCCGCGGGCTTCGATGTCTCGGCAATCTGCCGGCCCAGCGCCACCACCTTCGGAATTTCATGATCGGCCAACGGCGCCATCTTCTCTTTTCGGGCCATTGCCTGTTCAAGATAGGGCGCAAGTTCTTCCATCTTCCGATTCTGCCGTTCGGCCTCGTTCTCCTTGAATTCCGGCATCACGTCATGGGCGAACAGCTCAAGCGCTTCGCAAATGTGCTCGTGCGTGTTGCGCCCACCCTGTTGGATGAAGGACACCTGGTCCACACCGGCCTCGGCAAAGCCGCGCAAATGGGCGCGCATCTCGTCCGGCGTGCCGATGCCTCGGTTGCCGCCTTCATCGGGCAGCGCACCACGCGCTTCCTCGAAGCCTTTCCAAATATCCGTGCGCCCCGGTACATGTTCACCGAAAATATAGTGGTGACCCAGCGCATAGCTGAAGAACCTAAACCCGTCCATGCCGCGGCGTTTCGCTTCTTCCGCATCCGGATGAACCGAAAACCCGGTGACCATGGCAATGTTCGGATTGATCGCATGGCCGATGGGCACACATTCCGTTTTCAGGATGTGATAATAGTCATCCACCCACTTTTTCGCTTCCGCCGTGTCGACAAATGCAAATGTGAGTGCTCCGATACCCAGCCGGGCCGCAAGCTTAATCGTCTCGCGGTTCGAACATGCGACCCAAAGCGGCGGATGTGGCTTCTGGACCGGCTTGGGCACCACATTCCGGCACGGCATGGAGAAGTGTTCACCCTCATAACCGGGATAAGGGTCCATCGCCATCATATTGGCACACTGTTCCACGGCTTCGCGCCACTGGCTGCGCTTTTGCTCGACCGGTACGCGATATCCACCCAGTTCCAAAAGGGCGGAGGACTCACCGGTGCCCCATTCCACCCGGCCATTGCTCACCAAATCGAGCGTCGCAATTCGTTCGGCCACGCGCGCCGGATGATTGTAATTGGGCGGCATTAAGACAATACCGTGGCCCAGGCGAATGGTCTTGGTGCGCTGGGAGCAGGCTGCCAAAAATACTTCGGGGGCGGAGGAATGGGAGTATTCCTCAAGGAAGTGGTGCTCCACTTCCCACGCATAGTCGATGCCCAAATTGTCTGCGAGTTCCACCTGGTCCAGCGCGTCTTGAAACAGCTTGAGCTCATCACCGTCGTTCCAGGGCCGGGGTAATTGATGCTCGTAGAAGATGCCGAACTTCATGTCGCTCTCCCTTATTGCTTGGCGGCAGGTCTAGCTCTTTCCTTGAAGCGCAGGACTTTGCCGCGCGCTTTCGAAAGCGGCTTCGATGCTTTGAAAGCGCATGCTCAACCATTCCCAAGTTTCCGGATGGGTGAAAATGTAAAGCTCGTCGGCGCGCATGCATTCCAGCACCCGTTCCGCCACAGCCGCCGGGTCGAGGCCCGCGTTCACCATGTCGGCGACAGTGCCTTCCTCGCTACTCGGCCCTTCGAGTTCCTGAGCCCGAGGACCACCATATTTCGATTGCCGCGTGCGGCCGCTTTCATGGATGCGGGTTCTGACAAAACCGGGACACAAAACCGACACGCCAATATTGGTTTCCGCCAATTCCGCATTAAGGCATTCGCTCATCGCCACGACGGCATATTTGGCCGCACAATAGGGCGACATATTCGGCACGGCGAACATGCCGGCCATGGAAGCCGTGTTGACAATGTGGCTTTCTTCGCCGTGGGTTTTCATGTGCGGAAGGAAAGCTTCAATACCGTAGACCACGCCCCATTGATCTACCGCGATCGTCCAATCCCAATCGGCGGATTCGATCTCTCCCATGGGGCCGCCGGCACCGACACCGGCATTGTTGCAGACCACATGCACGTTGCCGAATTCGGATATGGTGCGCTCCGCGGCCTCATTCACCGCCTCGCGCACCGCAACATCGCAGATCAGTGTACGGACTTGCGCATTGGTTGCGCCCAGCTTGTCGACAGCCGCCGACAGCGCATCTTCCTCAATATCGGTCAGCATGACATTCATGCCTTCCCGCAAAAATGCCTGGGCCATCGCATAACCGATACCGCTTGCGCCACCGGTTACAAAGGCTGTTTTTCCTGCAAAGCTTTTCATGCTCATGCCGCCAATTTGGTTTCGAGTGAGTCGAATTGCGCCATGAGCGACGAACCGTCGGGCCGTGCGCTCAATAGGCGTTGGATCTTGTCTCTTGTCTGCGCCCGCGCATTGTCATGATTTATTTGAGTGTGCCACTGCACCATCCGGTCCCATACCGGATCGATCACATCCTTGCCCGGCACACGCTGGCCGTCGTCCGTCTTGAATGTCAGGCTTCTCAATTCAGAGACGACCGCCTGCAAATAGGCCACATGAATCGCTTCATCGGTGCGGATCCGATTGACCAGCTCCGCGGCCTTAAGCGCTTCCGCCGGGCGGTCTGTGAAGGCATCCGGGTCTTGCGCCACGCCGTAGCAGAAGCTGAAGAAATTCTCGGCCCGCACTTCAATCATGAGAACGTTCATCAGCAGCACGAGCACTTGTTCGTATTCTTCCGGAATTAGCGGCATTTCCCGGCCCTCCACCGGGCGTGCAATGCTTTCCGGCACGTTCGGCAGCGGATAGGTGTCTTTGCCGAAGAGGAGATCGCGCACCGCAAACCACATGGCATCGTGGGCGCCAACGCCGTTGTCCGGATCTCCGCCTTCGTCGAGCCCGTGAGCGAACAACAGGCCTTTGTTCAAATGGCCGACCGCCATCTGCGAGATGTCCTCGTCGACAATTTGCTGAAAATCCGGCGCCACAAAATCGCACAGCAATCTGCCCCGCGCCTCGATCACGCCGGTGATGGTGATGGAGTCCCAGAGGCTCTGGCCCACATCATGGACTAGCAAAAACTTCTGCTGGGCCAGGCTCGGATAGTTGCCGCGGGACATGAGCGTTACATCCGCATCGATCAGCGGCCAGCCACGCGCTTTAAGGGCCTGGCCCCAGGCCCGAACCGCGGGCCACCGGTGAAGGGTCCGTGGTGAAATATACGTGCCAGCCGAATCGAACCCGCCATGAAGCGTATAGCCGGCTTCGACCTGAGGCCGTGCGTAAGCGTGATCAGCCATGATTTCGTCGCGCGAGTACTGCAGTTGGGCCATGGGCCCCTCCCTATTTGTTTTCTTGGGGT
>JANQMY010000169.1 GCA_028279895.1 Alphaproteobacteria bacterium
GGCTCGCATCCGGCGCACCACCCCGTGTGCATCTTGGCGCCCTCCGTGTCTCTGTGCCTCCGTGGTGAAAACAAAGGCCGTCTCACCACCCTCTCCCGCTTGCGGGAGAGGGCGGGAGAGGGCGGGAGAGGGTGGTGAGACGGCCTTTGTTTTTCACCACGGAGGCACAGAGACACAGAGGGCGCCAAGATGCACACGGGGTGGTGCGCCGGATGCGAGCCTCACACCTGTGTCTTCGATCTCCGTGAAATCTCTGTGCCTCGGTGTCTCTGTGGTTATTTTTCTCAAGCCCCTCTCCGACCCCACGGGGCAGAGAGGAGACGCAGCGGCGACTCCGCAAATAAAGCCCCTCTCCGCCTTTGAGGGAGAGGGTGCCCGCCGAAGCCTTGGCGAAGGCGGGCGGGTGAGGTGGCCTTTTCCCCCCTTCTCTGTGTCCTCGGTGTTCTCTGTGGTGATCCCTTCAAGATCCCCGCGCTTCACCCAGCAGCGCGATCCGTGCCAGAATGCTGACCTTTGGTTGCGGTAAAGGCAGGCCGATGGGCGAAAGCGGGAACGATCCGACAAAGGGCCAGGAAACCGCCGCGCCGGCCCAAACGACGGCCAGGACGGCACGGGAGGAGGAAAAGCAGAAAGGGAATCCCCTCCGCCGAGTTCTTTTACTTCTTCGTCCGACTGTTCGCCTTCTTCCTATCCGTCCTTTTAACTGTGGTGAGGACGCCGTAAACGAACGCGGCGATCTTGACCGGCGCAACCGCGCTGCCCTCCTTCCCGAACGCGCCAGCTCCTTTTCGCAATATGATTGGTGGCTCTCGCGGACAGGTTAGCCGTAAAGATTATTATTCTGGCGTCAGCTTTGACAAATTGGCGTCGATATGTTTGACAAACCTCTCTATTTCATCAATGAGTTTCTTAACATCTTCTGGAAGAATTTGAATGTCATCACCGCTTTTAGTCTTGCCGTTTCGATGAACAATGTCATGGCGAATTAGGATTGCTCGGTAAACTTCACCTAAGTCAGACGGAAACTCAATTCCTAACGTGTCACGGTACATAGGTTTAACTCGGTCGAGATTGTGCCAAGCCACTTCGGCTAGATGGCTGCTGACTCTTTGTTCGATGCTCTCATACGCTGTGTACACTTCAGACAAACAAACCTTTTGGTTTCGAAATAAGGGAGCACACTCAACATATCGCCGCAGTAATTCCTTCCGGTTCAGGACACTGCTGATGAAAGCATCAGATAAATAGGTCTCAAGTGCCGTTATCACGTTGGCATAGAGCAATCTCAAGAAACAGGAAGAGACATCGTCGTCGACTTCCATTCTAAGAAGCTGTGTAATATCTATGATCGACCACAAGAAATGGTGGTAGTATTCCGTAATCTGAGATATGTTATGGACCAGGAACGAGTCGAAATCATCTGCGCTGGGTGTTGGAGCCCACTCCCAGCACTCGGTTGAAAGTTCTTCAGCAAGCTGTCCGATCAGATTCTCGGGTACGATCCCATCAAATTCGTTCTGAAGCTGGTCGCGAGCGTCATACGGGCCACCCCAGATCCATATGTAACCGCCTTCCGCCGATTCATAGGGCGTGCGATTTGCAGGATCTTCAAAATTCTGGCGAAACCAAGCCTCCATCACATCGAGTTGGGTCTCGCTGTCTGCCGAGCTAAGCATCTCCCTGGAAATGGGGCGCTCGAAATCTGATCGGAAGTATTCGCTGGCAACCATAGCTTTCTCCCCTGAAGAGGGTCTCTCCGAATGGCCATCGCCTGCGGGGGAGGACGCCAACATAGGAGCGTCTGATCGTCATTTGGCCGGAACGCCCGATCAAGCCTCTCCGCCCTTCAGCGGGAGCGATTATTTGTCCCGTAAGGGGCCCGAAAAGCAGCGGCGAAAGGATAATGGTAGCTGTCTGCAATTCGCGGGGCGAGCCGGACTCGAACGTGTGCTTTACACAGAGGGTCCATTGGAGGAATACGAAGATTGGGGTCAATTCCTCTCGGCGGTTGAGAGGGAGACATCAAATGAAAGCTGAGTTGAGTGCCTAAAGGTAGCATAAATCCGCGCGACGAACGCAGCCCCTTTGTCCGTCATACCGCGATTCCCGACTTGCGTAGAAAGTTACTAAAATCGTAGTGAGTCACATCCTCTAGCTGGCACACCTCTGGAATTCGTTTTCTTTTCTCGCTTACTTGGACGAATTTCCCTTCCATACTCACAACTGGCAAACTCAGGGTTCTTCCTAGCGCGATGATGGATAGATCATTGAGGCAGATTGTATTTTTCCGACCACCGTTATATTCGGATATTACCTTCTCATATGCAACCTGCATCCGGCCAATATGATCAGTATACGTTTGCCAGTCCCAGTCGCGCTGACCAACTTCTAGCACTAAATTCTCCTCATTCTTTTTGATGCAATCGCCCATCGGTCCGGGAATATGTACCATCTCATCATAAATTTCTCTGGTAACGGCGATAATGCCAGATGAAAAAATCTCAGCGATCAATGCCCACATCGACCGATGAATATCGATAGGCATTGTTTCCAATGGATTAGAAATCCCAGACATATCGAAGCAGTATTGCTTCATTCGCCCCCATAATAATCGCGGATGTCATACATGTGCTGTATATTCTTGATCCCCATATATTCGGCGGCATGATGACCGGTTATGCGGCCGGTAGCCCATGCCTCAAGCACAAGGCCGGTGTATAGGTCGCCTTGAGTATTGCGGTATCTTGATCCATAGTATTTCGACCGTCCGCGGTCCTTGTGTGTTCTTTCCCATTCATCGAATTGCGGCTTTTTCACAGACCAATAGTAGTCGGCCGTCACATACCCAAGATGGACCAGCCTTATGAGCATGGCATGGTCACTAACGCCGAAATATAGTGCCGCATGATGTAACACGTGATCAGGCATTTCCTCATATGGCGCTTCTGGTGGCGTAATATAGTCAGCAACAGCCTCTCTGGGCATTAGGAATGCTGATGCGAAGCGGTTACACCACTCCTCGACCTTCCTTTTCTCTTTGTCGCCTCCGGTGCGCGGTAGATGCCCGCTTATCGCGCTTTGACATATCAGCACATGCGCAAACTCATGAGCGAGCGTGAACGCTTGAGCGGTAATAGTGTCCTTCCCAATGACAATAACGGGAAGCGGAAATTCGACAATGCAAAAACCTCTTACATGAAGCTGTCCCAGGTCCGTTCGTCGGAGTATCAGTATGCCAAGAGACTCGATTTTTCGACGTAGTTCAGTTGGAATCTGCCTACGTTCGGCGTCGTTGCGCCCGACCTGTTTTTCGACTGGGAACTTTATTGCTTCTCGGGCATTAGCGGCAGCCCACTCATAGTCAACATTCGGTGTCGTAAAAAGTGCATCGGGTATGATTGGTGGAGTATCCCCAACCTCAGCTATTAGGTCGAGGGTATTGGCTTTTTGGGCTTCGGCCCACAGCACAATCTCCTTGAGTTTGTGTAGCGCAGATGGCTCGGGAACCGCTGGGAAAAGCCTGAAGTCTGGAACCTGTGTGGGGTCAGGTAGTGTTGGCGGCTCTGGCCGGAAGAACTCTAGAAATGACCTTTTGTAGAGATTTGCCAGATCGCGCGCTTGCTTGACTGTGGGTGCCTTTTCGGGGTTAGGCTTTTCCCATTCTGCGAGCTGTTCTTCTTTTACCGCAATGCGCTGCGCCGCGGCGGCTTTGGATACGCCCGCCGTCCGCCGCGCCCAACGCAGCATCGTCGGGTTATACTCTGGTTTTCGCATTGCGCTCGCAGCCATATGCGCATTCTAGACTGCCATTAGGCGTAAGGGAATCCCGAGTATAATACCAACGAGCATTGATTAGAACCTATGTGCCCATTTTCTGTGGCCGATGGCCATGATCTTCCACGGTTGATCGATCAGCTTGTTCCAGGCCTCACAGCACAGGGCGACGATGTCGTCGTAGGATTTGAAGATCCTGTTGGAGAGCCAGTTTTCGCGCATGAACTGCCAAATGTTTTCGACCGGGTTCAACTCGGGCGCCCGTGGCGGCAATGTCAGAAGCGTAATGTTTGTTGGGACGGTGAGCTTGCCAGTGGTGTGCCCACCGGCTTGATCCAGGATCAGCAGGACGTGGGCGCCTGGCGTCACCTGGGACGAGATCTCCTCGAGATGCCATTGCATGGCCTGGGCGTTACAGCGGGGCAGGACGAGGCCGGCACCGACGCCACGGGCGGGACAGATGGCGCCGAAGATATATGCCGACTTGGTGCGTTGGTCCTTGGGCGCCGCGGGACGGGTTCCGCGTTTCGCCCAGCGTCCGGTGAGCTTGGTCTTCTGATCGACCCTGGCTTCATCCTGGAACCAGACCTCTATCTGGGTGTTGTCCGGAAGCCTGGAACGGACCGCCGCCAACTCGGCGGGGAAGTTTTTTTAAAGTCCTCGACGGCGAACTCGTTTTGCCCCTTGTGGCGCGGGCGCGCCGAGATCTTGCGAAACCCGAGCGCCCGCAGCTCGCGGCCCATCAAAATCTTCCCGAAGCGCAATCGCTCGACCCACGGCAAACCTCCGAATCAGTTCGCCTCATTGAGTCAGAACAACCGCTCCTTGGGAACTCCCAAAATGAGTCTCATTCAATGCTCGACGGTATAAGTCAATCTTTTGAGCCCGGATTTAAAAGGATATTGAGAATTGAGGCCACGCTTCCAAGGGAGAAATATTTCTATAGTCCAGAGATCGATATGGACATGTACCATTATCTTCTGCATAATGATGAATAAAAATTTTTTCTGAACTAAATGAATAAATCTTTGTTTTGAAAGGAAAGCCGATTTGAGCATAAGTCAAACAAGTGCGATGTTCGTCGGAATATCTAGTACTGGACCAAAAGAAACCATTCGAGTAAGCGCACACACCACTTCTTGCCGAAACGGTCGGCGACCTTACTAATTCCGCCCGCCCTTCCGGGCAAAAGTACACCGAACCGAAGGTGAGGGACTTTTGTCCGAAGGGGATCACATCCCCCGCATCACGCTCCCACGCTTCCGCTTCCGCCGGTGGCGGCCCGTCCATCCGGCGCGGGCCTGCGCCTTGGGCGCCGTGCCCGCCTTGTCCAGGCCCAGATCCATGGCCTCGAGCCGGCGGATCTCGTCGCGCAGCCGCGCCGCCTCCTTCTTCACCCCGAACTCCGCCCGCTATGCCTCTTCAGTGATCTTCAAAACAGCTTCACACCGTAGCGTTGCGATAGATCGAGCATCATCGATGTGTAGACCCGCCGAGTGGACACGTCATCTCCAGCAATCGCGTGCTGAGCCGACGGTAGAATATGCCGTGCGTAGATCCGGTCGAGTACCGACGAGCGGTCCGGATCGACCCGGAGCCGTTCGACGATCACAGGCGCCTTCTCATAATACGTTGCGATGTCCTCCGCCCCGCCGGGGAGGGCGTACAAGACATCATCCCGGAAGCGGCGCAACGTCTGAAGTTCCCAGCAGTCGTCCGGCAAGCCCAAATGATCGCAACACGCCGTCGTAAGGAAGCAAACCCCGGAATCGGGGTCACAACGTTGCGCGTAAAAGCGATCACGTTCCTGGAAATAGGCGCGGTCGGCATTCCCGAATGCCCCGGGCAGACCCTGCAGTTTGAAATCCGCGGCCATAAGAAAGCCGGCCTGGCCGGTGAAGCCATCCACGTCATTGACGCTGGCTGTTAAGGAGCCAGCGTCCAGGAGTTGGTTGAATTGTTCGCGTTTCAGTATCAACTGCATCCTCATCACGGACTCGAAGGGTCGAGCCCAGATGCGCGAATACGCATCGCGTTGGCTTAAGCGCAAGGTTTGCTCTGCCACTTCAGTGCCATCGACCGTCAAGGTTATTCCGAAGTTCCTGTCCTCGCAGCTCACCTCGTCGCGGCATATCACTATCCTTTTGCCTGAGCCATTGGTCAGTTCCCGAACGGTAAACTCAAAGTTGGCGCCGCCGAACGCGAAGTATCTTGGGAATGTTGCTTGAAACAGGAATTTGTCGCTGGACGGATAGAGCAGTTCCAGGCCCACAAATCTCTCCGGCCGCAAGTCCGGATCGGGAAAGATCACCAAACCGGATCGCGATTTCAATTCACCGCCAATGTGCGCGATGTACCAGTTCTCAGCTCCAGCGCTCCACGTCCAATTGCCCTCCTCACCCGAATATTGATCACAGACAGGCAATTTCTGCGCTAACACTCTGGTCGGACTGGCAAACCCCGCCGCGCTGGCGGATATCACAACGGCACGCCGCGTCAAGTTTACTCCAGCCATTAAGAATGCTCCTTGCCATCATGCTCCTAGCGGTAGCATCCCATACGGCCATTATTGCTAATAATAATCAATAAATATCTAGATCAGATCGCGATTAAATGGAATCGCCTTACAATACCATTTAATCGCGTGAATCTGATCTAACTCATTGAAATAGAGCGGATTCACGCGATCAAT
>JANQMY010000243.1 GCA_028279895.1 Alphaproteobacteria bacterium
CCCAGGACGACCGGCGGCTCTCTCTGCGCCGGGCCGTCGCCGTGCGTGACTATCTGAGCGAGAAAGGCGTTTCCGCCGACCGCATGGAAGTCTACGCCCGCGGAGAAGCCGCCTCGAACGAGATGGGCGTGCGGATCGCCATCTTGCCGCCCTAAACCTCATGAAACGATAGACTTATGAGTAAAGACTATTCAAACGCGATTGAAATCGATCAGCCGACCCGTTTCTTAAACCGCATGCTGATGTTCTTGGTCGCCGTCATCGCGATCGGGTTTCTTCTGGTGGAACCGATCGAACGGGCGTTTCGCGCCAACATCGCATTTAACGGCCTGATCGGCGCGGTGTTGTTTGTCGGCATCATACACGCGTTTCGCGAAATCATTTCCCTGCGCCGGGAAATCAAATGGGTGAACAGTTTCCGGAAGACCGATCCGGGTCTGGTGTTGCCCAGCGCACCCGTTTTGCTGGCCCCCATGGCGACCATGCTGGGCGAACGATCGGGCCCTGTTTCGCTGAGCGCCATGTCCATGCGCTCAATTCTGGACTCGATCTCGACGCGACTTGAAGAACATCGCGACCTTGGCCGCTATATGATTGGTCTACTGATCTTTTTAGGGCTGCTGGGCACGTTTTGGGGCCTGCTCAATACGGTCGCGTCAGTGGGCGATACCATCGGCTCCCTTTCCGTGCCCAAGGAAGGGGAAGATGCGGGCGCCGTGTTCGCCGCCTTGCAGGAAGGACTGACCCGGCCCTTGGCGGGTATGGGCACGGCGTTCTCGTCATCGCTGTTCGGTCTGGGCGGATCGCTCATTCTGGGCTTTCTGGATTTACAGGCCGGCCAGGCGCAGAACCGCTTCTATAACGATCTGGAAGAATGGCTGTCGTCGGTCACCCGCCTGACCGGCGGCGCGTCCGGTTTCGACGGCGATCAGGCGGCCCCCGGTTACATCTCCGCCTTACTGGAGCAAACCGCGGACAATATGTCAGCGCTTCAACTGGCCGTCGAAAAATCGGTAGAGGACCGCACCAGCGCCAATGCCCATTTCATGGAATTGACCGAGCGGCTGGCCACCCTAACCGATATGATGCGCACGGAGCAGCAATTGCTCATGAAGGTGGCGGAAGGCCAAATGGAGCTGAAACCCGTGTTGGAGCGGCTGGGACAAGCCAAATCTACCGGCAGTTTTGACGACGTCACCAGCGGACATATCCGGAACATCGATGTTTCTTTGAAACACATGCTGGAAGAAGTGGCCGATGGGCGCGAACAGGTCTTGCGCGATCTCAAGAACGAGATCAAAGTTTTGACAAAAACCGTGGCCAATTTGAATGGCCGCCCCCGCAACGGGGGCTCAGGGGGTTAAATGCCGCGCAGCACCCGAGCACGACAGCGCACCGCGGATTACTGGCCGGGCTTTGTAGACGCCCTGGCGACGCTGCTGCTCGTCATCATTTTCCTGCTCGCGATTTTCATGCTGTCGCAATTCTTCCTCAGCCAAGCCCTGTCGGGCCGGGACGAGGCGCTAAACCGCCTGAATGCGCGGCTGAGCGCGTTGGCCGAAGAACTCAACTTGGCGAAGGGCGCCAATGAGGACTTGCAAACCCAGCTCGCCAGGCTCAGCGCGACGCTTCAAAGCGAAACCGAACGGGCCGATACGGCCGAAGGCGAAGTGACCCGGCTTTCCAGCTTGTTGGGCGATGCGGAAAATCAGAATACGGAAAATTTGGATCAGATCGCCTTGCTCAACCAGCAGCTGGCCGCCTTACGGGAACAAATGGCGTCGCTGCAAACGGCACTCGAAGCGTCCGAAGAACGCGACAAGGAACAAAAGGCCGTCATCGCGGATTTGGGCAAGCGCTTGAACGCCGCACTTGCACAGAAGGTTCAGGAACTCAACAAGGCACGCTCGGAATTCTTCGGCAAGCTGCGCGAAGTGTTGGGCGACCGTTCCGACATCGAAATTGTCGGCGACCGTTTCGTCTTCCAGTCCGAAGTGCTGTTCGCCAGCGGCTCGGCCACCATCAATGAAGCGGGCAAAGACAGCTTGCGCAAAGTGGCGGAAGCCCTCAAAGAAATTGCGGCTTCCATTCCCGACGATGTGAATTGGGTGCTGCGGGTGGTCGGCCATTCGGACAGACAGCCGATCAACACGGCCGAGTTCAAATCCAATTGGGAACTGTCCAGCGCGCGGGCCATTGCGGTGGTGCGGTTCTTCATCGCCGAAGGCGTGCCGGCGCGCCGCCTGGTAGCCGCCGGCTTTGGCGAATTCCAACCGCTCGACAGAGCAAGCTCGGCCGAAGCCTTCCGCCGCAACCGGCGGATCGAGCTAAAGCTAACGCAACGATGAGAGTGGGGCAGCCGGCTCCGCCTCGATCACGCCCACGATTCACCGTTGGTCGCGCCTGCCTGCGCGAAGCCTAAGCTTCGCCCTGCGGGCCATAGCCCTTCGGGCGACGGGTCGTTCGGCGAAGGCAGGCGAGCGGACGGTTAACCGGAGTCCACTTAACCTGATCGCGCTCTAACAGGCTGCTGAAAAAGTCATTTTCGTCCTTCGAGACGGGCCTGTCGGCCCTCCTCAGGATGAGGAAAACAAACAAAACCTCATGGTGAGGAGGCGCGATAGCGCCGTCTCGAACCATGGATTCCCAAGACCATGACTTTTTCAGCAGCCAGCTAAGCCGCCAAGATCATGTCCGCAGCTTTTTCGGCGATCATGATCGTGGGTGCATTGGTGTTGCCCGACACCACTTCCGGCATGATGGACGCATCCACCACATGCAGATTTTCCATGCCGCGCACCTTGAGCGTCGGATCGACCACTGCCAAATCATCCATTCCCATCTTGCAGGTGCCCACCGGATGATACACCGTATCCGTCCGGTTACGGATTTCCAGCTCGATCTGCTCGTCGGTTTCCACATTCTTGATGTAAAGCGGTTCGCCACGGATGGCGTCGAAAGCCGGCGATTCCATGATTTGCCGCGTCAGCTTAAAACCGCGCATCATCGTGTCCATGTCTTCCTGCTCGCCCAGGAAATTCGGATCGATCACCGGCGCGGCCATGGGGTCCACGGTCGCCAGTGTCACGCTGCCCCGGCTTTTGGGCCGCAGCACGCAAACATGGCAGCTAATGCCGTGAGACATGTTCAGCTTCCGGCCGTGATCGTCCACGATGGCCGGCACGAAATGCAGCTGAATATCCGGCCGCGGCTCGGATGGGCGGGACTTCAGGAAGCCGCCGGCCTCCGCCATGTTGCTGGTGAGCAGCCCGTCCTTTTTCCGCAAGTATTCCACATAGCCTTTGGTCAAAGCCCACAGCCCCTGGG
Source organism: Alphaproteobacteria bacterium (assembly GCA_028279895.1). Taxonomy (GTDB): domain Bacteria; phylum Pseudomonadota; class Alphaproteobacteria; order JANQMY01; family JANQMY01; genus JANQMY01. The sequence continues at coordinate 3,328 of JANQMY010000243.1, forward strand.
GCGAGAAGCCGACCGGGTCTTTCGACGTCGACTTGTAGGAAAACACGTAATCCGGATGGTCGTGCAGATTTTGGCCAACCCCCTTCAAATCGTGCACCACCGAGATGCCACTTTCGCGCAAATGTTCTGCGGGCCCAACCCCCGACAACATTAGAATGTGGGGCGATTGAAAGGCACCGGCACTCAGGATCACACCGCGTTCCGCCTTGAGAAATTTTTCCTCTTTCCCCTGACGAATGATGACACCGGTCGCCCGTTTGCCGTCGAACACGACACGGCACACCCGTGCTTTGGTCTTCACCTCCAGATTGGGGCGCGGCGCGACCGGATGCAGATAGGCCGCCGCGGTGCTCCACCGTT
>JANQMY010000254.1 GCA_028279895.1 Alphaproteobacteria bacterium
GCACAAGTGAATATCCCCAGCCGGTGGCGCCAGGTGGCGGTCTCGAAGAAATACGACTGTTCCAAATATTCGAAGAAAATCTCGAGAAATCAATCGACAAAATCCGCTTTGGCCAATCCCTCGCCCTGCACGAAAAAGCCTATCGAATTGCCTCCCCCGCCGCGACCAGGAAGTTTTGGCAGCGTTATCAATCTTCGCAAGACTTGAACGGACACGCGTCTTCCATGGACGAATACCGTAACCTGACCATTAACGGTCGCCAACGGCGCAACGAAAGATTGAACAGTTTTGTGAAACGCCAGGTCGCCTTCTTCGAGCAGATCGCGAAGACCCGCGCCGAAGACTATGAGCGCAATCAGTCAACAATTATCGCCGGCCCGGTCGGGGCCGGAAAATCCGCCTTCAGCAAGATCGTCTTCACCCATGGGCGTGAGAAGTTCTGGGACAAAGGATTAGTTCCAACGCGCGTGGAATTCTCGAAAATCAAACGAAGTGACGTCACCAGCTATGTACTTGAATGCATATTTCGAGATTTGCTGATCTACTGTTTTGAGCGAAAGGCTCAAGAATTCGATGAGCTACTTACGAATTCGGGCAATCACGAACTCATAGCGTCTGCGATCAATTTCACTTATCGGGCCAAATCAAACTATTTCAAACGTCGAGGTGCTCAGCATCAAGACAAACACTGGTTCCTGCGCTACTGCAAAGACTATGAAGACGCGACGAAAAACATGCAACGTCTGAACGCCAAAGCACTGATCACGATTATCGCGACGGTTAGCAAAGAGTTCGGAATCAAATTCGTCGTTTCATTCGATGGCTTCGACCTCATCGACGTTCATGACATCATTCATGCCACAAGGGCCGGAAAACGTCTCCACCAGATCTTAAATCTCATTAGGGGCGGTGAGGCACGCGATGACATACAGGAAATCGATCTCAGTGAACTGAAGATCCACTACATCTATTTTCTTCGGGATACGACCTGGAGTTACGCTTACCACGAACTCAGCCGAGACCAACACTTGGCGCGCCGCTTCAGTAAGATCTATTGGATTGTTCCGCCTTCCTACGCCCAGATCGCGGAAAGAAAGATACGTTTGCTGCGTCGCGCCTTTCTTCTTTCGGACAACGAAAAAGCTTTGTTCGACAAAGCGGCGAAAACTCTATGGAAAACGCTTCAAAGTTACGGTCGTGCATCAGGTATTCAAAACGACTTTATCGAGATATTTGGCGACAATATCCGAAAGACGGAACGGCATCTTCACCACTTCACATTGTCCCTATTGAGACTGTGTATTGCGCGCCGGTCAAACCTGAGGAGTTCCAAGATAAGGCGGAAAGAAGGGTGCATTGCTTTCGCCCAATGGCTAACGAACACGCGCATCCTGCCATATATCGTGACCCAAAGCCTTCTGGTGGACCATAGGGAAGGTTATTCAAACTGTACGCGCATAGCCCATGGTAATATGGACGATTTGTTTGAAGCACCCAATTGGCCAGATTTCCTGCAGCGCATTACGCTCCTCTCCACGTCGGGGAAGATTGACAACGTCTTTAATTATTTTTCGAGAGCGACTCCGGCTCAAGTCGTCCGCACACCAGATGGCGCAGTGAATGGCCTATCTTTCTTCTTGTACAATTTGCGGGCACTCCAACTCCTGTTGACTCGCAAGGTACACACGGTTGGAGAACTGGACCTTTACCTTGGAAAGCTTGGCTATCGCTCAAACGACGGGTACCCTACAGAGTTATCCTCTGTGTTGCTGCTCCGCTCACAGCTGGCAGGTGTCAAAGCAGCAGATCATATGGACAACACGAATGATCTGCACTTTTATTGCACCCGGCTTGGCGCCTTCATCGTCGAGAAACTAATCTACGACATCGCCTATCTCGGGCGGATTTACGCCCACACCATCCTTCCATCGGAATTGTGGAACTCCGATAAGCTACCAATGACCGACTCCGATCGCAGAGTGAGAGCGATCTGGGACATTGGGCATGCGGCAATACTCGTCCAATACGCCGGTTTTATAGAAGATTGGGAAAGGCGCCAATGGGCGAAATCTGGACAAAACCCATCGGAGTTTGACGAGACATTCACTGTCTACGACGGAATGAAAATGGCCTTGATTCGACAGGCGCAGAGTATATTCAGTGAAGCGGCAACTTCAGATTCGCCTGCGGCTCATGAGGCGATGCAAAGAGTGATCAATCAGCTAGAGGAAGAAGCGTAGCCCGAAGGCGGGGGCATGTCGGCAATAACGATCTAATTGACGGGGTAACAATGGTTGATGAACTGACTAAATCGATGCTCGAAGCTCTGAACGCGTTGGAAGAAGACAAAAGAGAACGGCTTGAACGCCAAACGAAGTCTGACGATCCCATTGCGTCGCAATCGATCAAAGCCGTGGAACTGGGCATTGCGGCCCGCAAAATGCTTATTGACGGCGATGATCGGCAAGCGAAAATCCTTTCGAAACGAAAGAAGCAGTGCGAAGAGGAGATTAGCGAGCTCATCGCAAAAAACTGGAAGTAGCTCGGCCAACAAATGGGTTGAGTAGAGCGGTCACTGATGGACCGACCGTACAATTTCCGAACGCTCAGAAAAAAGTCGGGTCGTGAATGCTTACCATCGAAAAATGTCCGATCTGCAACAACCTCAATAGCGACTCTTGTACTGCGCAAAAGCCCGACCGGTTTAAACTTCGCTGTGATGTTTGTGGCAGCTTTGAAATCACAAAAAAAGCAGCCTCGATGCTTCTTGATCACGACGCAAACCACAATGGTTCAAACCAACGCGCATTGATTTCCCATCTCGTGTGTACGGCGGACCGGCAGGGCCAAAATCCCGTCATCACGCGCAAATGGCTCCGCAACTTAAGTGAAGATCGCCGGTTGCCGAACCCGGCAGCGCGCGTCACGAACCTTATTCGATTCATCGGCCAAGAGGTCGAAGAAACGGGGCAGCCCTTGGCCGAACTGCCGATTAACACTCCTTCCATCATTGGCGCCCCAAACCGAAATTCAGCCATGCGACTGGTCATGGAATTGTGCGACAGGAAGATGCTGAAGGGCACAAAGGGTGACGACATCGCCCTGGGTGGCCCGGAACTTCGTGCCATCGACTTAACGCTGGATGGCTGGACTGAATATGAGTCGTCAAAGCGGGGAAAGTTCGCCGGACAGTATGGCTTCATGGCCATGAAGTTTAATGACGAAGTGCTCGACCGCTTCATACAAGATGTGGTTGGACCGGCCATCAAAGAAAGAATTGGCTACAACCTGCTCGATATGCGGGATGTGCAACGCGCGGGTATCATCGACAACCATATGCGAATGCAAATCCGGGACTCAGCATTCGTCTTAGTCGATCTCACCCACGACAATTCCGGCGCGTATTGGGAAGCGGGATATGCAGAAGGTCTGGACAAACCCGTGGTATATATTTGCGATCAGGACAAGTATGACGCCGTCCAAACCCACTTCGATACCAATCATTGCACGACTGTGCTGTGGTCTCTGAAGAAACCTGATGAGTTCATTTCGGAGTTGGTCGCGACACTGCGAAGGTCACTGGATCTTTTCGAAACAAAATCTGAGTAGCGCAAACAGCGCGCCGGCCGCGCCCGTTCTGATCGTGCCCTATCAGTTTGCTGAGAAGTCATCTGGACCCTTCGAGACGGGCCTGTCGGCCCTCCTCAGGGTGATGAAATCTAGTAAAAACCTCATGGTGAGGAGGCGCGATAGCGCCATCTCGAACCATGGGGACTAGGCGTTTCATTGTCATATTGAATCGTTCTGACGGCGCGATTTTTTGTCAGGACCAGGAGGGCGCCGATGAGCGTAGTGGGGCTACGGTCGAGGCGGCCGACGCTGTCCCGGCAAAAAAGCGCCCGTCCCTGCGGGTTGCCCAGCGGTGAGCGTCCACGTCGTTGCGATCCTCACCCGATGCCCCACATCGCGTTTCGGACCGCGCCTTGCGGAGACACTCACCGCTAGGCAACAGAACTTTTTCAATATGACAATGAAACGCCCTAGGACCATGACTTTTTCAGCAGCCCGCTAAAAAATCCTTCTGAAGAAGCCTTTCCGTTCTTCGTCCTCTTGCTCCACATCGCCGGCGGTGTCTTCAGCCCCTTCCGGGTTGATCGGGCTTGCGGGCTGACCAACCAAGGCCGACGAGGCAGCCGGTGGCGGTGGCGGCGGTGCGGAGGCATCGGTGCCGCCTTGCAGGATCTCCCCCGTATAGGCTTGGCGGTCCCGGTCGGCGATCAATCCTTCGGTGATCCGCTTACGTTCCTTCGCGGTCATGCTGGGCTTGGGCGGCTCGCCCACATCCGACAGCTGCGGAAAGTCTTTATCAGGGCCCTCGGGCAATTCATCCGGCAAGCCTTGGTCGTTGCCCACAATGCCATCATACCAAGCGACCGGATTGGCCCAATTCGGCGTCGCGGAACACCCGGCGAGACCAAACGCCGCCACCGACACCATGGCTAAAGTTCTGAAATGGTTACCTTTACGTCGCACAGAGCTACCCTTCCAACAGCTATTACCGTCATCATATCGCAACAATTCGGCAACATCCTGACGGCCCATTTTGCTGGGGTTATACTATAGGAAAATCAAATCCCAAACTGGGCCCCGCAATGAGGATTTCCGATTATCTTGCGCTGCGAAGAGGAGCTGCGGAATGGCTGCTGACGCCCCCCAAAACCTGCCTGTCCCCAACCCGGTGGACATATCCAAGAATGCCGTCCGGCTGGCCACCCAGAGCGCCAGGCTGATTTCATCGGCGCTTACCCATGCGGGCAAAGCCACACCGCGCAACCCGGACCCGCTGAACCTTCGGGAGACGCTGTCGCAATTGGCCCTGCATTCCTTGGCCAATCCCACCCATTTGATGCAAGCGCAGGCTGACCTTGTGCAGCAGCACCTCACCCTTTGGCAGCATATGACCCGCAAGGTCTTAGGCGACGAGTTGCCCGACTATGTCTCTCCAAAGAAAGGCGACCGCCGCTTCAAACATAAGGATTGGAATGAAAACCCCTTCTTTGACTTCATCAAACAGTCTTACCTGATCAACGCCCGCTGGATGGAGAAGACCGTGGCCGATCTGGACGGGTTGGACGACGACACGCGGCACAAAGCGGTATTCTTCACCAAGCAGATGGCCGATGCGCTGTCGCCGACCAATTTCTGGTTCCTCAATCCCGAAGTCATTCATGCGGCGATCGCCGAAAACGGCGAAAACTTCGTGCGCGGCATGGAACACTTGCTGGAAGATTTGGAACGGGGCGACGGCGAACTGTCGATCAAGCAGACCGACATGGACGCCTTCGAGGTGGGCCGCAACATGGCGGTGACGCCCGGCAAGATCGTCTATCAAAACGATTTGATGCAGCTTATTCAGTACAACCCCACAACGGACAAGGTGTACGAAACGCCGTTGATGATCATTCCGCCGTGGATCAACAAATATTACATCCTGGATCTGAACGAAAAGAAATCCTTCGTGAAGTGGCTGCTCGACAAGGGCTATACCGTGTTCGTCGTATCCTGGGTGAACCCGAACGCGGAGCTCCCCAAGAAAACCTTCGAGGACTATATGCGC
>JANQMY010000265.1 GCA_028279895.1 Alphaproteobacteria bacterium
TTCGGACAGGGCGGCCCGCTGCGCATCGGGTGGGACAAGGGCACGCTCCTGCGGGGTGAGCGGCAGCCAGGTCCCGTCCGATTTGACCGCGACCCACCATTTCAAACTGTAAGTGCGGCCAAGATCGGTGAGTTCGGCAAGCGGCAGGGCCTCGTCCAGGCTGATGGGCAACATGGGTCAGACCCTGCCGGCGGTTCCGCGCGGCCTAGCGTGTGCGGGCCCGCCGCGTGGTAGCGGTGCGCCGGGCCGTGCCCGGCTTGGCCGCCGGTTTGCGGGCGCGTGTGGTCTTTGCGGTGGTCTTCTTCGGGGCAGACTTGCGGGCCGCCGGCCGTTTGGCGGATTTAGTCGTCTTGGCCGTTTTGGCGGTGCCGCTTTCTTTCGCGACCTCGGCTTTGGCTTCGTTGAAGCCTTTGGCGACAGTGGCGAATTCCGCCTGCAGCGCTTTTTCGACGCGCTTCAGCTCTTTTTCGGCAGCGCGGCCCCAGGCGGCCAATTGCTTCTCGAGGCTTTTCACAACCTTCGCCGCATCCGACGTTTGGTACGATTTGTCCAAATCGGCAGCGACCCGTTCCAGCAACAGGGATGTGCGTCCCGCCATGCGGCCGGCTTCCAGCTCCAGCTTGTTGGCGGCTTTGCGCAGATCGGCATATTCCCGTTTCGACAAGGCGCTCGTTTTCTTTGCCGTTGATTTCCTCGCCGTTGTTTTTCGGGCGGTCGTTTTGCGCGCGGTGGTCCGGCGGGCGGGGCGTTTCGTGGCTGTCGGTTTCGTCGTGGGCATTGGGGGGCTCCAAAGCTGAGATTGTTATCGGACTTTTGTATTGTGTCGGTTGGCGGCTGCGGTTGATCTCTCTCAACTCTTGTTTAAAAAACAGCAAAGCTCATCGTCTTCGCGCGGCCGGGCCAGGTCAATAGAGAAAGTGATCGTCATGACGGAAAAGCAAGCCTCCGACTTCTTGTTGCGAACCAATGACCAGCAAGCGCTTGAAGAAGTGCATTTCATTCACCAGCACAATGACAACGCGGTGCGTCACACCCGCAACCTGACGGATGCGCTGGGCCTCGAAGATATGGGCGTGCATTTGGTGCGCGTCACGCAAGGTCACGACAGTTCCGAACACCACAGCCATGAAGAAGACGAAGAATTCGTCTATGTGCTTACGGGGCGCGCCCAATCGTTTATCGGCGACGACGTGTTCGATGTGGGGCCGGGCGATTTCATGGCCTTCCCGAAAAACTCACCGGCACATCATTTTCACAATCCCCATGCGGAGGATTTTGTCTATCTGGTGGGCGGCACCCGCGCGCCGATCGACATCTGCAATTATCCGAACAAGGGCCTGCGCCAGTTTCGGGTTCACGGCGTCCGTGAATATACGGACGCCGCCAACTTGAAGCGCGTGGTCAATAAACGGCGTTAGGCCCGTCCGTCAAGCGGCCGGCCCGGGCACCGGGTCCAGGCGCGTCTCGGGTTGTGCCGTTGCATGGCGCGGTCTTCCCACCATGAGATAAAGCGCCGGCAACACCAGCAAGGTGAGCACGGTGGAGGACAGGATGCCGCCGATCACCACCGTGGCCAGGGGCCGCTGGACTTCGGCGCCGGCCCCCACATTCAAGGCCATGGGCACAAAGCCCAGACTGGCCACCAAGGCCGTCATCAGAACCGGCCGCAGCCGGGTGAGGGCACCCTCGGTGACGGCCTCTACAAGGGGCCGGCCTTTGGCTGCCAAATCGCGAATGAAGGACAGCAGCACCACGCCGTTTAACACCGCCACGCCCGACAAGGCGATAAATCCGACACCGGCGGAGATCGAAAAGGGCATGCCGCGCAGCAGCAAGGCAAAGACCCCGCCGGTCAGCGCCAAGGGCACGCCGGTGAACACCACCGCCGCGTCTCGGGGCGATTGGAACAGCACCAGCAAAATGCCGAAGATCAGCAGAAGCGTCAGCG
>JANQMY010000268.1 GCA_028279895.1 Alphaproteobacteria bacterium
CCGACCCTGCTTCCCAGTCGATGACCCGTTTGACGGGGGAGTCGAACTGAACGTGGTCGCGTACCTCGTCAAACATCTTCAGACTGAGAGATTGAGCACCACCTACAAGCCGGTCTTGCTGTGCCCCGCCCTGAATCGATTCCAATGCCGCATAGCCCCCCGCCGACTTGATATAGTAAAGGACGTAGAGGAACGAAATCGCGTCGGGTGGGGCGCCGAAGGTTAGGAAGGTGGAGGCATCGATGGCCACCTGATCGTCTTCCGTCAATTTTTGTGTAACGATCCATTCCCGGAACGTTTGGGAATCATAGGCGGCGGCGCGGGGCAACGACCAAGGTGCCTCAACCGGGATATCGCCGGCAAGTTCTTCCAGCCGATCGACAAAGTCTTGATTGGAAATCAAGCTGTTGCTGCCCTCAACAGAGGTAGAGCCCCCATTAATCAAAAGCGCGAGCCGCCCCTCGTTGAAGGTCGGAAAAGTATCGATGCCCAATTCCCGGGCGTGTTCCAAGACGGCAAATTGCGTGGGGCCGACCCATTGGCCTCCGGCATCCACAATGGTGCCCCGTCCGAGATCTTGATTAAGAGTGCGCCCACCGACCCGGTCGCGCGCCTCCAATACGCGGAAGGATTTCAGACCGGCTTTTTTGAGATCCCGTGCAGCGGTTAGCCCGGCCAGCCCCGCACCCACGATGACCACGTCATAGGCCGCGTCATCGGTTTGTGCCCGCGCTGAGGAAAGGGGCAGGCTCGCCGCGGCCGTGGCTGCCGCACCGCTTGCCAGCACATGGCGGCGCGATAGACCTGGGCTCCGGGGCGCTCGCTTTGTCATTCCTCTATACGTCTCCTGCGGCCCTCACGGTCGCTTGATGGCCCGTTTGTCCTTGCTCGTCGAAGGCCGTCAGCCGCCATTCCAGGGCATGAGCGCCGTCATGTGCGATGCCCAAAGTCATCGCCCGATTTACAAAAAAGGGCGCCGTGCCGCGAAACTCGTAAAACTCCACGGCCCTCTCCGGATTCTCTTTATGAAACAAATCGAGCAGCAATATGGCAGTTAACGGTCCATGCACCACAAGGTCCGGATAGAACTCTTCCTGCACCGCATAGTCTCGATCGTAATGAATACGATGGGCATTGTAAGTCAGCGCGGAAAAGCGAAAGAGCATTGCCGTATCCGGCGTGATCGCCGCTTTGGCGTCCAGCTTGGGCAAAGGCTTGGCCCGTTTCTGCGGTGCCGTCGCCGCGGGAGCTGTCGCCGCTTCTCGGTAGACGACGGTTTGCTCCTCGGTCAATGCCAAGGTGCCCCCCTGCATGTATTCATGGGCGACGGTGACAAACACCAGCTTGCCCGACTTTCCGTCCTTTTCATCGATCGAGATGATCTGAGATTGTCGCTGCGCCGGTTGCCCAAGCACAAGCGGTGATCGGTAGGTGACGCGGGCGCCGGCAAACATGCGCCGCGGCAATCCCGTATCGGGCAGGAAGCCGCCCAGCTTCGGGTGGCCGTCGGCCCCGATGTCTTTCTGCGCGACCTGCGGCAAGAAATAAAGCCAATGCCATTGTGGCGGCAGGGCGTCGCCCACCTTGAAAAGGTCGCGATGGCTGTCCAACACGCCGCGCAGGGCATTCGCGGGCCCGATCGGCAACTCATCTTTGGTCTCTTCCGTGCGCCCGATATAGTCCTGCAAGTCGCTCATCACATATCGTCCGTGCCGGCCACAATTCGCTCGTCGTGCAGCTTGCCAAGTTCAGTGGAGGACAGACCGAGCTTGTCGAGGAGAACTTCGTCCGTATGCTGACCCAGTTGCGGTGCCAACAAGGGTGCGTCTTTGTCAAGCGCGCTAAATCGCAGAGGTGAGCCGGGGGCCAGATAGGACCCGATACCGGGCTGGGTCACCCGGCCAAACACCGGATTGGCGTCGGAGGCGCGGGGGTCTTCCGCCAGCAGGTCAGGCACTGTGCGGTAGGGCCCCCAGCACACGCCGTTGGCATCGAACTTCTCCTTAACCTCAGCGAGATTGTGAGCTGCGCACCATGCGCCGATAATCTCGAACAATTGGCCGCGGCCGTGATACCGATCGCCCTCCTGCGAGAAATCAAGGCCGAGCTCTTTTTCCACCTGAGCGACCGCGTCGTGGGTGCCGGTCGCTTCTAACAACCCTGTCCATTGGCGGATCGTGATCGCGACGATCATCACTCGCCGACCGTCTTTCGTGGGGAAGTCACGGCCGAACGATCCCAGCATGTCGTTACCGATGCGGGGCCGCGTTTCGCCGTTGATTGCGGCCTCGGCGAAATAGCCCAGATTGGCCACGGTGGCGAAGGCCACATCGGACAAGGCAATTTGAACCAGTTGCCCCGTTCCGGTCTGCAACCGGTGTCGGTCGGCCGCTAAGAAGGACAAGGCCGCGTAGAGCCCTGTGGAAACATCCCAGGCCGGCAGCACATGATTGACCGGCTGGTCCAGATCGGCAGGACCGGTAATGTCCGGAAAGCCGGCGGCGCAGTTCACGGTGTAATCCAGTTCGGACGAGCCGTCCGGATTGCCCTGCACATTGATCATCACCAGGTCAGGCGTGACGCTTTTCAGCTTGTCATAGTCCAGCCAGCCACGGGCGGGAAAGTTGGTCAGGAAGTTCTTCGACTGCGCGATCAGCGCATGAATCAGCTCCTGCCCTTTGGGATTGCGAATGTCGATCGCGATCGACTTCTTGCCCTTGTTCAGGCTCGGCCAATACAGGCTTTTCCCCTCGCGGGTGACGGGCCAGCGGCGATAATCGAGGCCGCCGCCGATCATGTCGAAGCGGATCACTTCCGCCCCCATCTGGGCCAGTGTCATGCCGCCCAGGGGCGCTGCCACAAAGGCAGACCCTTCAATAATCGTCAGGCCTGAAAGAATACCGGTCATAGAGGGGCGTTTGTTGAGTTAGGCATCTGTTATACGACGCCAGCCCGGTGCCGGGAAGGGCGTTAGACGCAAAAACGCGCCGTTTTTTGGTTGACGAGATGGGCGCATGGGGTAGATCCCGGTTTTCGAAACAGATCCCCCTTATGGCGTGTCCGGGCCAAGCAAGCATTTGCCGTTAACCATTTCAAAGAGCGCCCCTTCCGGCTCAAGAATACACCTTTCTTTCGCCCAGGGAAATCTGTTGTCATAAAATTCGCATACGGATCAGCAGCGTGCTGCCCATCGCTTGGGTGACGGGCCCGTAGCGCGCCCGCAAATAGCCGGCCGCATAAGACACGGCTCGGGCAAGGCGCTCCTGTGTGCGATACCGCCATTCCATATTATGGCTGTGCCGCAGCAACCGGTTTTCCCAGCGCGCCATGT
>JANQMY010000272.1 GCA_028279895.1 Alphaproteobacteria bacterium
TCCAAGACCTGATGAATGCGGGAATCGATCAGAGGCTTCAGCCGCTGATATTGTTTTTTCAGGTCGACAAAATTGATCTTACCGTCGCCTGATACGGGCTCCGCAACGGCGACCCGTTCTTCTGATTCCGCGACTGTCCCCACACGCATAAACTTACCCTGTATTCCCTAGTTCAGGACCATGACGTCGCTGACCGCCAACACGGTTTCCAGCGCGCGTCGAGCCTCTTCCGGCCGGATCAGCGGCGCTTCACCTTGCCGGACAGAATTTAAGAAGCGATCTACCCCGTAACCCAGCGGATCGCCCAGCACCGGATCCGTTTTACTTGATTCGTCGAAAAGATCGGACAGCTGATGATCGGTGGTGTTTCGGATCGAACGGTTGACAAAGTCAATTTCAATCTCGCCTTCGTCGAAGGTCAGCAACATGGAACGCTCACGATTTTCCGCAATGCGGCTGGCGGAAATTTCGATGACACAGCCATCTTCAAGCTCGAGGGTCGCCAGCACTTCATCCGCATGCGGCGTTTTAACGGCGCGCCCCGATGCTTTTACCGACCCGACCGGCGCTTCGTTCATGGCATGGATCATATCGAAGTCATGAACCATCAGATCCAAAGCCGCGCAGCAATCCACATTGCGTCCGGTAAATGGCCCGTGACGTTTACTGACAATGCGGTTCGGCTTCACCGGCAAATCCAACAGCCCGGTGCGGGACATGACAAAGCGCTCCTGATGTCCGGTCTGCAGCACCAGGCCGCGCCGGTTCGCCAGGTCGATAAGCGTTTGGGCATCTTCCACCGTGGTGGCAATGGGCTTTTCGACCAGCACATGCTTACCGGCCTCTAGAAGGTCGCGCACCAATTCGAAATGGGTCGTCGCCGGTGTCGCCACGGTCGCCACATCGATGCGATCGAGGAAACACTGGACATCGCACAGCGCTTGAGCGTGAAGCTCTGCCGCCACATCCACCAACTGCTCCGCACGCGTATCCACAATCGCCATCAGCACGCTGTGCTCGTGGTCGCGATATTTTTGGGCATGGAAACGGCCGAAATATCCGGCCCCGACAACACCTGCGCGGATCGGGTCTTGCGACCGAAACGACTCTGGGGTTGTGTGCTGATGTCCTGCCCCCGACGTAAGCGACATCATGCCTCCGACGAAATGTTCACGCGCCTCTCATCATCTGCAAACGATTCCGGGAGAGTTCCCAACTCGTGATGAGGCCGGCACGTGACACGTGACCAAACCAAAAGAACGCAACGTTGGATCTTGAGATGTCCAACTGATACGTGTACTGCGCCCCTGTGTTCGCGCATCTCCCGCACTATGTCGAAAAAAGTGCCTTTCTTCGACCCATTTGAGGCGTCTTGCTTACACTTATCATTTCAAGGATGAAACAGCCCAGAACGCCGCAGACAGCCGGGATTTACGCGACCGCCCGGCCGTTTTGCGCATCGCGCTCCCGTTTCAACTGTTCCGCCAGCAAAAACGCCAGCTCAATCGCTTGATTGGCATTCAAACGGGGGTCGCAGTGGGTGTGATACCGATCGCTGAGGTCCGATTCTGAAATCGCCTGGGCGCCGCCGATACATTCGGTGACATTTTGGCCCGTCATTTCGAAATGGACCCCGCCCGCATACGACCCCTCTGCCTGGTGAACGGCAAAGAAGGACTGGACTTCTTTCAGCACCCGCTCGAACGGCCGGGTTTTGTAGCCGTTGTTCGACTTGATGGTGTTGCCATGCATGGGGTCGCACGACCACACCACTTTACGGCCCTCGCCTTCCACTTTGCGAATGAGCTTCGGCAAATGTTCGCCCACTTTGTCGGCCCCGAAGCGGCAAATCAGCGTAAGGCGGCCGCTTTCATTCTGCGGATTAAGCAGGTCGATCAATCGGATCAGCTCGTCCGGGTCGAGGCTGGGGCCGCATTTCATACCGATCGGATTGTTCACGCCGCGCAAAAATTCGACATGCGCACCGCCGGGCTGGCGCGTACGGTCGCCGATCCACAGGAAGTGAGCCGATGTGTCGTACCAATCGCCGGACGTGGAATCCACCCGGGTGAGCGCCTGTTCATAGCCCAGCAGCAGCGCTTCGTGGCTGGTGAACACTTCCGTAGAACGTAAGGCCGGCGTGGTCTCCGTCGAAACGCCGCAGGCTTGCATGAATGCCATGGCTTCGGAGATGCGATCCGCAAGCGCTTGATAGCGCTCGCCGGATGGGCTGTCTTCAATGAAGCTTAAAGTCCATTTGTGGGCATTCTGCAAGTCCGCATAGCCCCCTTGCGCGAAGGCGCGAATAAGGTTCAGCGTCGCCGCCGCTTGCCCGTAAGCCCGCAACATGCGTTCCGGATCCGGATCGCGCGCGCTTTGGTCGAATTCCATCGCGTTGATGATGTCACCGCGGTAACTCGGCAAAGACTGGCCGTCGACCTCTTCGGTCGGCGCAGAGCGCGGTTTGGCGAATTGCCCAGCAATGCGCCCGACTTTGACCACAGGGCACGACGCCGCAAAGGTCAGCACCAAGGCCATTTGAAGGATAACCCGGAAAGTGTCGCGAATATTGTCGGGATGGAACTCGGCAAAGCTCTCCGCGCAATCGCCCCCTTGCAGCAAAAACGCTTGGCCGTCCGCCACATCGCCCAGCTGCTGCTTCAGGCTGCGCGCCTCGCCCGCGAAAACCAGCGGAGGATAGGCTGACAATTGCTGCTCCACGCGCGTTAGGGCCTCAGCATCCGGATAGTCCGGCACTTGCTGAATAGGCAGACCGCGCCAGCTTTCGGGGGTCCAAACCGGGGTCATCGCTTCGTCTCACTCCTTACAAACATGGCGCATCCGTATGAGGGACACGCCAAGCGGGCGCTAGTCATAGCATACTTCGCGCCACGCCGCGAAATCCAAATTCTTCAATAAAAGCAAGGGCTTGCGCGCCAAAACCTGGTGCTGGGTCTATTTTTCGACCGCCAATTGCTCGCTTTGCGCCACGAAGGCCGGAAACTCTGCGATCAACGCATCGGACCATAAATCGTGGATGAACGTCACTTCAGCGGGAGAGAATTGGGGATATTTCTCCGGCGTGTCAACTGCGATCCTGTTCCAATCGTCCCCGGTGCCCGCCACATAGGACCACACCTGTCCCCACCCAAAGGGGTTCTGCTTGAGCAACAGCGCCTCGGCGAACGACGCTTCCAGTTCTGCGTCCGGACTGTCCTCGCTGCGCCGGGTGACCCAGCCGATCACCACCTGATAGGAATTGCCGCCAAAAAAGCGCTTGCGCGTCACCCCCAAAAAGTCGACCGCGCCGCCGGCTTCGGGATCGAACTGAAAGAACACCGCATAAGGGCTGTCTTCGATCGCGCGGCCGGTCATGCCCTGTCCGCAGGCCCGGCGCAGATTGTAGATGTTCTGCAAATCGCCGGTAATGCCGGAGGTGTTGAAGAACGACGTTTCATCGCCTTGACACGCCTGCAACAACAGAGTGTTCAGCTTGCGGACATTGTCGCTAAACGCTGCAAATGATTCTTCCTGGGCTTGGGCCGGGAACGCCACGAACAGGGCTGTGGCCAGCGTGACGGCGGCTGCCCGGATACGAACCGCGCGGCAAAGAAGGGATGGTGCGATCATGTGGCCCTCGACGCCCCCGCGCCCGATCTGGTGCGCGTTTCCTTGTCACGTAAGGTGACCAACTCCTCCGAAGAGGTCGGATGTACAGCGACGGTCGCATCGAAGTCTTTCTTGGTTGCGCCCATCTTCACCGCAATGCCAAGGCACTGGATCATCTCGCCGGAGTCCGGCCCGACAATATGGCACCCGAGAACCCGATCGCTCTTTGGGTCGACCAACAGCTTCATCATCGTCTTTTCGTCTCGACCGGACAGCGTGTGTTTCAGGGGGCGGAAGGTGGACTTATACACATCCACCTCACCGAATTCATCCAGCGCCTGCGCCTCGCTCAGCCCTACAGTTCCAATCGGCGGTTGGCTGAAGATGGCAGTCGCAACGGTGCGATGATCCATCGCTTGCGGATTGTCATTGAATTCCGTTTCGGCAAAGGCCGCGCCTTCGCGGATCGCCACCGGCGTAAGTTGCAACCGGTCGGTCACATCGCCAACGGCGAAGATATTGCCCACATTGGTGCGCGAATACTCGTCCACGACAATTTCGCCGCCTTTGCCGAGGGCAACGCCCGCAGTTTCCAGACCGATATCCTGTGTGTTCGGAACGCGACCCACCGCATACATAATCTGATCGGCCTCGAGCACTTCGCCGTCGTTCAACACGGCCTTGCGGGTGCGCCCGTCTAGAGAAACTGACGAAATGGTTTTACCCAAGCACAGGTTGACGCCTTTCTTTTGCATTTCTTCCAAAAGCACATCGCCCAACTCTTCATCGAAGGCCTTGAGGACCTGCTGACGCCGATGCACCAGGGTCACCTCGGCTCCTAGCCCGTTGAAGATGCCCGCAAACTCAACGGCAATGTAACCGCCACCGACCACCACGACCTTCTTTGGGAATTCCTCCAGATGAAACGCTTCGTTGGAGGTGATGACATGTTCCGCCCCCGTCAAATCCTCCGGGATCCAAGGCGTACCGCCTGAGGCGATCAAGATCTTCTCAGCGGTTACGTCCCGGTTTTCGGCGACCAGGTGGACGGTGTGGGCATCTTTCAGCACCGCGCGGGATTGGACGAATTCCGCCCCCGCATTGTTCAACACCGATTTGTAGATGCCTTCCAGCCGGCCGATTTCCTGGTCTTTGTTGGCCACAAGAGTTTGCCAATCGAACCGGGTCTCGGGCACCGACCAGCCAAACCCCGCGGCGTCTTCTACATCTTCGGAAAAATGGCTGGCATAAACAAAAAGCTTCTTGGGCACGCAGCCGCGGATCACGCAGGTGCCGCCGGCACGGTATTCCTCGGCAACGCAGACGCCCG
>JANQMY010000282.1 GCA_028279895.1 Alphaproteobacteria bacterium
CTAAGACCTGCGGCCGCGCCTTTTCAGGATTGAAGGCGAGCTGGCCTGCCAAAGCATCGATGTCGGCGCGCAGGGCGTCGGCATCGATCAAGGGATCGCTGTGAAAATCCCGCAGCCGGATTGCGCGCAGCGGACGATTCTTACTTTTTGGCGCCATGTTTCTTATCGAGGTCCTGGTTGTGGGTGTCGGCACGGCCGACCGCACGCGGCGGCTTCAATGCCATCATTTCCCAATTTTCCAATCATACCACATAAAAATTAACCTAATAGAATCAACGGGTTGCTTCTCGGAGACCGTTTTCCTCCCCACACTTATCCACAGATTAGAATTCTAGATTTTCGATCTGAGGTCATACAACAGTTCCAGCGCGTCGCGGGGAGACAGTTGATCGGGTTCGATTTCTTTCAGTTGCGCCAATGCGGCATGTTCTGCCGGTTCGGCGGCGGCCCGGGGCGCCGTGGCCTGGAACAGGGGCAGATCGTCCACAAGGGTGGCGGCCCGCCGCCCCGTATCGCCTTGCTCAAGCGCCTGCAGCACTTCTTTGGCCCGCCCGATGACAAGCTCCGGCAGACCCGCCAGCTTGCCGACTTGAATGCCATACGACCGGTCGGCGGCCCCGGGCATGACCTCATGCAAAAAAACCACCTCGCCTTCCCATTCCTTGACCCGCATGGTGACGCTCGCCAGCCCGTCCAGGCGTTCCGCCAGCGCATTCAGCTCGTGATAATGCGTGGCGAACAAAACCCGGCTGCGATTGATGTCGTGCAGATGTTCCACCGTAGCCCAAGCAATGGACAAGCCGTCAAAGGTAGCCGTCCCGCGGCCGATTTCGTCCAGTACCACCAAAGACCTGTCCGTCGCTTGGTTGAGAATGGCCGCAGTTTCCACCATTTCCACCATGAAAGTGGACCGCCCGCGGGCCAAGTCGTCGGACGCCCCAACGCGGCTGAACAGCCGGTCCACAATGCCGATATGGGCGGCCTTGGCGGGCACGAACATACCGGCCTGTGCCAAAACGGCGATGAGCGCGTTTTGCCTGAGGAAGGTGGACTTACCGGCCATATTCGGTCCGGTAACGAGCCACAGACGCGCATCGTCCTTAGCGCCGTCAGATAAGGCACAATCGTTCGGGATAAAGGGCGTGCCGCCGGCTTTGTCGAGCGCCGTCTCCACCACCGGGTGCCGCCCGCCGACGACCTGAAACACAGGCGAGTCGTCAATCCGTGGACGGACAAAGCGGCGAACGATCGCCAACTCCGCGAGGGCAGCGCTCACATCCAACACGGCAAGCGCAGTCGCCGCCCCTTGGGTCTGTGGTGCTGCCTCCAACACCAAACTGCTGAGCTTCTGGAACAATCGCTGCTCGAGCTCAATCGCCAATGAGGCCGCCCGGGAGATTTTTTGGTCCAGTTCCGATAGGTCCGTGGTCGTGAAGCGCACCGCGCCCGCAAGCGTCTGCCGGTGAATGAACGTCTCGCTAAGGGGCGGCCCCAGCAGCTTATCGCCATGGGTCGGCGTAACCTCCACATAATAGCCGAGCACATTATTGTGACGCACCTTCAGGCTTTGAATGCTGGTGAGATCGCGAAACTGGCTCTCCATCCCCGCAATGACCCGGCGGCTTTGGTCTCTGAGTGCACGGGTCTCGTCCAATTCGGCGTCATAGCCTTCCGCGATAAAGCCGCCGTCCCGAATGTTCAGGGGCAAATCCGCGGCCAGCGCCTTGGTAAGCTCGTCCACAAGGGCTTCGTGACCGGACAGGTCGTGGCGCGCGGCCCCGATCTCGTCCGGCGGGTCCACAATGCCGGAGGTACCGCCGGCAAACAGGCCCGTAATGGATTGGGCCGCCACCAGACCGCCACGGATGGCCGCCAAGTCGCGCGGGCCACCGCGCCCGACCGACAGGCGCCCCAACGCCCGGCCTAGATCCGGGGCGGATTTCAAGGCCCCCCGTATCGCGTCGCGAAGGTCCCTATTTTCGGCAAAAAAGGCGATGGAGTCGTGACGGCGGCGAATTTCCTCAACATCCGTCAGTGGGCTGATGAGCCGGTCGGCTATCAGACGGCCCCCGGCCCCGGTCACCGTCCAATCCACATCCGCCAGCAAGCTTCCGTCGCGCGTGCCGGAAAGAGTTTGGGTCATTTCCAGGCTTGTGCGGGTTGCCGGGTCGATCAGCATGCGCGAGCCACGGCTTTCTTTCACCGGCCGGGCGATCGATGGCAAGCGCCCCTTTTGCGTGAGGTCCACATAGTCGATTAACGCGCCCAGCGCCGAATAGTCGGCCCGTGTCAATGCCGCAACACCCGCCATATCCCGCACACCGAAAAGGCTCTCAAGCCGTTTGCGGCCTGAGTCGCTGTCGAACACGCGGGACGGCATGGGCGTTTGGGTAACCGAATGTTCATCCAAAATCTGTTGAAGTTCGGGGTCCTCCAGCAAGGTTTCGGACACCAGAATTTCGCCGGGATTGATGCGCGCCAAATCGGGGCCGAGCTGGCCCGCAAAGGTTTCAGCCACCCTGAACTCGCCGGTTGAAATATCAAGCCAGGCAATTGCCATCGCCGCGTCAGCAGACGCGCCGCCAATGCGGGCCAACGCCGCCAGATAATTATGCGCGCGGGCTTCGAGCAGTGCCTCCTCGGTCAGGGTGCCTGGTGTCACTAGCCGCACCACATCCCGGGCCACCACCGCTTTGGACCCCCGTTTCTTGGCTTCCGCGGGGTCTTCCATCTGCTCGCACACGGCCACGCGGAAGCCCTTGCCGATCAAACGCTCGAGATAACCTTCCGCCGAATGGACCGGCACGCCGCACATGGGGATGTCGGCGCCCGCATGCTTGCCCCGCTTGGTCAACGCAATATCCAGCGCCGCTGAGGCCGATACCGCATCGTCGAAGAACAGCTCGTAAAAGTCTCCCATGCGGTAGAACAGCAGATAGCCTGGATTTGCCGCCCGAATATCGAGATATTGGGCCATCATGGGCGTAACCCCATCAGCCTTCTTGCCGGCGGATGCGCGGGGGGTGGCCGCCGGATCGCGTTCCTTGTCCGAGGACATCGGTTGAGACATGGCGGCACACTATCCGCTGATTAACTCTTTGCAAGCCCGTTGTGACAGAATACGCCGAAGCGCGACAGCGGCCTTGAGAAGGACGGGTCGGCAGGGTAATGATCTGGTCGCAATTAAGCCGGGCACGGTCCCGCATTTTTCTTTCCGACGGGGTGCACGCGTTATGACTAACCGCAAACAGCAATTCACCGACGAAGAAGCGCTCCTGTTCCACATGCAGGGCAAGCCGGGGAAGGTCGAAATCCGTCCGACCAAACCCATGGCGACCCAGCGCGATCTGAGCCTGGCCTATTCCCCCGGCGTGGCCGTGCCGGTGCGCGCCATCGCCGATGATCCGAACACGGCCTATGACTACACGTCGAAAGGCAACATGGTCGCCGTTATCTCGAACGGCACCGCGATTTTGGGCCTCGGCGATTTGGGTCCGCTGGCGGCCAAGCCCGTCATGGAAGGCAAGGCGGTGCTGTTCAAGCGCTTTGCCGACGTGGACTCGATCGACATCGAGGTCGACACCGACGACGTGGACGAGTTCGTGAACTGCGTGCGTTTTTTGGGGTCGACCTTTGGCGGCATCAATTTGGAAGACATCA
>JANQMY010000304.1 GCA_028279895.1 Alphaproteobacteria bacterium
TTATTGTCTTCGTCGTCGGACTTCTTGCGCGTTACGGTGATTTCCCAAGACATATCGTCAACGCCCCACCTCAAATACACTGCCGGCGCCGATGATCGGTATCGCCGGATACGAAAACTATCGTTTCGACGGGCATGCCGTTGCGGCCGCGTGCTATGCGCACAGACGCTGTCCAAACGACCAAATCAGCCATTAAGGATCCCCTACCTACAGCACGGCTGCCTCGTGATTAATCGAAGTTTACCCTAACTTCCCGGCAGATCAAAACAAGCAATGCAGCCTAAACCTGTGACGAAGATTACATCTTTGCCGGGTTTCTGGCGGCGCCGCGGCGGCGCGTTATCGGAGGCTATTCGGGCATTTCGGCCACAGTGTCGCCCAACTATTACCTCGACAGATCACATTCTCCCGAAAATCTCGCCGCAATCCTCATCGAATTTGGTTGTGCTTCGGCCTGGCACCGCGCCGTTTTCAAGGGGAGAATCATGCCGTTACGAGACCTTATCGACGACCATCACCGCTCTGTTCGCCTCGCGCACATCTCCGCCGTACTGCGCGCCTTGACGGGTTTTGTCATAACACTGGTCTGCCTCGCGGCGATGAATGCCGCAGGCGCTGCCCCCGCGAACGCGCCCGCGCCGCTCACCTTAGCTAAAATGGGCGATATGAGCAGCGGTGGCCTGCTGCTGCCTTCGAAATATGACGGGTACTATGTGGAGGCGCCGGCCATCGCCACGGATGTGGACATCCAGATCAACGGCCTCATCGCCCGCACCAAAGTCACCCAGAAGTTCCAAAATCCGTCCGAGGCGTGGGTGGAAGGGATCTATGTGTTCCCTTTACCGGATCATGCAGCGGTGGACAAATTGCGCATTCAAATCGGCGAACGATTTATCGAGGGCCAAATCAAGGAACGTCAAGAAGCCCGGCGCATGTATGAAACGGCACGGGCGCGGGGACAACGCGCAAGCCTGGTTGAACAGGAACGGCCGAACATGTTCACCAACTCGGTCGCAAATATCGGCCCCGGCGAGACCATCATCGTACAAATCGAATACCAAGAATCGATCCGCTATGATGCGGGCCTGTTCCACTTGCGCTTTCCCATGGTTGTCGGTCCGCGCTTTGTACCGCCGGTGGAAACACAATTGGTCTCCTTCGACGGAAACGGCATGGGCGAGATTCAATTGCGCGACCCGGTTCCCGATGCGGAGCGGATCACGCCGCCCGTGTTGCACCCGGCTGTCGGATCGCGCAATCCCATTACGTTGACCGTAGAACTCGATGCGGGCTTTGCCGTCGATCAGATCAGAAGTGCCCATCACGACATCCGCGTGATACGTCCCACCAAAGAAAGGGCGAGGATTTCTTTCGTCAATCAGGACGAAACGGCAAACCGAGATTTCGAGCTGGTGTGGCAGAGCGCGAAAGGATCGTTACCGCAAGCCGCTATGTTTAAAGAAACCAAAGACGGCATCACCTATGCGGTCGGGTTCATCATTCCGCCTCAAACCAACGAAACGCCAGCCCGGCATACACGCGAGACCATCTTTGTGATCGACAATTCGGGATCGATGGGCGGTGCGTCCATTCGGCAAGCCAAGGAAAGTCTGCTGTTCGCCTTAAGTACACTGGACACGGGCGACCGCTTCAATGTGGTCCGGTTCGACGACACCACAGACGCTGTCTTTCGTGCACCACAGCCCGTGACACCGCAAACGCTAGACCAAGCCGCCCGATATATCAGCCAACTGGAAGCGGAAGGCGGTACCATGATGCTTCCCGCATTGGAAATAGCATTGTACGATCCGTACCATGATCAAGATACGTCCGGCACGCTGCGCCAAGTCGTCTTCTTGACCGACGGCGCCATCGGCAACGAAGCACAATTATTCGAAGAGATTGACAGGAGTCTAGGACGTAGCCGCCTATTTACCGTGGGCATCGGCTCCGCGCCTAATTCCTATTTCATGTCGCGGGCGGCCCGCCTTGGCCGCGGCAGCTTTACGCATATCGGATCGTCTCAGCAGGTTATGGACCGTATGTCGGCGCTGCTGTCGAAGCTGCGCGCACCGGTACTGACCGATCTGTCCGTCAGCACGGAAGCGCACACCGCACATGAAGTGTGGCCGAACCCGCTGCCCGATCTCTATGTGGGCGAACCGGTGGTATTCACGGCCCGGATAGCCGATGGGGATGCCACGTTCACGGTGCAAGCCCAAACACCCGACGGCACATGGTCTGCCGAATTGGACACGTCCAATGCCGAAGAAGCAACGGGTGTGGCCAAAGTTTGGGCGCGGAACAAAATCGCCTCTCTTGAGGAACGGCGTTTTCAAGGCGAGAGCTTGGCCGTCATCGACAAACAAGTGCTTGAAGTTGCTCTCGATCACCATCTCGTCACGCGGCTCACCAGCCTGGTGGCCGTCGACCGGGAAATTGCGCGTCCCGCACAGGCCGCGTTGCACCAGCGGGACGTACCGTTGAACCTGCCGGAAGGATGGGATTTCGATAAAGTGTTCGGCGAGCAGGTGCCGACCCGCCGCGCCGATTACGCCACGCCCGAAGCGGAGGTGATGCTGGCCTCGCTGGTCTCGTCGCCAGCACCGCACAGCGCATCCGCCGATAGTCAAAGCAGCCAGATCGTCTTGCCTCAAGGCAGCACCGATCGCTGGCTTTTCCTCATTATGGGTCTGATCTTCATGGCCGGCGGGCTCATTATGTCGGCGCTGCAATGGCGCGAAATTGCCGCAAAGTTCCGGCGGGAGCTGGTGTGACCACCGCGCGCGGTCTCCGGCTGACATCCCTTCTCCTGCTGGCGGCGGGGGT
The DNA here is from genome assembly GCA_028279895.1 of Alphaproteobacteria bacterium. GTDB lineage: Bacteria > Pseudomonadota > Alphaproteobacteria > JANQMY01 > JANQMY01 > JANQMY01. Next base: position 2,830 of record JANQMY010000304.1, read on the forward strand.
GGGGCTGATCGGCTGGTCCGCCTACATCCCCGCCAAGGCCGCGCTCGCCCAAGTCCAACTGGAGCGGGCATGGCAGCAAACGGTCGCGGGTCATAGCACGGTGAAGCCTTGGCCCTGGGCGGACACCTGGCCGGTGGCGAAGCTCACCGTGCCGCGCCTTGAAAAATCGGCGGTGGTGCTGGAAGGCGCCAGTGGCGAGGCCATGGCCTTCGGTCCCGGCCACATGACCCAAACGGCGGCAATCGGCGCGCCGGGAACCGCCATCATCGCCGCACACCGGGACACGCATTTTCGCTTTGTCAAAGACTTGACGGTCGGCGATGTGATCGCGCTGGAAACGCCCGACGGCACGATGCGCGATTTCATCGTGACGGCGACCCAAATCGTCCATGCGGCGGCGTCCGGCATCGATCCACGGCAGGCGGGCGCAAGCGGCGCCAGCATCGCGCTGGTCACCTGTTATCCCTTCGATGGCATCACACGCGGGCCGCTGCGTTACGTGGTGTTTGCGGATTTGCTGCAAAGCGCGGGCACCGAAACCGCACCACACTTTGCCGGAACGTCCTAAACCTCTAGACTGCGCGGGGACGAGCGCGCGGGACGAGGGGGACGGCCATGCAACTCTACGAGCTTTTGGACTTGGCGGCATCGGGCTATGACCGCATCGACGTGTTGTGGAACTTTTTCGTGTGGATCCACTTGGCAGTCATCGGCGCCATGATCATCGTGACGCGCTATGTCAATTTGGTGGAACGCAGCATCGCCATCACCACCTATCTCGTTTTTCTATACATGAACTATGTGGGCTTGGCCGATGCCTATGCGTATCAAACGGCGCTGCTGGACGAGATCGCCACGTTCAAGCTGGAGGCCGGCGCGGCGGGCGGCATCGTCATCGATCACATGCGGCAGGCGGATCTGGAGGGGCGCCTTGCCTATTTCGACTATATTCACCTGGCGGCGGCCGTGCTGGTCACGCTGGCTCTGGGCATGATCAACTGGGTCGGCGACCTTAAGGAAGAGTGATTAATCCGTAAGCGGATTATTTCTTTACAGCCAGGAACATGTAGCGGTTCAGGCAGAAAAAGAAATCCCCCCGGTCCGCCCCCGCCATCAAATCGTCATACCAGGCCTTGGCCTCGTTCTCAGACACGCCCGACCGGCCGGATACGAAATTCGTGATCATCCGCAGCATGCCCGCCGCATAAGAATGCGTCTGGTAATGCGGGCTAAACATAGGGATCATCTCGATGCGCAGCACCTGCAGCCCCGCCCGCTCCAAGACGGGAGAGAGTTTCGCCGGCAGGTTGGGGTGGACCAGGTGCTCGTCCCACACTTCCAGCACACGCCGCGACAGCCCCCTGTCGCGGGCGTTGAGGACCAGGCTGTCCCACGCCGTATCGAGAATGACGGCCCGCCCCCCGGGCTTCAGCACCCGCGCGATCTCCGCCGCCGCCTTGTCCATGTCGGGCACATATTCATAGACCTGGGTCGACACCAGGGCGTCGAACGCCCCCTCGTCGAAGGGCAACGCACACGCATCGCCTTTGCGGAAATCGCATTGCGGCAAGTCCTTGCAGCGCTCCCCCGTCATGGCGAGCATGGCATCCGCGACATCGATCCCGGCCACCTTTCCGGTGTCGCCGACGGTGAGCGCCATGTCATAGGCGAGCAGGCCCGGCCCCACGCCCACATCCAACACCGCGTCACCGTGCTTCAGCGACAACTCGGCCAGGACGCGGGCCCGTTGGCCCACCACGTCGGGGGTGAGATAGACCCGCTCCAACGCCTTGGCCGTATCGGAATTAAAATCGATCATGTCGCTCATGCAAAATTCCTCACTTGCTTTGAAAGCGCGCCCCGCCGCTCTATGTTAGCGGCAGGAAACGTACCGTCACCATCGGAGGAAGCATGTCGAACCAGGCACTCGAAGTCATTCAGAAATTTTGGAAGATCCAAGACGACCGGGATTACGAGAAGCTGGTGGACCTGTTCGCCGACGACGCGGTGTTGGAAGACCCGATCTACGGCACGTTCAACGGCAAGGAAGCCATTGCCGCATTCATGGCCAAGATGAACGTCGAAATGGCGAAGATCGAAACCCATTTCGACGCGATCGAGATTTCCGGCGGCGGCGACACGGCCTGGTGCCAATGGGAAGCGGTGTCGCCCAAAGGCAGACGCCAGGGCTGCGGCCTGTACAAAGTGCGCGACGGTAAGATGACCTATTACCGCGATTATATAAACGCGGAAGAAAAGGCGCAGTAACCGCCACAAGTCGTCATCGCAAGGAGGCTTCGCCGACGACGCGATCCAGAGCCGCTTGCTCCAAGCATATTGCCCTGGATTGCCGCGCCGCCTTACGGCGGCTCGCAATGACGAGCAGTTGTGTATGTCAGTATACATACATATCATGCCATTTTCTGCTTCGCTTCCTGGCCGTCCCACTCCCCCGGCCCAACCACCCGGATACGGCACCCTGGCGGGTGCCCCCGGGTCCGCGCTTTGCGCGGCCCGAGGACAAGGTTCTTGGGCCGGGGGAGTGGGACCGTCGGGTCTCACGCAAGTGAAGCCAACACCTCCTTCGTGTAGGGCTTAAGATCCGTGAACTGACCATTCCGGATCTTGTTCGGCCAGTCGGGATTGGCCAGCAGGGCGCGGCCCACGGCGATCATGTCGAATTCGCCACGCGCCATGCGCTCCCCTAGCTCGTCCAAATGGGTATCGGCCATTTCGCTGTCGGTCATGGAGGTGATGAAATCCGCCTGCAGCCCCACACTGCCCACGGACATGGTGGGAATGCCGGTAAGCTTCTTGGCCCAGCCCGCGAGGTTGAGGTCGGAGCCCTCAAATTCCGGTTCCCAAAAACGGCGCGTTGAACAATGCAGCATGTCGATGCCCGCCTCGACGATGGGCGTCAGCAACGTCTCGAGCTCTTGCGGCGTGGGTGCAAGCTTCACCTCGAAATCCTGCTGCTTCCATTGGGACATGCGCAACAACACCGGATAGTCCGGCCCCACGGCCGCGCGCACGGCTTTGATGATCTCGATCAGGAAAGTAGCGCGCTGCACCAGGTCGCCGCCGAACCGGTCGGGGCGCTCATTGGTGCCGTCCCAGAGGAATTGGTCGATCAGATAACCATGCGCGCCGTGCAGCTCCACACCGTCAAAGCCCAGATCCTTCGATGCCTTGGCCGACGACGCATAGGCGGCGATGATCCGATCGATTTCCGCCGTGGTCAGAACGGCGCCCTTCTTCTTGCCCGGCTTGGTGAGGCCGGACGGCCCCACACTTTCCACCTCCGGCAAATAGGCTTTGTCCTGCCGGCGCATCATACCCATATGCCAGAGCTGCGGCATGATCTTACCGCCCGCCGCATGCACGGCGTCACACACCTTCTTCCATCCGGACAAGGAGCTTTCGCCGTAAAACACCGGCACCGCGCGTGCGTCCACCGCCGCGTCGTGTTCGATGGGCGTGGCTTCGGTGATGATCAGCCCGCAGCCCCCGGTCACGCGCCGGGCGTAATAGGCCGCCACCTCGTCCGACGGCACGCCGTCCGGCGACATGGTCCGCGTCATGGGCGCCATGGCCACACGGTTGGGCATGGTGAGCCCGTTGATTGTGTAAGGTTCAAAGAGAATGTCGAGTTTGGTCATAAATGTTTTCTACTCTTTGGTTTCAAAATTCCCTTGTCGTCCCCGCGAAAGCGGGGGTGACATCAATAAATTCCGCTCATCCCGGTCGCGCCAAAAAACCAACAAAGCGCGAACCGGGATCTCGCACCAAAAACTTCGGGTAGGAGATCCCTGCTTTCGCAGGGATGAGCGGCATTTCATACGACGCGATCC
>JANQMY010000425.1 GCA_028279895.1 Alphaproteobacteria bacterium
CTGTTCTGGACCACGTTCAGGACGGTGAAGTCGCTGACCACATAGGCGTAGGTCAGCGCCAGGAAGGCGACCAGCACCGCAGGCCCGTCGAGCAGGACGATGCGCTGCACCTCGGGGTCGAGCGCCATTTCGATATAGGCCGCCCCCTCCGCCAGCATGCCCTGCCACGCGTCGTCTGCGGAGGCGGCCCCAGCACCGGCCCCAGCACCGGCAGCAGCGCCAACCGCCTGCGCACGCGCCGCCATCTCGCCGTCGATCTGATCGACCACGGCGGCCAGCAAGCCCTTCTTGTCGCCGAAATTATGGTAGAGCGCGCCGCGCGTCAGGCCGGCCTCGGCGGTCAGCGCGTCCATCGAGGCGGCGGCATAGCCCTGCTCGGCAAAAGCCTTGCGCGCGGCCGCGATCAGCTTCGCCCGGTTCTCCGCCATCGTCTCGACGCGCCGCTTCGCGCTCATCTCGTCCCTCGAAACTTCACATACGCACCGTATATGACTTGACATACGCCGCGTATGTCACCTGTTTACATACATGGCGTATATCAAAACATGCGGGAGCCTGTGAAGGCCCTGTGGCCGTAGTTGCCCGCGCCGAGCGCCGCCCGACACGCCCCAGTGACGCCCCAGCCACGCCCCAGACACAACACACTCACGGCCCTGGCCGACACGACCTCCACCCGACACGACCCCCATTCAAAATGAACCACTCAAACCGACACCGAGAGACCGACCAATGACCAAGCGCGACGCCATCTTCCCCGCCGACCGGCATGCCCTGTACGAGGCCCACGGCTATTCCGCCGCGATCCGCTCCGGCGACCTGCTGTTCGTCTCCGGCCAGGTCGGCAGCCGCCCCGACGGCACGCCCGAGCCCGATTTCGCCGCCCAGGTCCAACGCGCCTTCGACAATTTGCAGGCGACGCTGGCGGCGGCGGGCTGCACGCTCGACGACATCGTCGACGTCACCACCTTCCACACCGACCCCGAAACCCAGTTCGAAACCATCATGCCCATCAAGACCCGCATGTTCCCCGAGCCCCCCTACCCCAACTGGACCGCGATCGGCGTCACCTGGCTCGCCGGCTTCGATTTCGAGATCAAGGTCATCGCGCGGGTGCCGGAGCGGGGATAGGGTTGTTGGCTTGCACCTACGAAATGCGACGCCAGAGCAGACTGTCTGCTCGTTCCACATACGCTCAGTTTTGGCCAAACCTCTAGGAAACCGGGCATAACCGCAACCTCCAGCGAAGTGAACGTTTTGTGTCGCTCAACGCAAGGCGTGCCGTATAGCGTGCCCCGCTTGGCATGAACGAATTGGGCTGACCGGGTGCTACTTCCCAAGCCGTTTGTGGAAACGGTCCATACGGTCGGAATCACCTTCCACTTCGAAACCTTTGGGCGTTTTCCGCACACGGACGCCAGATGCAGCGGCAGCCTGGCGAATTCGACGCTCAATCTGCTTGTCCATGTCCCGGTTCATCGCTTGGGCTAGGGACCGGCCATTGGTAAATGTGCGTCCTTTGTACTTGATCGTGATCATGGATCAGCCTTTCGCATGGATGGGATCGTCGTCATAGCTTCAGGGTTGAAAACCTTGGCCCCACGACCTTGGATGCGCAGCTCACAGCGTTGGTTGCGGGCCAGTTCATGCTGGCGGGGAATTGTCTCACGTTGAGTGCTAAAGCACTTGGCAAGACGCTCTCTGCCTCCGCCGCTGACACCCAGCTGCCGTTTTTCTTCATGGCATGTGCTGGGTCTTGCCCGTCATCGGTTTCGCTTTCTTAAGCGGCCATCTTGTTGGTGCGGGAATTGATCCATTCCCAGGCGGTTTGCGGGAGCCAACCACTGTAGTCGCGGGTGATCCCAACGATCAAAAATCGGTCGTTTTTGTCGACGTGCATGGAGAGCTTGTCCCAGATGCCCTTGGCCGTGAGGCTGGTATCCACCAGCCAATGAGAATCGAGATAGTGCCACCACACGCCACAACTCTTGATTGCATCATAGAGACCAGTATAGTTCTGGCCAGGGCGGTTGAGATCGTAGTTGATTGAATAGATCATTGTTTCCTCAAAGACTTTCGTTCGGCTAGTATTCCGGCTTCACCTCTCCATGCGGGAGAATGTCACTTGTTCGGACATGGATTTGTCCGGACACGTGCTATTTTCAGCATAAGGCTTCGAAGAGAG
>JANQMY010000359.1 GCA_028279895.1 Alphaproteobacteria bacterium
AACGGTCGCAGCGAACCCGGTATTATCCAATCCGAACGAAAAGCGGCTTAAGCAAGCGATGTTGGGCTTGGATGCGCTGATCAGTCTCGATATCTATGCAAACGAAACGACCCGACTGGCGGACGTTGTCTTGCCCTCGCCACCACGTCTCGCAAGACCCAATTACGACGCCTTTTTTTATCAGTTCCCGGTTCGCGCCTATGCGCGATATACGAGCCCTTATCGGCCGTTAGCGGATGATGAGCGAGCCGACCGGACCACACTATTGACATTAGCAGCAATCGTAAAAGGGATGGGTGCGCAATCTGACATCGACGCGTTCGATGAAGAGTTACTCGTTTCACAAATCGATGGGGAGATAGCGCGGCCAGGCTCGAGAATTTCGCATATGACAACCGGTGAGGTCTTGCAACACTTGTTGCCTGTTGAACCGACGATGCGGCGCATTGATTTGGCACTGAGGATTGGACCCTATGGTGATTGTTTCAGTGATATCGCCGGCGGCATCTCCTTAAAGACACTTGAGGAGAACCCGCATGGCATCGATTTGGGCCCGCTAGTGCCGAGATTGCCGGAGATGTTGAGGACACCGTCGGGCGAAATCGAACTGATACACGATTTTGTACCGCAGGAGCTGCAAAAACTGAAAGCATGGACGAGCCAAGAACGGGAGAGGTTTGTCCTCGTCGGGCGGCGGCAACTTCGATCCAACAATTCATGGATGCACAACCTTGATGAACTGTCGCACAAAAACAATCAGTGCAATCTTCAGATGAATCCAGAGGACGCAAAGTCGTTGGGTGTTGAGGGCGGCGAATCGGTGACGGTGGAGTCTAAATCAGGTTCAGTCCGGGTGCGTGTCGAACTCGATGACGGTATCGCTCCAGGCGTGGTATCCCTTCCACATGGTTGGGGGCACCACGATTTGGAAGTTTTTCAAAAAACTGCGTTCAAAAATGCCGGGGCCAATGTCAACAGACTGACAGATGAAAACTTATTTGACGCACCGACCGGCACGGCGGCGGTCAATGGTTTCGAGGTGTCTATTCACAAACTGTGAGTTTCAGCACCCTTAGGCCAAAGGGCCGTGTGTTTTGTCCTGAACACCGTCCACTCCAGCCCAGCACCAATTTGACCACCAACCTCTTTTACATTTCATCACCGAATTGTTTCAGTCGCCGAGCGTGCATAGCTCTATGGGAAACGACTATCGATGGCTTTTCATGAGTCAAAAATATTGACTGATTAGTTGAAAATTGATAATTGAGTAGTCTATGACGTTGGCGGGCTATGTACGAAAGATGACGAGTGGAGCGCAATAATGGGTAAGATGAAGGGGTGGCCATATACCGATTTTGCTACAGGTTGGTATCAGATTGGATATTCCGACGAAATCAAATCGGGAGAAGTCAAGTCTGCAAAGTGGCTAAACCAGGATCTGGTCATCTTTCGTACGGAATCTGGCGAGCTGAGCGCGCTTGATGCGTTTTGTCCGCATATGGGCGCCCACTTAGGGCACCCCGGCGAATTTGGCGGTCGGGTTTGCGGCGAGACAATTCAGTGCCCTTGGCATGGGTGGGAATGGAACACGGACGGTACGATCCACAAAATTCCCTACATGGAAGACCATTCAGTCAATGCCAAATTAGACGCGAAACACGTGCGCGAGATCGATGGTATCATCATGATGTGGTATGACCACGCCGGCGCGTCGCCGACCTATGAATGGCCGGGACTGCCGTTTATCGGGGACAAGGCAGACTATTATCCTATTGATTCAACTGTCGATGGTCCGCACAGGGTGAAGCCTCAGTTTCCCATGGAAAACAGTGCAGACCCACATCATTTTCCTTATGTGCACGGATCGGGCGTTGATGCCGAATTCACCGATTACATCGTAGATGGCGCGTTCTGTACGAACAAAATGTTCATGACGTTTGGTGCCGGCAAAGAAACTACTTGGCTAACGCCGGACGGTCCCGTCGATGGGGAGATTGACAACTTCTTCTGGGGGGCTTCACTTGGCATCGCACGGTTTAACATTGGTGGTCGGATCTGTGTTCATCTGACCGTTTTGACGCCGATCGATGAAGACAACGCCATCTTTTTCAGCACGGTCACTCACAACAAAGAGCCGGGTGACACCGGCGACACGCCCACGGGCATCGCCAAAAAAATGATGGATGCCCAACACATTCAAATCCGAAACGACTTCCATATCTGGCAAAATATGACCTATCGGGTCCGACCCATCTTCACGGGTGAGGCCGAAAAAACACGCTACGCGTTCATCAGGAAGCACTTCGATCAGTTTTATCCCAATCCCGTTTATCAATAGTCGGCCTTTGTCCTAGAATAGCTCGAGGCGATGCGCTGCCCTTAATGGGCAGCGTCTTTGTTTGGGACTGTTGCGTATTCCGCTAACGACATGTCTCTGTCGGCGCCGATTGGTACTCAAATGGGGAAATTGAAATGGCTAACATGGAAAAACGAGATGCCGCTCCGCAAACTGGTCCTTTGGCAGGTGTAAAGATCGTTGATCTGAGCACTGTCGTCTTTGGTCCCTATGCAACCATGCTTCTCGCCGATATGGGCGCGGAAGTAATTAAGGTCGAAACCGGCCAAGGGGACACGATGCGCCATGCGGGCAAAGCGCCGGCGCCGGGCATGGGCGGCGTGTTCATGGCGCTGAACCGCAACAAAAGGTGTGTGACACTGGACCTAAGCAAGCCGGCGTCGAAACTTGCTTTTACGCGTTTGCTGGAAACAGCTGACGTCTTTTTTCACAATGTGAGAGCTGGGGGTATCAAGCGGCTGGGCTTCGATTACGAGTCGGTCAAGGCCCTTAAACCGGATATCGTTTACGTGCACGGCGTGGGGTACGGATCACAAGGTCTTTATGGCGGCCGGCAAGCGTATGATGATTTGGTGCAAGCGGCGTCAGGGTTTGCGGACCTTGTTGTTATGAGAGACGGCGGCGATCCCGAATACGTTCCATCGATTGTTGCCGACAAGACGGCAGGCCTTCACGCGACATATGCAACAATTGCCGCACTCTTCCATCGCGAGCGAACGGGGCAGGGGCAGTTCGTCGAGGTGCCGATGTTAGAAGCGTTTACGATGTTCAACCTTGTTGAAAATCTGTACCGCAAAACTTTTCTGCCACCAACCGGCGGCATGGGCTATACCCGTTCGATCAACCCAAACAGAAAGCCCTACCCGACAAAAGACAGTTTCATTTCTATTGTACCGTATAATGACGAACAGTGGGCTCAATTCTTTGAAGTTGGGGGGCGGCCTGGCGTGATGAATGATCCGCGGTTCGCCACCTATCAGCAGCGAACCGAAAACATCGGCGAACTCTATGCCATTATCCGTGAGGTATCCGGCACCAAGACAACGGACGAATGGCTAGAATTGCTGGGAAGGCTGAACATTCCGGCGATGCGTTACAACAAACTCGACGACGTTCTCGAAGAACCTCACCTGAAAAGCGTTGGGTTCTTTACGGAACGCGATCACAAAGATGCCGGCAGATATATTTCAATGGCGCATCCGGTTCGATTTGATCAATCGCCGGCCGAGGTGCGGTCAGATCCGGAAATGTTGGGCGAAAGCACCGGAGACGTATTAAAGGAAGTAGGGCTCAGCGATGCGGAAATTAGCGATGTTATGGCTGAGAGCATGCCTGACTAAAACTCGAGCCCCGTCTTATACCTTGTCGCCAGTCAAGCTAGCGTAGAACAGCCCAATGGTTAAAATAGCTTCTCTCATGCTGACGATGCCGCAGGGCTAACGATTTCTGTCGCAATTATGCCTTCAATTTGCGCGTTGCTGAAGCCGAACTCTTTAAGCACTTCGATACTGTTCCGTCCCCTTTCGGGCACATCTTGGTCGATGGCGAAGGGGCGGCCGGAAAGGCGCGGGGCAAAGCTGCTACTAGGACCATTTATTCCTTGTACGAAGCTTTGTCGGCACTTGTTGTGGGGGTGATAACAAGCCTCGTCTATTTCAAGAACGGGCGTGACGCACGCATCAACGTCTTCAAAGAGGGTCAACCATTCATCGCGCTTTTTCTCGGCTATCCGTGATGCAATCGTTGCCCGCGTGTTTTCAGCTTGCTCCAAAGACCATCGGTACTGATCGTCGGCATTAATCGCGTGGTCGAGACCGAGCGCCGTAACCAAGGCAGAAAAGAATTTGTGTTCAATCGCACCAACGGCAAGCCATTTTCCGTCAGCGCAACGGTATGTCGTGTAATACGGCCGCGACCCATCCAACAAGTTTGTACCACGCGGGCCACCCACGCCTTTCTTAAACATCTCCAGTGCTGGGCCGGCCAGCATCGCCGCGCCATCGCTCATCGCCGCATCGACGACTTGGCCACGCCCGGTCTTTGTGCGTTCTATCAGCGCAAGCAGTATTCCAATCACAAGGGGAAGACCGCCCGAAGCCCAATCGCCCAGCATAGACGCCGGCGGCAAGGGTTGATCCAAACCGACCAGCGATAAGGCCCCGCCAAGTGCGATCGCGTTGATGTCGTGGCCCCCTTTTTGATGAAGCGGGCCACTATGGCCGAAATTCGAAAACCGTGCGTATACGGTTTGCGGCGACACCTTATGGACGATATCCGGGCCCAACCCCAGCTCTTCCATTTTGCCGGGACGCATCGCTTCGATCACCACATCGCACTTGGAGATCATTTGCAAAGCTAGGTCAATCGCACCGGGCGATTTGAGATCCATGACAATGGACCGTTTGCCGCGCCCGAAACCGGCGCTGCGTAACGTGTCGTCAAACGCCGGTCGAGGCGACTCGACAGCAATAACGTCCGCACCATACGCAGCCAGCAACATGGATGCCCAAGGCGCGGCCAACGTTGAAAAGTCAAGAATGCGGATGCCTTCAAGAGGGCGCGGCGCGGATTCTATTTGCTCAGCACCCATACTAATCGGTTACTCTGTCCAAATTGGGGGCGACGTAGAGGTCTGAGATCGTACCAAGTAGTTCCCACTGGGCGCCCAACCTGGCGTGGCATGTTCCTGCCCGCCTGTACAGGAACTGCATGTGAGAGTCTCGGGTATGTCCCATTCCGCCGTGGTAAAGCGCCCCCTTTACGGCTGTTTCTTGAAACGCGCGCTGCGCGAGCCAGGTGGCGAGGGCCGCCGGCCCAACACACGAGCGGTCTAGGGACACATCCGATAGGGCTGACCACACAGCCAGGGAAGCACCGTCCACCAGAATCTTTACATCCGCCAGCCCATGTTGGATGGATTGAAATGCCCCGATCTGACGACCGAACTGTTCGCGCTCTCGCACATGGTTGACCACCAAATCGAGAGCGCCTTCAGCACCACCAACCGCTTCGGCCGCCGTAAGAAGCTGCGTCAGCGCTATCGTCTCATCGACCCTTCCGAGCGCTTTCGCCACCCCCACAATCTTGTCGCCGGCGACGGTGGTTCTTTGTGACGAGACCCAGGCGGCCGTTGCGTTGTCGAAGGTATCAACCGGCTCTATCGTTAGGCCTGGTGCATCGTGATCCAAGTGAACCAGGAGTGGTTGCCCATCTTGCCGGCGCGCGAGCGCAATGAAGCCGGTGGCGTTTGGCGCCCATTCGACCAACCGTCGGTCAAATGCAATGTGGATGTTTTGATCATCTTGCTCAGCCAGAACGTGCTTATGACCAGGCTCTATACCGACAGGGACGAGGATTTGTGTACCCTGGGCCGCTTGGCCAAGTAGGCTTTCCGCTACGGCTCCTTCACCGTGACGGGCGAGCAAGAGCGCGGCGGCGGCAGCGCGCAAAAACGGCGTTGCACAGGCGCTGCGGCCAACCTCCTCTGCAAGAATACCTAACGCCACCGCAGCGTCCGGGTCAGGCACACAGGCGGCGCTTAACCATCCGAGTTCTCCGAATTCTCGCCACAAGTCCTGATCGTACGTACTGGCGTTACCATCGTGATCCAGCTCAAGTTTCGCGCCGAGTGTGACGCGCTCTTCCAACAGCTTTTGAGCTGAGCTGCGCAACAACGTATCTGTTTCAGAAAATTGCAGGTCCACGATATTGAGTCCTATCTAATCCTTGGAAGATCAAGACCGCGATTTGCAATGATGTCGCGCTGTATTTCATTCGCACCCGCACCAAAGTTGTATACCGGTGTCGCGCGATAGCCGCGCTCAATGCGGCCGAACGCCGGAGCACCGTTTTCACCGAACCTAATTTGCCCCGCGGGCCCCATGATCTTAAGCCCTTCGATCGAAGCGCGCAGATGCGTGGTCGAGTAGAAGACCTTGGAGATGCTCGCTTCTGCCTCAGGGACGCGCCCGGTGTCCATCATCCATGCGGCCCGTTTCGCCATCAAACGGCATACTTCGATGTCCGCTGCAACCTTGGCCAGTTCGCGGCGCTCAAACTCGTACTCTGACGGGTCGTCAGGCTTGTTGCTTTTCCACCAGTGAAGCAAGGAATGAAACTCTCTCAGCATTTCCGAGATGCAAAACAGCCGCTCAAAATTGAGCTGGGCCATAATGAATTTCCAGCCCTCGTTTTCCTCGCCCACGCGTAATGCTTCTTCGACAAATACATCGTCGAGAAATACTTGGTTCGTCTGCTCGTCGGCCTGGGTTATAATCGGCTGGATTGTTACGCCAGGTTGATCCGTGGGCATAATAAAAAGGCTGATACCTTTGTGCCGACTGTCGGGTGCGCCGGTTCGGGCAGCAAGCCAAAGATGCGTCGAGTTTTGCGCGTTCGTAGTCCAAATTTTGGTGCCGTTTACCTTGTAGCCGCCGTCGGTCTTAGTCGCACGTGTCGTCAAGGCTGCAAGATCGCTCCCCGCATTCGGTTCGGAATACCCTATGGCAAACATGACGTCGCCGCTCATGCACAGGGGCAGAAAGCGTTTGCGGATTTCGTCGTTGGCCAAAAAGACGAGCGCCGGAATGATCGACTGAATCAAAAGCTGTCCTGTTGGAAGGGATTGGTATTTGAGCTCCTCTAAAAAGAGCCACTGTTCGACAAACCCAAGGCCGCGCCCGCCATACTTTTTGGGGACACCAATGCCCAACCATCCGTCTTTGCCAAGCTGACGCACGAACGCCAGACCTTTTGTTCGTAGGGCTTTAGGATCTTCGTCGTATTCCTCACGGACTGCATCGAGATCGATCACCCGCTTCTCTCGAAGTTCATCGAGATAAGTGAGAAGTTCCTCTCGGAAGGCTTCATGTTCTTTACTTAGCGCAAAGTCCACAATCTGCTCCAAAATTCAACCGAATAGTCAAATTAAAGCAAAGCTTTCGTCCGCTTGTCAATAATAGTCTAGACACCTGCTCTCTGGTGTCGCGCGAGCGAGGAAAGCCTTAGGGTTTTTGTTCGGTTTTGCCGCTGCTCAGCTTTGCGAGCAAGTTTCTAACACCATCTTGGAAGTCCGACGATGACCACAATGCCCGCTGTTGATTGTATTCAAGCTCCATGACCGCGCGCAGCGCTTCCCGTCGTGGCTCAAGAACGGCCCGCAACGACGCGCGAACGCTGGCCGCGGGGAGGCGGGCAATTCTGCTGGCCAAATCCATAACTTCTTCGTCCAACTGATCTGCCTCAACAACGTGGTCAACGAGGCCAGCTTCCTTTGCTTCCTGGCCGGACATGGAGCGATCGGCAATTAGCATTTGAAGCGCAGCTTGGCGTCCGATTAAGTCCGGCAATAAGTAAGACAGCCCGAGTTCGCCTGCTAATCCTAGGCGGCCAAAGCCTGTCGCAAAGTGTGCACTGGAATCGGCCACGCGAAAATGATGGAGCAATGCAAGGGCCAGTCCTCCGCCGACAGCGGCCCCCCTTATGGCGGCGATCATCGGAGTATCGATCTGCGCCACTTCGAAAGCCCATCGGTTCATCCCGAGAGGGTCTAAGGGATCCTTTGGCGAATGTTGCTTGGTTGTTCCCTGCTTGCCGGCAAAGTTGGCGTAGTAGACCTGATCAAGCGGTTGCCCAACCCAATTGCCTAGGTCAGCGGAGTCCGCGCCGACGCAGAAGTTTTTTCCAGCCGCTTTGGTCACGACCACCTTGCAGTCGGGGTCCAGGTCCGCTTCTCGAAAAGCCGTCAGCAGCCCCTCGAAAACCCCTGGTGTAATGCTGTTGTTTCGCTCGGCTCGATCGATCGTACACAGCATAATCGGTCCCGATCTGCTCACCTTAACATCTTCGCTCATAGAGAATTTCCTCATGCTGATGCCCAGTCTACAGACAAATGACAGCGTGTATTTCTTTTCATCGCAATCATTCTTGTGGCGGATTGCGACGTACCTGATCCAGCTCTTCAAATCATAGCGCTCAAACTGTTTTTTGTGACGCAAGGCGGCAGCACCGCTCCCAATGTGCTAGTTAGGGCGTCCCCCCTGCATTACTGCTCCGCACTCTAGGTCCAAGCGACTTCAAAAAAACAACTATATAGTTGAAAAATTTGGGAGTAAACTTATATCCCGGTGCCCTACAGTTTTCGCTTCTCAAGCTCGAATATGAATTCGAGGGCGCCGATTAGGCATTTGCAAATTGGCAGGGGGGCGCCCTCAAAATACGGTCACAAAAGGCTTTCGAATGCATCGAATAGGCAGATGTCATCGTCCATGATGCCGGTGGCGCGCTCTGTATGGCTGCAAAGCTTAAGACCGATCGTATCAAGACACGCTACCGTATCGGCGACATACAGGCGACCAATTCATGCAACCGTCAGACCTTAGGGCCTTGTTTGTCCGCCGTACCCACCCCAGATGGGAGACTGGCCGCGGTGCCACACCAGAATCAGTTTGCAATCAGCTGTCGGATCATATGCCGTGAGAGTGCTTTACGCCGTATCTGCCTTATATGTCGCCGTTCTCAGCGCCGTATCAGCTTTTTGGTACCTCACCAATCCCATCTTCATGCCCTATCATGCGATTGCGTTAGGGAGTGCTTGGGAACACTTGAGCACCGGGCATCAAGTCTTGCACCTGGGTTTAATGCGGGTCGTGGGCGCAGGGTTCTTATGTGTCAGCCTGGCCGTGATTGTCCTGGCTTGGCGGGATCTGTTCAAAAAGGACCATTGGGCCGGCATTCTGGCGGGAACCGTCGCAATGATCACGTATGGGGTGGGGCTGTACGCCAACCTTGTCATCGCAAGTCAGACAGGAGCAATTCCTCCCTGGCAGGGCACGGCATCCGGTTTGGTCGCGGCGATCATCCTGACCGGCCTTGCCTTCACCCGCACGATGGGCGCCACACATAAGGCCTAATAAACATGCGGCCAAACCGTTAAAAAGCGCTGCCTGGATCGCCAAACCAAATCGGGCCTCGAAAGCTCTACCACAAGAGATTGAGTTTTAGGGATTGGCTACCTAACGGTGATCCGAAGCGCCAACGGGCGTACGGTTTACGTTGCTCCGCAAGACGGCAGTGGGGACCGCTCAGCCCAGTGGACCGCCCGATTTCAAACGATTTACTATGCCTGCTGCCAACCGCACAACTCGAGATTTGACTCGACTTAGTAGCCACGGAATACTGAGCGCCTGCCCCACAACATAATTCAGTGAGCGGACAAGTAGTCGTCTTATGCCTACCGCCAGCCCCACAACTCGGGCTTTGATTCGACCTAGAAACTGCGGAACACTAAGTGCTCCCCTTATCGGATAACTCAGTGAGCGGACAAGCAACCGTCTTGAGCGCTGTTTAAGGGTGACTTTGGATTGCTCTCCCGAGATTGTAGATGCATGTCCAAGCACCTCGTTTCTCACATCTTCCGCCCAATCATATCGATAGACAAGGAATAAGCTGTAGGAGCTTAGCAAAGATACTTTTGCGGCCTCGCGCCCGCCGCCGCCATAGGCAACGAACCTGAGCGATCGAAAAATATTTCGAATTCGATAGCGCCAATAAGGGAAACTAAAACTGAAGGTCTGGGCTGGCTCAGTCGTTCTCGGATCAGGCACAATCGCATTTCTGCCTCGGATGTCGATCCGCACGTCGTCAAAGGAAAGCCCTAATTCTTGCGCACCAATCGCGGCGTGAAGTTTTGCCGCCCTTTTTAGAGCGTCTGCCTGCACCTCGGGTGACATCAGCCGAAACCAGGCTTTCGTTCCCCCACGCACACGCCGGCGTAACGCTTCGCCTTGCAACCCAAGGAATGCCCCTTCCCCGCCGAAGGAAACATCCGTAATCGGAATTTCTCGGTAACGGGGCGATGACAATGACTGGTTTATCCCGTTAAAGTAAAAGGCAACACATTGTTGGAAGGTATCAGGCCCCAGGCACGGATTCCAATTGCCACCTATGTCGATCCAACGCTTCGTCGTGATTGCGGAAGTCTCCGGAGCAAAACCGCACTCCCAGTTGTCGCAGTAGTTTCTATATTTGTAGATAGATGTCCGAAGTCGATAAATGTTGTCGGGAAAGAGGCCTACATAGCGTTCAAGCCGCTTGTCCCAACCATAGTCTTCGAACCACATCTCGTCGTTGAGATTCAGCAAAAAATAGGCACCGGGATCACACACCTCCAACATATCGTTCATTGACGACCAAAGCGCAAAGAAACCACCGACTAACGGGGTCGAAATATATTTCAATTGAAACGGTTGCCGCGCTACTTCAATCGGAAGCAGTTCATTCATGGCTTCATCGTCATCATCGATCTTGACGATTAATTCTACTCGCGTGGGGTCGACGCATGAATTTGCCAATCGGTCACAAAACTGCCGGAAATGGTCGGGTTTGTTGGACTGAATGTGAATCGAGACCAATATCGGGTATTGTGCTTTGTCCCACGCACCAGGTCGGGACGGTTGGGTCACTTCCATCGCCCCGGTCTCCAAGGGCCGCAAAGTATTTTCTGAAATGCTAAGCGAACCAACAACAACGCTAATTTCACCTATCCAACACCTTTAAGGACCTACTTGTTCTCGGCATGCTCCGACACACTCGACTGGTTTCGTCGCGCCGCCTAACGAACAGCCCCCTACAAAAAGCCGGACAGCCGTCCGAGAACTGTTCTCACCGCAAAGCTCGCACAATTGCGCAGCATGCATTTCAGCCCACGACTGTCCTGCGAGAGCACCAGCCCATAACCTCATACCCACAACCCCCTGGGAATGGGAGCCAAACTCCATTCTCGGGCGACCGAACCGTCGGTATCTGACAAAGCCTGAAGCACGTCGCTTACCCGTGTGACTCGAAAACTTTGCCCTTCATGTCTTTGTTGCTCGCACCAAATTTTCGCGTGAATTTCAACCGCTTTTGCGCGCGCCAGTTCCTCGATTCCTTCGGGAACTTCAGCATTAGGCAAGCCGTGGGGAGAAATCGGCCCGAAATCGACTGCCAGCTCGGAGGTTGAGGGCCAGGGTTCTATTGCGACACCATTTACAGGAAAAAATCGAAGGGGGCGGTGCTTATCGACCCAGTCGTATTGCTCGAAATAAAACCAAACAAGTGTCTGAAACAACGCAGGCGATACGCCAGCCGGGCTCCAACCCCCACAAGCCCTGAGCCAACCGACGGATACGACGGGGATCGGCTCGGGAGCAGCTAGCACATCAGCAATCGATGTATAGTAGCGCGTTCTGTGTTCTGACCATCGCGCGACAAATATGTTGTCCTCGATACGGTCCGCCAGCGCAATCAGTACTTGGTCCCAGCCTGGCGTCGTCGGCATATACGCTTCGCCGCAGCGAACCGCAATTCTTGCCTCCTGGTCCATTGCGTACAAAAAAGGGCACATTACATCGGTAGTTGGGGTGGTTTCGGAAGTGATGTCGACGCGAAAACCCGCTTCCATCAATTCCGCACACGACGCTTCCAGGCTTTCCAATTCGGATGACACCGGAGGCTTGACGATCAAATGGGCCCTCTCCGGCCGAGAGACCCTATCCGCCAGTTGATGACTGAAGCGGTTTGCGCGATCGCAAAAGCTCCCGAAAAATGAGGTTCGCCTTCTATCGTAACGTATTCAGCCTTATCGCTGGTTGAGGCGACACCGCTATTGGTGGAAGAGAACAAGTGGTAGGCCGCTCCGTCCACCACTCGGTAGCTGCTGTTTGCGATAACTTGCCCGTTACCCGCCAGAAGATGAGCCCACTTTGCCTCGCCAAACTCCATTGGGCCGGAAATTAACAGAACACTTTGATATGTTGCTCGCAGGCACGTCGATCTGAAAACTTCGCTTTCGGAGGGCCCGTACATGAAACCATCGGACATGAAGAGTTGCCCCCTCGACAGCCCATATCGTGGCCATCGCAACTGGGTCATCACCAGAATCTACAACGACTTTCGAGATATTGTCTGGATCGCCCTGAATGAAGATACGCCCACCCCCACGGTGCGGCCCTCTCGCGATGGCATTCGTATTGGGATAGAAGCCGTGCGCCAATTGAATGAACACGTCGTGACCCGCAAGATCAATCGACTCATAGACCTCTTCAATTGCCCGTTGAATGGTGCCAAATGCTCCGTCCGATGTATCAGACAAGCCAGCATTTCCATCATTGCCATCGGGTCGAACGTACAACGTCAGATCCTTATCGAGTACAGTTATGGCCATGATTTCGCTCGAAGTTTTTAAGTCCCAGAACAGGTTGTTCAGAGTGCCGCATATCACCAACCAATTCAAGCGAGGTTGACTTCCTCGGCACGTTCTTTCACTGCTGCTCGGAGAGCTATTGGCCTATTCGCTCATTCTCGCCCTGCGGTAGGTGACATAGGCGAACAATAAGGCCCCGCACAATGGGCGAGGGGGTGTTGGTGAAACGGTTGTCTCCGCCGTAGTAACCGATAAGACTTGTTAGTCGCCGAGATGGAACTATGCGCCCCAGATAGCGGCAAAGATCCATAAACGTGGACTGTCAACGCACCACTGTCACAATGCACACCGTCCGTCATAGTGCCGTACCGGCAGTCTTCATTGCTGAGAAACCAGGTTGAACATGCCGTCACACAAGGCGCTTTATGGAACAAACAGCTTTGAACACACTGCAATCCTTCTGCATACGAACTTCTATCCGCTTTTACCCGACAGCTCTTCGGTCGCTCGGGGGGAATTACCGGACTATATAGGCGCGTGTACCCACCGCACGCCTTGCGCGGAAAGCTGGCGGCTATTACGCTGGCTTGAACGGTGTTGACACTTTCGGATCACAGCCCTTACCAACTTGCCTCCCAATCCACGGCAAGGCGGCCGGCAAGTGCCGAGAGCGGAAATACCATGAACTCAACGGAAGACCCTGTTGTGACCGCGATTTCCAAACACGCCGGCAAAGGCATCAACTATGGGACACTGGCCCGCCTCTGCATCGTTCGCGGGTCGGTACTGGCGGCGCTGTGGTGGCTACTGACCGCGGGAGATACAACCTCCTGGGCGATTGGGGCGCCGATCATCTTACTGCTTCTCACCGTGAGCATCCGAAAGGCGCGGCAGACACCTATGCGCTGGCGATTGAGCGCCGTGTTGATTTTCGTACCTTTCTTCGTGTGGAAGTCCATTCTCGGCGCCATCGATGTGGCACGCCGGGTCTATCAACCGCAGATGCCACTGGCGCCGGTGATGGTGGACTATCAAATCGGCCTCTCGAAGGAGCCGGCCCGAGTGCTCTTTGCCAATGCGGTCAGTCTACTGCCGGGAACCTTAAGCGCCGAGTTGCAAGACAGGCGGCTGGTCGTTCACGCCCTGGATGGGACGCAGAACGTCACGGAGGATCTGGCGATCCTGGAAAAAAAGGTGGCAGACCTTTTTGTCGGATAGCGGTCCGCCCCCCAGACGGCCGAGCAATGGAACACGGCCCGGAACCGCTTGTACGGCCATTATCTTCGATGGTACAGAAAACCTCAATTTCAGGAAGCAAATTAGCGCCGACACGGGGTCTAATTCGATCCGCGTGCTGGGCATCAATCCCCAAGCAAGAAGAGCTTGCACCGCCTAGCGAGAGCGATGAGTGACAAAGCATGACAGTCTTCTACCTGGGTGTCGCCTCCTTCCTATTGCTCACGCTGTTGGCCGGCATGTGGCGCATTCTTCGCGGTCCAACCGAGGCTGACAGAATGCTCGCTGCCCAGCTTTTCGGCACCACGGCCGTAGCCGTTTTGCTCTTGCTGGCCGAAGCGACGGGTCAGCCGGCTCTGCGCGATGTGAGTTTGGTCTTCGCCTTGCTCGCCGCCGTCGCGGTTGTCGCTTTCGTAAGGCTGTCCTGGCCCCCGGCGCCGGAGGAGACAGGCGATGATCGCTAGCCAAACCGCGACAATATTGCTCCTGCTCGCCGGAGCGGTCTTTTTTCTTGCGGGCACAGTCGGATTGCTACGTTTTCCCGATGTCTACACGCGCCTGCATTCCTTAACTAAGGCCGACAATGTGGGCTTGGGCCTCATCGCGACGGGGCTTGCACTCCAGGCCGAGAGTTGGGCGGCCATCGGAAAGATCGCACTGATCTGGCTGCTGGTGCTGCTGGCCTCCGCCACCGGGGCCCATTTGGTCGCCCGCAGTGCACGGCGCCAAGGAGTCCAACCATGGAAACCATGAGCGGCACCGCCGGCTGGCTGCTCGATGGTCTGCTTGCTCTCGCTCTCCTCTGGGTGGGATGGCGTGTGCTGACAAGCTCCGACTTGTTCAAAGGAATTGTTTTCTTCATTGCTCTCGGCCTGCTCGTGGCACTGAGCTGGGTCCGTTTGAATGCACCGGACGTTGCCCTTGCGGAAGCCGCCATCGGGGCCGGACTAACCGGCGCTCTTCTTCTGGCCGCACTGGCCCGTTTGAGGCAGGGAGAGTCCGGCAAACAGGCGGCCATTCCAATGGAAGAGGCCAGCCCCGCCCTTGAAGCACCTCTGTCAACGGGCGCGTTTACCTCGTTGATCTGCTTGTCCGTGGCCTTGTTTGTCGGCCTTGCCGGCGCATTTCTGTCACTGCCGATGGCATCCCCTGGTCTGGCGCCACACATTGACGGGAACCTGTCGGCCAGCGGTGTCGCCAATCCGGTAACCGCTGTGCTGCTGAACTTTCGCGGCTACGACACGCTTTTGGAAATGGGCGTGCTTTTTCTCGCGGTGGTCGCGGTGTGGTCCCTGTCACCCGCACCCGTGCAAATTACGGCCGCACCCGATGCCATACTCCGTTGGTTCGTGCGATTGCTTATTCCAATCGCAATTCTGGTTGCAGGCTATCTTCTCTGGATCGGCGCCTATGCGCCGGGTGGTGCCTTTCAGGCGGGCGCTGTCCTTGCGGCAGCAGCGGTCTTGATCCTGCTGGCGGGCAACGGCATCAATCCCGGTTGGGCGGGATGGCCCTTGCGTGTAGCGTTGGCTTTCGGTTTGGGCGTCTTTGTCGCCGTGGGGGCAACGGTTATGAGCCTGGGATATCAATTTCTCGAATATCCGCCGGGGCGGGCCGGTAATCTCATTTTGCTGATCGAAGTGGCGGCGACGGCTTCTATCGGGGCCGCATTGGCCGCAGTTTTGATGGGTGGGCAACCGCAGCGGGGAGAGCGCCCATGAGTTCAACGGCCTTTTTTGCCCTCTCGGGGATCGGATTGTTTGTCTTGGGCATTTTTGCCTTGAGCGCCTACACCCATCTCTTACGCAAAATTATCGCACTGAACGTAATGGCCAGCGGTGTCTTCCTGGTCTTCGGCGCCTTGGCACATCGCGTGCCGAGTCAGGTCGCCGATCCGGTGCCCCACGCCCTCGTCATTACCGGCATCGTCGTTGCGGTTTCTGCCACGGCACTGGCCTTGGCCTTGATGCTCCGGATACAGACCAAAACAGGGCACCCACGTTTATCCGACGAGCCCTCCGACTGACGCCAGTGGAAACATTCCTGCACGAAACGCCCTGGATCGTTTGGGTGATTTTCAGTCCCTTGATCGGGGCAATGGCGGCGTTTCTTTTCCCAAGACGGGCAGGCTTTTTGGGTTGCGTGAGCACTGCGCTCACCGCCGGCGCCATGATTGGCCTGCTTTGGCAGATCCTCCAATTTGGCCCCCAACGTTATGAGATCGGCGGTTGGGGTGCGCCGCTCGGCGTTGATCTCTATGCCGACGGGCTCAGTGCCGTGATGCTGTTGGCAGCCGCATTGGTTGGCGCCGGCGTCACCGTCTACGCGACCGGCTATTTCACCAACGGTTCCCGTAACACTGCGTCTTTTTGGCCCTTATGGCTCTGGCTCTGGACGGCCATGAATGCGCTGTTCCTGTCCGCAGATGTGTTCAATATCTACGTGACACTCGAATTGCTCTGCCTATCGGCGGTCGCGCTGGTGGCCCTATCCGGTACCGCCGACGCACTGACCGGGGCCATGCGCTATCTGCTGGTTAGCTTGCTTGGATCGCTTAGCTACCTGCTAGGTGTCGCCCTTTTTTATGGCGCCCACGGCACCCTTGATATCCACCTGCTTGGCGCCTTGACGGAACCATCTCCAAGCGAATGGGTCGCCACCGGGCTCATGACGGCAGGGCTTTTGATCAAAAGCGCGCTGTTCCCGCTGCATTTCTGGCTGCCCCCGGCCCACGCGGCCGCCCCCGCCCCGGTCAGCGCACTCCTGTCGGCGCTGGTCGTGAAGGCATCCTATTATGTGTTGCTGCGTCTTTGGCTTGAGGTCTTTCCCCTATCACCGCCCATGGCCGGCCAATTGCTGGGCGCGCTCGGCGCCGCGGCGATTTTCTGGGGGTCGTTCAAGGCTCTGCGCCAGTCGCGCCTGAAACTGTTGGTGGCCTATTCGACGGTGGCCCAATTAGGGTACCTGTTTCTGGCCTTTCCACTGGCAGCAACGCTCGCTGCGGCGACGGCTTGGGGCGGGGCGTTGCTGTTTGTGGTGTCACATGCATTGGCCAAAGCCGCCATGTTCCTTGCAGCGGGCAACATTTTGCGATCGGTCGGCCATGATCGAATCGCCGAGCTGAAGGGAGCCCAACACAGCGCGACACTTAGCTGGATTGCCTTTGCAGTTGCGGGAATCAGCATCATCGGTTTGCCTCCCAGTGGTGGATTCGCTGCAAAGTGGCTTCTGCTGCAAGCATCGTTTTCGAGCGGGCAATGGTGGTGGTTGATCCCCATCGCGGGCGGCGGTCTTCTGGCCGCCGCTTACGTTTTCCGAGTGGTCGCCCTGGCCTTCGAGAGAACCGACGTCAGTATTACTCACGCGGCCGTCCGTAGACGGATGGAGTGGACAGCCCTGAGCTTTTCCGTCGCGGCCGTGTTACTCGGCCTGGCGACCCAGCAGGTCATCGTGCTGCTGGAAACGGGGGACCCGTTCGCGCCCGTTGGGGAGAGCCCACCGTGACGTTGAACACTACGTTGCCCCTCTTGGTACTGGCCTCTTCGTTATTGCCCGGCCTCATCATTTTCGGCTTGTCCGAGGGCAGCAAACTGGCCCGCACTCTGCTCAACCTGACCGGTGTCGGGCTTAAACTGGCCTTGGTAGCCTTCATGGTGTGGGGGGTTGAACAGGGCCAACATTATGAAGTGCGGCTGCCACTGCTACCCGGTTTGGACTTTGTCCTGCGGGCCGACGCGTTGTCGATGTTCTTTGCCCTGTTGTCGTCGGTTCTGTGGCTTGCCACCACGATATACGCCATCGGCTACCTTGAGGATTCTCCCAACCGGAGCCGTTTTTTCGGGTTTTTCAGCCTTTGCATGACCGCCACGCTCGGCGTCGCCTTGTCCGGAAACCTAATCACATTCCTTCTATTTTATGAGCTTCTGACATTGGCAACCTACCCTTTGGTGGTCCATCGGGGGACGCAGACATCCCTGCGCGCGGGACGCATCTATTTAGCCTACACGATCACGGGCGGTGTGGTGCTGCTGACCGGCATTGCCTGGCTCCATGCACTTGCGGGAGGATTGGAGTTTGCGGCTCAGGGCTTTGTCGCCGGATTGGTCGACGATCATCAACCCGCATTGGTGGCCATCTTCGCCCTGCTGATCGCGGGGTTGGCGGTCAAATCGGCGCTGGTGCCGTTTCACGGATGGCTGCCGCAAGCGATGGTCGCACCGGCACCGGTAAGCGCCTTGCTGCATGCGGTGGCCGTGGTGAAGGCGGGTGCGTTCGGTATCGTACGCGTGATCTATGACGTGTACGGCATCGAGACCGCCGTACAAATCGGCGTCACGGGTCCGCTGGCAGCATTGGCCGCGCTCACGATTATGTACGGATCGGTGCAGGCCCTCTTCCAGACCGACATAAAGCGCCGCCTCGCGTTTTCCACTGTCAGCCAGGTGTCTTACATCACGCTGGGCGTCGCCATTGCCGGCCCCATTGCGACCATCGGCGGCATCGCCCATCTGGTGCACCAGGGCCTGATGAAAGTGACGCTGTTTTTCTGTGCGGGCAATCTGGCGGAGACGCTGGGGATCAAAGAAGTGCATGAGATGCGGGGTGTCGGCCGGCGCATGCCCTGGACCATGATGGCCTTCACCTTGGGCGCCTTTGGCATGATCGGCGCGCCGCCCATGGCGGGGTTCTTCAGCAAATGGTTTTTGGCCAGCGGCGGGCTTGCCGCCGACCAGCCCTGGGTGCTTGCAGTGATCATCGTCAGCAGCTTGTTGAACGCAGCCTATTTTCTGCCTCTCCTGTGGACTGCTTGGTTCGAGGATCCGCCGGACCGATGGCCCGCAGAGCGGTCTTTCGGTCGGCTGGAGACAGCGCCCACGCTTTTGGTGCCGACAGTCTTCACCGCATTTATCGCTCTTGCTGTCGGCCTGTTTGCGTCGATGCCGTTCAGCCCCTTGCGATGGGCAGGGCTGATCGTCAGCCTTGAGTATCAGCCATGACCGGCGCAGCCCTCCATATTTGGGTCCTGCTGCTGGTCCCGGCAGCGCCGCTGTTACTGGCCTGCGCTCTGCTGGTGTGGCCGCGCGAGCGAATGTTGATCACGCTTGCGCCATGGACCGCGTTGCCGGCTCTCATCGGCTCGGTCAGTTTCGCCATTCCGTTGACGCTGGACCTGCCCTGGCTGCTGCTCGGGGCGCAACTGGGCCTGGATCATACGGGACAAACATTCCTATTCTTTACGGGATTGCTGTGGCTTGCCGCCGGCGTTTTTGCAACCGGATCGCTCAAGGCAGACGACGGCCGCCCGCGTTTCTTCGTCTTCTACCTGTTGGCGATGGCGGGCAATATCGGATTGATCGTCGCTCAAGACATGGTCAGTTTCTATGTGTTCTTTGCCCTGATGAGTTTCTCCTCTTATGGGCTGATCGTGCACACCCGCTCCGCCGAGGCGCGCCGTGCCGGACGCATCTACATGATCATGGTGGTGGCGAGCGAGCTTTTGCTGTTTGCCGCCATGGTCATGGCCGCGCAAATAGCAGGCTCGGTGCTTTTTGCGGATGTGGGCCCGGCGCTTGCAAACGCCGCCACCCAGAACCTGATCCTTGTGTTGGCCCTGGCCGGCTTCGGCATCAAGCTTGGCGTGCTCGGGTTACATGTCTGGCTTCCCCTGGCCCATCCGGTAGCGCCGACACCCGCAAGCGCGGTTTTGAGTGGCGCAATGATCAAAGCCGGGCTTTTGGGATGGTTGCGGCTGCTGCCGTTCGGAGCGGAATCCGTGCCCATAGAATGGGGCACACTATTGATCGGTGTGGGCGCCTTGGCAGTCTTCTACGCCGCGATCGTTGGCATTACCCAACAAAATCCGAAAACCGTGCTGGCCTATTCAAGCGTCAGCCAGATGGGCCTCGTCACCATCGCTATTGGACTGGGGCTCACGCTGCCGGAGCGGTGGCCGGAAATCTCAGCCATCGTCTTGTTTCTCGCGTTGCACCACGCGCTCGCCAAAAGCGCGCTGTTTCTCGGCGTGGGCATGGCCACCAGCCGACTGGCCTCAGAACCGCACCGATGGCTGGTGGCCATCGGCCTCATCATGCCTGCCCTTGCTCTGGCGGGCGCCCCATTCACCGGCGGTGCCGTGGTCAAGGTTTTGCTCAGTACGGAGACGGCGTTCATCGACGCAGCTTGGCGCAACACCCTAAAGACGTTCCTGTCGTGGACCGTTCTTGCGACGGTCTTTCTGATGGCGCGCTTTCTTTATCTGGCTTGGCCGCGACCCGTACCGACACCCCACCCGGCCACCGCCACTATGTGGCTGCCCTGGGGGCTGCTGATCCTGGCGGTCTTGCTCACGCCCTTATTCGCAAGCCCCGGCACCACGGAAAAGCTATGGTCCTGGTCGACAACCTTGAGCAGCTTGGGCACATTCGCCGTCGCCGCTGCCGGAACGGCCGGCGGTGCTTGGATCATCGTTCGGATTGGTGCGCATCGCCTGCCACACCCGCCCGCCGGCGACTTGGTGATCCCCGTCGAGAAAGCCGTCACCCACGCCCTGGCCTTGATACGTAATGCAATTCAATTCGTCAGTCGGCAGCAGCATTACGGGGCACGCCTGATCCAAAACGGTTGGTCGAGACTTCAATGGCCCATCGCGCCGGACTATGCCATGGACCTGGCCTGGACCACCGCCTGTCTGTTGTTCTTGGCGATGGCGTTGATCTTTATCGTGGTTGCCGCGCTCTGAAACGCCGACGCAACAACCTGATCGCTTTTCGCCGGTGCCCAACTATGCCGGTTGATCGATGACGCGCGCCGCAAACGCCTTGGCGCCTTCATGATCTGCCTTGCCGTTTGGAAACCGATAAAGCGTTTGGTCGAAGAGGATGCGTTTGGGCACCTTGTAGTCTGCCAGTCGGCCGCGCACGTGATCCCTCAATACGGCTTCATCAAGGCCGCTTTCCGGACCCGCCACAACGGCCACGATGGCTTGCCCCCAACGTTCGTCCGGCAAGCCGACAACGATGGCATCGTCCACACCGCTCGCCTCTTTCAATACCTGTTCGACTTCCTCGGGATAGACTTTTTCGCCCCCCGTATTGATGCAGGTGGATCCCCGCCCCATGAGCGTCAGCGTGCCGTCCGCTTCAACTTTGCACCAGTCGCCCGGGATCGAGTAGAGAACGCCGTCAATTTCCCGAAAGGTACGCGCGGTTTTTTCGGGATCTTTGTAGTAGCCGATGGGAATGTTGCCGCACAGCGCCATAAGGCCCGCTTCGTCAGACCCCGGTGCAATGGCCCGCCCATCCTCGCTAAACACTTTGCAGGTATCGCCCAGCACGAATTGCGCCGTCACCACTTCGGAGTCGGCCGTCATCACAGACGTCCCGCACCCCGGCGCCTCGGACGAACCCAGCGAATCCACAAGCTTCGCCTTGGGAAGGTGAGCCAGCAGCCCTTTCTTCACTTCAGTGGACCAGATGACACCGGACGACGCGACCGACACGATGGTGTCCCCTCTATGCCGCCCCGGCTGTTCGTCGAGCGCCCGTAGCATGGGCGACGCAAAGGCATCCCCCACAATGACGATAGAGGTGACCTTGTGCCGGTCCACAGCTTCCCATAAGTCATGGCCGTCAAAGCCCCGCCGCGTATCCAGCAGCACCACGGTGCCACCGCCGACCAGCGTCATAAGCCCGGTCAGCAAACCCGAGCCATGCATTAACGGGCACGCCGGCAGTTGCACGGAATGCATGGATTCCGCTTGGGCCAAACGCACGTGGTCCTCCAAATCGGTCGGGGCTTTGCCAAGTTCTTTCAGTGTGTCGAACACGGTGCGGATCAGCCCATCCTGAGTCCACATAACAGCCTTGGGCAGCCCCGTGGTGCCGCCCGTATAGATAAAAAACAGATCGTCCGGCGACCGGTCGATCTTTAAAGGCGATGGGTCCTGATCGGTGCCGAACGTATCGAAGCATGAGGCAAACGGCGCTTTTTCTTCGGCGGCGCCGACTTCGAGCCAAAGCGACACGTCGGGCAATTGAGGCTCCAGCGACAGGATACGATCACGAAACTCACAATCGTAGACGACGGCCTTGGCATCGGAATTGTCGAAGATGTACAGAAGTTCGTCCGTGCGATACCGGTAGTTCACATTGACATGCACAAGGCGGGCTTTCAGGGCAGCCACCAAGGCGATCATATATTCCGGCTGATTGCGCATATAAAACGCAATTTTGTCCCCTGCTTTAAGTCCGCGTGACAACAGCGCGCGCGCTAGGCGGTTTGTCTGCCGATCAAAATCACCCCACCGGAGTGTGGTGTCACCATAGTGAATCGCCGGATGATCCGCCGGAACAGCCTGCCCTACCGCATCCAGCATATCGCCATAATTCCATTTCATGGGGCGCTCCATTTTTCTTCTGGACGGATAATTGTCCGTCTACTGTTATTATCCCTATTCGCAACCGCTGCAATGTCCGCTAGACTGCCACCGCCTAACACATTTGGGAGACGCGTTCGATGCAACGGGACGAGATCATCGCCGGCGTGACGGATACGCTGTTGGACTATTGTCAATATGTCGACGAAGCCCGGCTTGATCGCCTTTCGGATCTGTTTTGCCGGGACGCGACCTTTGACGACGGCAATCCCGCCGTGGGCCATGAAAAAGTCATGCGCCGCATAAAGCGTTTGCTGGCTTCCGTGGATGCGACGAGCCATCATCTCAGCAATATCCGAATCGACCCACTTGACGCGCCGAACACAGCGCAGGCCATGTCCTATGCTTACGCCTGGCACCAGCGGCGCGACGGGTCCCAGTTCGATTTGTGGATTCGGTACATC
>JANQMY010000380.1 GCA_028279895.1 Alphaproteobacteria bacterium
TCAAGAAGTCGGTGCGAAGAGAACCCGGCTCGATCGCCACAAAGGCGAGCTGGCGGCGTGTGACCCCTTACATCGAATCGCTTGTAGACCATCCCCCCCGGAGAACCGAGGGTATTTGGCGGAGAGGGCGGGATTTGAACCCGCGCCCAGTTTTTTCACGAATCAATCATTTCTACATTGCCGTGTCGACTACGTGTCTTCCGCCTTCTCGAAAACAGCTACTACGAAGCCATATGTGTGGCCCTCGAGACCTGCAAGGGTGTGAGAAATGTCTAGCTCGCGGCCCAATTTGCTTGTCCATTGACCATTCGGCAACTGCCTTGCTGCATGCTGGACCTGTCCATTCTTGGCGTAAAGCGCGATTCGATCCACATTGGCGTTGGGCGGATAGCAGTTGCCCGAAGTCTCCGAAAACCCCTGCGACTCCAGCATCGTACTAAAAGAAGTTACATCTGATGCTAGTGGTAAATCAGAAGGCCAAAAGTGGCTTGAGTCTGGCCACCACCATCTCGAATCATCGCCCAGCGACCAAGCAATGCAGTTGTATCTGTTGTCCGGGGCACTAGTCGGCGTGAATCCCTCTGTGGCGAGGTTTGGAAAGGAACGAATTAGAGCAAGCACTAGCGATATCCGTGTGCGGAGCCCCACGACCTCCAGTCAGAGATCATCTCTGCAACAATTCCTCTACTCTGCTCTCTGACTGGACTCGTACCGGCAATTGCGGCTAGTACTGGAAACCAGCTATTTGGGGCCGATTCCAAATCGTTGAGGATGTACGGAAGAACAGCAGGTCCAAGTCCGACTATTCCAGCGAACTCTTCTAAGCCCGCAATTGCATCTGTCGATGATAGGAACATCGAATTGCTCAAGAAGTCCGCCGCAAGACGATCGTATTCTTGTTTCAGGTCGTTTGTCCCAATGGCACAAGCAAGATTGTCTCCGGCACTTGCAACCGACCGAATTCCTTGGGTGGCGGACGAACCACTGGACCCGCCAACGAAGCAAAGCTGGTCATGATTGATCGTGTCGGGTAGAAAATTCAATGCAGTATTTTGACCGACCGCCATAGACGCGAGCGTCAGTACTGTCGCAGTAGCGTTGCCCTCTATTCTCATATCGAATTACCTAGTGCTTAGGCCTTCTTGCTCGCCGTTTTACTCGACTTGATGCCTTCCAACAGTCCACGTGCCATGGACTCTACCTGACTTAACGGCATGTACATGACTACATCTCTAACCCAACTTTGCTCTTCGAGATTGTGTTGAACTCCTTCCTTTCCACCCAAGGTTTTTGGCTCGAAGCGAAAAAAAGAAAGGATCACATCCGATTCGGAGAAAGACCATGCCTGAACCTGTGAATAGGTCACCTTAATATCGTCAGCATCACGGATCTGTTGAGGGGATCCTAAGCCATTGTTTTCACTTGCCATTATATTTCCCTCAGTTCATTAATCCACAGGAATTGGATCACGAATTACACCATTTCTGAATACTGATAATCTACACCACTTGGCTAGTCGTCACGCCGCAATATCACGAATATAGCGGCCAAACACCAGCCTAACCATCCCCCAATCGCCATGACCCATAAGAGCGGCGACCAGCGTCCTTGTTTCGTCGATTGACTTCGCGCAACAGAAGCTTTACTCCGGCGGCCGAGGACGGATTTGTTTCGCAATGCCTCATTGGCAATGCTGGAACCCGATCGAGGGGATCGCTGTCTATGAGTTCATCGCTGACCGCGGCCCAGAACACATCGCACAACGATATCAGGACGTTGTTGACTGATTCTGCCAACAACGTTCGTGATGAGATCCTCTAGCGCACTATCGCCGCCTTGAGTTCGGAGTGTTGTAGATAACCGCAGGCTGGAAAACCACCTGAAACAACATGGATAGGTACGGCGAGCGAATCATGAGGTCAGTACGCGAAAGACCCAAATCGATCGCCACAAAGGCGAGCTGGCGGCATGTGACGCTCATATCGAATCGCTGAACAAAGACCCGATAACCCGAGAAGCGATGTTGTTTGGCGGAGAGGGCGGGATTTGAACCCGCGGTACGGTATCACCGTACACTCGCTTTCCAGGCGAGCACCTTAAACCACTCAGCCACCTCTCC
>JANQMY010000385.1 GCA_028279895.1 Alphaproteobacteria bacterium
AGGGCGGGAGCGACTTTGTGCGCCGCCAAGTTCAGGGGAAAGTTGAAGGGCGAGATGAAAGAGCAGGGCCCGATCGGGACCCGCTTCCACATGCCGGTATATTCGGATGCCCGCACCGCATTATCGAGCGGCATCACTTCGCCGTAAATCCGCTCGGCTTCACCGGCCGCGATTCGAAACGTTTCGATGAGGCGCGTTACCTCACCCTCGGAATCCTTGATCGGCTTGCCCGCCTCGATACACAAGGACTCGGCCAGTTCATCGAACCGTTGCCGAAACCGCGTCACACAGTGTTCCAACACCTCGCGCCGCTGATAGGCTTTCATCGCGGCAAACGGTTCGGCCGCTGCTTCTGCCCAGCCGATGGCGGAATCGATTGCGGGCTCGTCCGCCAGCGCAACCCGCGTTGCCACCTTGCCCGTATATTTGTCGGTGACCTCCAGATCCGTATTCGGCTGTTGCGGCTCGTTGGCTAGATAGAACGGATATTGCTTCTTCAGCGCGCCCATGGTGCAGCTCCCCGATGCAGCGAATTAAAGATGAACTTCGATTTCGCCCAAGCGCTTGCTGAGCAACTGGTTTTCCCGATAGTCGATCGGTACCACCACCAGGGAAGGTCCGTCATAGTTCACCGCCGCTTCGAGTGCCGGTTTCAGATCGGCGGAATCTTCCACATATTGACCGTGCCATCCGAACGCCTTGGCCAATTGCAGCCAGTCGGGATTGCCGAAACTTAAATCCGTATGCCGACGAAATTCGTTTTCCTGCTTCCATGAGATAAGGCCGTAACCGCCATCTTCCCAAACCATCATAGTGACGTTGGAATTGAGCCGGCGCGCTGTCTCCATTTCTTGCACGTTCATCATAAAGTCGCCGTCCCCGGCAATGCCCATCACCTTTTGGTCGGGACATACCAGATTTGCGGCAATCACCCCTGGCAGCGGCATGCCCATGGAGCAAAAGCCGTTCGGAATGAGGCAGGTGTTGGGTTCATGGCAATGGTAGTAGCGCGCGATCCACATTTTGTGGGCGCCCACGCCAGACAACAGAATGTCGTCGGGCCCTAAGACCTCGCGTACGTCCCACAATGCTTTTTGCGGCCGGATGATGCCTTTGGTGCGGTCGTCTTTGTGGGCTTCGAAATCGGCGATCATTTTCTTACGGGTGGCGGCTTGATACCCCAGATCGAATTTCAATCCGGACGTTGCGTTTACCCGTTCGTTGAGCATCCACAAGGAATGGGCCACGTCACCCACCAGCTCCAAATTGGGGTGATAGTAGCGGTCGATTTCGGCCGGCAGAAAGTCGATATGAATGACATTTTTGTCGTATTTGGGATTCCATAGACGCGGATGGTACTCGACCATGTCGTAGCCTAACGTGATCACTAAGTCAGACTCGTCGATGGCGTCTGCCACATAGTCCTTTTGACCCAACCCGATGGTGAACAGGCAATACGGTGCGTCGCGGTCCACGCAGCCTTTCGCCATAAAGGTCGACAGAACGCCGATTCCCGTCGCTTCGCAAAACAATCGCAATTGTTTACTGGCACGCCGCCGAATGGCGCCGTTGCCGGCGATGATGATCGGCCGCTTGGCCTGTTTGATTTGCTCGAAGACGCGATCGGCAATTCTATCGTCCGGTCCTGGGCGGCGAAACCGGCGCGGGTGTAAAGGTTCCATCTCCGTCTCGAGCTTTGCCACATCTTCGGGCAATTCGATCAGCACGGCGCCGGGCTTTTCGGAGCGGGCGACCCGCACGGCTTTGCGCACGATTTCGGGGATGGAGCGGGGCGCAACGATCTGATGCGCCCATTTGGTGACCGGCTTATACATTTCCACCACGTCCATCACTTGGTGGCTTTCCTTGTGCTGCCGTCCGGTCTCGCCCTGCCCGGTGATGACCAGCACCGGTGCGCGATCCATGTTGGCGTCGGCCACGCCGGTAATAAGATTGGTGGCGCCGGGACCAAGGGTCCCCAAACAAGCGGCTGGATTTCCCGTGAGGCGGCCATAGACCTCGGCCATGAAAGCGGCCCCTTGTTCATGCCGCGTGAGGATGAACTCGATGGGGGAGCTTTCGAGAGACATCATAAAGTCGGCGTTTTCTTCTCCGGGCACGCCGAATATATGTGTGATGCCTTCGGTCTCGAGGCATTTCACCAATAAATCAGATGCTTTCACAATGTTCCTCGTGTGTCGCTCAGGGGGCCGTTTGCTTGCCGCGTGTTTCCGACCCATGACGTGGGGAGTCGCCGACGCAACGGCAATCCCATCAAGACTGACAATCTTGTCATATTGGCGAAACGGCCAGCGGTTAGATGTGCTCGAATGCACCGAGTATAGCGGCCGCCGGTCTGGCGGCAAACTCACAGAAAGGTGTCTTGGGCCGGGCCGCCTTCGATGTACATTTTGTCTCGAGGGCGAATGAAGGGGAAAGCCTCTATGAGTGTGGCGTGGTCCGGGGGGCACCGGTCATCGGCGGCGTTGTCATATGTGGGCGGCGACGGCAATTTGCGCGGTGTAGTTGAGCCGAAACGAAAGACGTCGCGCGCACAAAGCTTTCCGGCGGAGAAGAAGCGGTATCAGCTTTTCGGGTCTCATGGATGTGCGCTGTGCCAGCAAGCGCTGATCGTGCGGCGCTTGCGCCGACTAGAGCGTGTGGTCGACTTCGTGGATGTCCGGCCGGAGCTTGGCATCGGCGGATGGCAGTTCGGAAAACCAGGCGAAGAAGGCCGCACAATCCAGCGTTT
Source organism: Alphaproteobacteria bacterium (assembly GCA_028279895.1). Lineage (GTDB taxonomy): Bacteria > Pseudomonadota > Alphaproteobacteria > JANQMY01 > JANQMY01 > JANQMY01. The sequence goes on from JANQMY010000385.1 coordinate 2,753, forward strand.
GCTTTACGACAAGTCCCGGCAAGCGTGTCAATCGCGGCCGCTATTGCCGCTGCTTTGGGACAAAAAACGTAAACTTGTCGTGTGCAACGACTTAGCGCATATCGTCCAATCGCTTGATGAAGGGTTTGCCGGTTTTGGGCGCCGGGCGCCGGCGCTGCGTCCGCCTGACCGGAAGCGGCGGGTCGATGAATTGACGGCCTTCATCAATGCCAATTTGGTGCGCAATCTTTATGTGATTGCGTTCGGCGAGGTGGAAGACGAACTTGTATCTGCACATCGGGCCGTGCATACCGCGCTCGGCATGTTCGAACATCAGCTCACGGAGCGTCCGTATGTGCTGGGCGGTCAGTTGACGCTCGCGGACTGGTCTCTTGCATCCGCCCTTGCGCGCTTGCCGCTGGTGGCGCGCGAGGGCTACCGGTGGGACTTGTCACAATACCCGGTCACATCGGCCTTTGACCGCCGCATGCGGCGGGAGAAGGTTTTCAAGCAAACCTTTCTTCACGGCCATGCGGTGCGCACATTCCGATATAGCGCCTTATCGAAGGCAGCGCCGAAACAAGACGAAAGTGCCAATTGGCCGCTTTCCGTCCGCCTGGCAAAAGCTCTCAGCTTCGGGCGCTTCACGGCCATTCGCTCTAATCAGGACCAGCGAGGCCCGTGATGCCCGCCGCCCGAATACTAGATCGTCCGGAGCGCGTGACGGCCACGGGCATTGGTCTGTTGCGTATTGCATCGGGACTGTTCTTTTTTACCTTTGGGATGTTGAAGGCGGTATCGCCCGAGTTCTTGGAAATGCTGTCTGATGGCGTGCCTGCCGATACATTTTCTATTCCGGGGGAAGATGCACTTGCTTTCCTGGCGGCACTGCAACCGGACTATCGGGCATTGCTTGAAACCCATTTGCCGGATTTTCTGTTGCCGCTCGTCGCGCCCTTGATGATCCTCATGACCGGTATGGAGATTGTCGGCGGCATCATGCTCCTGCTCGGCTGGAACATTCGCCTTGCGGTGTTGCCGCTTGCCGCGATTACGATTGCGGCCGGGTTGGCGGTGGTGCGCTTTGATACCCAGTCGACCATGCAAGTGCTCAGCCTGTCGGGACACATCATGGCGGCGGGGCTCTACACGTCGTTGTTTTTTCTCGGGGGTGGCCGCTGGGCCTTGGACCGGGGGCGCGATGTGTTTCAGCGGATCGCCAAATCGGCGACGGGGTATTTGCGGCGGCTCACGCGGTATTTGGTGTCCGGCAGTGCGCGAAATGTGGGCGTTTTTCTCATCCGCCTGTCGGTATCCGTTCCATTCTTTACCTTTGCGTTGTACGGCGCTCTTACATCGGACCCCCATATGGCGCTGCCATCGAAAGATGGTCTGAGTTTTCTTTTGTTGGTCCTGTCGGCTGTGGGCGGCCTGTCCATGCTTACAGGTTTTCGGTTGCGGGAACTGGCGTGGGTGCTGGTCGCCCTCACCGGCGTTCACTTTTACGCCGTGGCGCTCAACGATTTGGCCTTTTCCGAGATTGGGCTGATCAACGCCGCCTTGCACGGCCTGCTGTTGGCGGCCGTGTTGTCCAACCGGCTGATTGCGTTCGGCTCGGATTTGCAGGTTGAACATATCCTCAATGCCGAAAAGAAGAATGTGGTGGTTATCGGCGGCGGATTTGCCGGCGCCACCCTGGTCAAACGGTTGGAACGGCGCCTGCCGCATGAGTATCAAGTCGTGTTGGTCAGTGAACAGAATTACATGACCATGAATCCGCTCTTGGCAGAGATCGTCAGCGCGACGATCCTGCCGTCGCACACCATTGCGCCGTTGCGGCGGATGGTGCGCCGGACACGGTTCATGATGGGACAAGCGGTCGAGATCGATTTTGACCAACGCCATGTGCTGATCGAAGCGGAAGACAAGACCGGCATCCTTCCGTTTGCACATCTGGTGCTGGCCTGCGGATCGCGCGCCAATCTCGACTTCGTGCCCGGCATGGCCAAGCACGCCATGCCGTTCAAAATGGCCGGCGACGCGATGGCGCTGCGCAACCAAGTCATCGCCCAAATGGAGAAGGCGGACCTTGAAACGGACGAAGCGGCCCGCCGCTGGCTCGGTCATTTCATCGTGGTGGGGGGTGGCTTTAGCGGTGTCGAAGTTGCCGGCGCGATACAGGACTTCCTGCATGACAGCCAAAAACACTATCCGCGACTGCGCTCGAGCGACCTCAACGTTTCGTTGGTACATGCTGGGCCGTTGCCGGTGCCCGAACTTGCATCTTCTTTGGGCCGTTATGCCGAAAGGAGCATGGCCCGGCGCGGCATCGCGTTTCACTTAGAGGCGTCGGTGGAAGCGGTCGATGCCCGCGGCGTGTCTCTCGCAGGCGACACCCGGCTTGAGGGGGCGACGATCGTCTGTACCATCGGCACCAAGCCCAACCCATTGGTGGCGAACCTTGCTGCGGAAAAGGAACGCGGTCGTTTGATCGTGAAACCGGATATGTCGATCCCCGGCCTTATTAATGCTTGGGCCGTCGGGGACTGCGCGCTGGTGCCGAACGCCTATGATGACTCGCTATCGCCCCCCACAGCGCAGTTCGCGGTCCGTCAAGGTCATCAGTTGGCCGACAATATCCTTAAACGCGTGGCGGAGAGTGATACGTTGCCCTTTAACTATAAACCTCAGGGAAGCATGGCCACGATCGGTCACCTCAACGGCATCGCTATGGTAATGGGACTGCAGCTCCGCGGTTTTCCGGCCTGGCTGCTGTGGCGGGCTTACTATCTTACCTTCATGCCGACACTGCTGAAAAAGGTAAAGCTCTTCATCGAATGGAGCTGGAGTATGCTGTTTTCCGCGGATATCGTCGATCTTCGCTATGCCCATTCAGCCGATGTGGATTTACGGCCGGCGCGAGAACGACCGGCGCGGCCCGGGCTGCTGAGGTCGCTTGAGCCGGATGGCGGCTTCGAGATCTAAGGGCGGTTGTGCTGGGTTCGGACTGAAAAAAGTAAAACGTGCCGCGGCCAGTTTAGATAAATTGACAGCCGCTTCGTGATCGGAATAACCAAGCTTTCCGATTTGTGCCGATTTTGGGTTGTCGGGGGGACAAATCAGTCTATCCTTCACGTTCAAAATAAAATCAATGGCGGGCTGGCCGTCGAGACGGCCAGGGGTTGAAGCACTACCCGGCGCAAAGCAGCGTTTTGCTTTTCCGCTCGACTAGGGACAGGGGCGGACTGGATGCTGCCTACGGATATTACGGACCCCAGTTACTTCCACAAAGTGGTTGATTGCCAGTGGGCTTGTCCTGCCCATACGCCTGTGCCCGAATATATTCGTCTGATCGCTCATAAGCGGTACACGGATGCCTATATGATCAATTGGGTGTCCAACGTGTTCCCGGGCGTGTTGGGCCGGACATGCGACCGGCCCTGTGAACCGGCTTGCCGGCGCGGACGCACGCACGAAAAACCTGTCGCGATTTGCCGGTTGAAGCGTGTGGCAGCCGACTACCGTGGCGACATTTCGGACCGGCTACCGGAAATTCCGAAACAAAAGAACGGCAAGCGCATCGCTTTGGTCGGGGCCGGTCCTGCCTCGTTGACGGTCGCGCGCGACCTCATGCCGCTTGGCTATGAATGTGTCCTGTTCGACCGCGAAAAGCGCGGCGGCGGCATGATGCGCAGCCAAATTCCCGCATTTCGGCTGCCGGAGTCGGTGCTCGACGAAGAAGTCGACATGATCCTGGATATGGGTGTCGAATGCCGTTTTGGCGAACATGTGGACAGCCTGAAGGACCTGCTGAACGACCAATTCGACGCGGTGTTTGTCGGAACGGGCGCACCGCGCGGCCGGGACCTCAACATACCGGGGCGTGAAGAAGGTGCCGCATCCATCAGCATCGGGATCGATTGGCTTTCCAGCGTTGCCTTTGAACACACTCACAAGATCGGTAAGCGGGTGATCGTTCTGGGCGGTGGCAACACTGCGATGGACTGTTGCCGCACGGCACGGCGTTTGGGCGGCGAAGACGTGCGGGTCGTGGTGCGTTCCGGCTTTGACGAAATGAAAGCGTCGGAATGGGAAAAAGAAGACGCGATCGCCGAAGACATCCCCATATTCAATAACCACGTACCGAAGGAGTTCGTGGTTGAAAACGGCAAACTTGTCGGCGTTCGGTTTGAAACGGTCAACAGAGTACCTGACGGAAAAGGTGGTTTGACATCTGTGCCGACCGGCCAAGACCCCATCTTTATGGAATGCGATCACGTGTTGCTTGCGATCGGCCAGGAGAACTCGTTTCCATGGATCGAACGCGATATCGGCGTCACCTTTAATGAATGGGACATGCCGGTGGTCAACGAAACCACGCTGCAGTCGACGCATCCAAAAGTATTCTTCGGCGGCGATTCAGCCTTGGGGCCCAAAAACATCATCTGGGCTGCGGCCCATGGCCATCAAGCCGCCATTTCAATTCACAATCTCTGTCAAGGCATTCCGGTTACTGATCGTCCGCCCCCTACCGTAACGCTCGCCAGCCAAAAAATGGGCATTCACGAGTGGAGTTACGAAAACGACATTACGAATGCGAAGCGGTATCTCGTGCCGCACGCAGACAAGAAAAAAGCGCTCGCTGACCGCAAGCTGGAAGTGGAACTGGGTTTTGACGAAGAGCTGGCGTTTCAGGAAGCAGCACGGTGTCTCAATTGCGATGTGCAAACCGTCTTCGATGCGCCGGAATGCATTGAATGCGATGCCTGCGTCGACATTTGCCCGATGGATTGCATCTCCTTCGTCGCAAATGGTGCCGAAGAAGACCTGCGCACGCGGTTGATGGCGCCGGCCGACAATCTTGAACAAGATCTCTATGTATCCGGCGAGTTGAAAACCAAGCGCGTAATGGTCAAGGACGAAGATCTCTGTCTTCATTGCGGTATGTGTGCCGAACGCTGTCCGACAACCGCTTGGGACATGCAGAAATTTTTGTACCACGAAGCCCAAGCAAGCGGATGCAGCGCATGACATCCACCAATTCCGCCATCACGTCGGTCAACGAGTTCGTCATCAAGTTTGCGAATGTCAATGGATCGGGGTCGGCCAGCGCCAATCAGCTCTTCGCCAAATCCATATTCCGGATGGGCATTCCAGTGGCTCCGCGAAACATCTTTCCATCCAACATTCAGGGCTTGCCGACTTGGTTTGAAGTCCGCGTGAGTGAGGCGGGGTTTTTGGGCCGGCGGGGCGGTGTCGATATCATGGTCGCCATGAATCCGCATACGTTCGACGAAGACGTGGAGGAGTTGGACGCAGGCGGTTTTCTCGTTTTCGACTCCACGGGTCACCGGCGTTTCGATCGCACGGACATTTCGCTCATCGGGATACCGATGACGCGCCTATGTCTTCAGGAATTTGGCGATTTGCCCAACCGCCAACTGTTTAAGAACATGGTCTATGTCGGAGCGTTGACCGCGTTACTGGACATTGACGTGGATGTCATATCCCAGCTTATTACGGAGCAATTCAAAGGAAAGGACAAACTCATCCAGCCCAACATGCGGGCTGTCGAGCTTGGCCTGACCTACGCGCGCGAGAATTTCGACAGCCCGCTGGCGATCAAAGTGGCCAAGTCCGACCAAGTGGGCGACCGTATTATGATAGAGGGCAATGCGGCTGCCGCCCTGGGCTGTGTGTATGGCGGGGCGACGGTTGCCGCTTGGTATCCCATCACGCCGTCAACATCCGTTGCCGAGGCCTTCGAACGTTACTGCAAGATGCTCCGTGTCGATGCAGAAACGAAAACAAACAAGTTTGCTATCGTCCAGGCGGAAGACGAGTTGGCCGCCGCGGGCATTGCGATTGGCGCCAGTTGGAACGGGGCCAGGGCATTCACCGCAACCAGCGGTCCCGGCGTGTCGCTGATGAGCGAATTTGTCGGCCTTGCCTATTTTTCGGAAGTGCCGTTCGTGTTGTTCGATATCGAACGTGGCGGCCCCTCGACCGGCATGCCCACGCGTACGCAACAATCCGATCTCCTCGCGGCCGCCTATGCGTCACATGGCGACACGAAACATGTTCTGCTCTTCCCCGCCAATCCACGGGAATGCTTTGATTTCGCGGCTCAGGCCTTCGATTTGGCCGACCGCTTGCAGACACCGATCATGGTGATGAGCGATTTGGACATCGGTATGAATAACTGGGTCACCGAGCCGTTCGAGTGGAACGACAATAGACAATATGACCGGGGCAAGGTGCTCGACTTCGATGGCTTGGAACAAGCCAAGGACTTTGGGAGATATTTGAACGTGGATGGCGACGATATCACCTATCGAACCTATCCCGGCACCCATCCCAACAAGGGCGCCTATTTCAACCGCGGTACGTCCCACGATCCTTACGCGCGCTATACCGAAGCGGGCGATGCCTATATCGAGAATATGGAGCGCCTGCGCCGGAAGATCTCGTCGGCGGTCAAGTGGCTTCCGGAACCGGAAATCAGATACGGCGAAAACAAGAGCCGTTTTGGCGTCGTCTATTTCGGATCGACATCGCCAGCATTGGACGAGGCTGTCGACCAACTTTACCAAGCAGATATCGATGTGGATACGCTCCGTGTACGGGGCTTTCCGTTTCACGACTCCGTCTCAAAATTCTTGGATGAGCACGATAAGGTTTTTGTGGTCGAGCAAAACCGGGACGGCCAGTTGAGAAGCCTGCTGATCAATGAAGTCTCGGCCGATCCGGATAAGTTGGTGTCGGTCGTTCACTATGACGGCACGCCCATTACGGCGGCCTTTATTGCCGACGAACTGACAAAGCGCACCGGACCGCGCTCGGTGGTGCCGTTGCCGGCGGGCGGCCGAGGGCCGGGCACCCGGAAAGTGAGCTAGCACCATGAGCTATTTACCGAAACCGACGGCACGTCATCCGAAACTCAAGCGGAATGCCTTGGGGCTGACCCATCGTGACTATGAAGGTAACCTCTCGACTTTATGCGCGGGATGCGGTCATGACTCGATCAGCGCAGCCATCATCCAAAGCTGTTTTGAACTGGATCTGCCCGCGCACCGTATTGCTAAACTTTCGGGAATCGGCTGCTCGTCGAAAACGCCCACTTATTTTCTCGGTCAATCCCACGGCTTTAACACCGTGCACGGACGTATGCCGTCGGTTGCCGCTGGGGCCAATCTGGCGAATCGGGATTTGATCTATATCGGCGTGTCAGGCGATGGGGACACGGCATCTATTGGGCTGGGCCAGTTTGCACATGCTGTGCGCCGGCAAACCAATATGCTGTACATCGTCGAAAACAACGGCACCTATGGTCTGACCAAGGGCCAATTCTCGGCCACCAACGATTTTGGGGCCAGCGCCAAAAAAGGGGCGATCAACCCGTATCAGGCGATTGATCTGGTGTCCCTGGCGCTTCAGCTCGGTGCGGGATTTGTGGCCCGAAGTTTCTCGGGTGACAAAAGCCAGCTCGTGCCGCTGATCAAGGCGGGTTTATCGTATCGGGGCTTTGCCCTGATCGACTGCATTTCACCCTGCGTGACCTTCAATAATCACGCCGGCTCGAAGAAAAGCTTCGATTATGTGCGGGAACATAACCGGGCGCTGCTCAAGGCCGATGTGATCCCCGAACGCGAACAGATCACGACGGATTATGAGGAAGGTAGCTCGGTTTCTGTCACGCTGCACGATGGCGCCACGATTCGCTTGAGAAAGCTTGCCGAAGATTACGATCCACACGATCGGGTTGAAGCCCTCAGCTATGTGCAACGCGTGCAGAGCGAGGGCGAGATTCCCACGGGTTTGATCTATCTGGACCGCGACGAGCAGGATTTGCATGACATCCTAAAAACGGTGGACGCCCCGCTGAACACCCTTGCCGCAGACCAGTTATGCCCGGGCACGGCCAAGCTCCAAGAAATCAACGAGTCGCTTCGTTAACCCTTGTTATGCCGGTTCTCCCGCTTGGCGGGACGGAAAAGCAGTGGAGACGCTGCGGTCGCGGGACGCGTGCCTGCCGCTCTAGCAGTTTTTTTCTTGGAAAAGTGGCTGAAAATCCAGCGATTTTCATCGCAAAAGTGTCACAGAAGGCGCGTATAGACGAGCGTGCGGCAGGTGTCGGGATCCATAAAGATCGAAGGGTGCGCTTGCCGGTGGGGGAGAGCATGGTGCTCAAGCCAACATCAACTTTGTAACCTGCCTCAGACACACATGGAGGTTTCCAGTGAGATTTAAGACAGTCGCTATTGCGGCGATCGCAACTATCGCGGCTACGGCAACCGCTGCCCAAGCCCGTGACCAGATCCGTATCGTCGGATCGTCGACCGTATTCCCGTTCTCAACCACGGTCGCTGAACAATTCGGTAAGACCACTAACTTCCGGACCCCGATCGTAGAGTCGACCGGTTCCGGCGGTGGCATGAAGCTCTTCTGTTCGGGTGTTGGCGCTGATACGCCCGACATCACCAATGCTTCGCGCCGCATGAAGAGTTCCGAGTTTGAAAAGTGCCAGGAAGCAGGCGTTTCCGACATCACCGAAGTAAAAATCGGCTTTGACGGCATCGTCATGGCCAATGCTAAAGATGCACCGAACTTTGCATTGACGAAGCGGATCATCTTTCTGGCCTTGGCAAAGGATGTTCCGGATCCTGCCGGCGGCGAGAAGCTGATCCCGAACCCTTACAAGAAGTGGTCGGAAATCGATGCGTCCTTGCCGGATGTAGAAATCGAAGTACTTGGGCCGCCTCCGACGTCCGGTACGCGCGATGCTTTCCAAGAAATCGCTCTTGAAGGTGGTGCGAAGACTTTCGATTGGATCAAAGCCATGAAGAAAGCCGACAAATCCGCGTACAAGAAAGTTGCCCGCACCGTTCGTGAAGACGGCCCCTATATTGAAGCCGGCGAGAACGACAACCTGATCGTTCAGAAGCTTGCTGAAAATGGTAACCGTCTGGGCATTTTCGGCTTCTCGTTCCTCGAAGAAAACCGCGACAAGGTAAAAGGCAACCCGGTTGACGGCATTGACCCGACCTTCGAAGCGATTGCCGGTGGTGAATACGGCGTTTCGCGCTCTCTCTTCTTCTATGTGAAGAACGCGCACCGCGGCGTTATTCCGGGCATCGAAGAGTTTGTCGCGGAATTCACCAAAGAAAGCACCTGGGGGCCTGACGGCTACCTGGTCGACAAAGGCTTGATCCCGCTTCCGGACGCTGAGCGCGCTGAAGGTGCGGAAAAAGCTAACGCTTTCGCCAAACTGCCTGGCGTTTAAGCCAAGGCACGGGGAAGGAGTGTGTCGGGGGGCGCACTCCTTCCTTTTTTCTTCTCGCATTCTCTGCGGGAAAGCGACTAATAAAGAATTGAATCGCCGTTGGCGATTGATGTACGGGTCGGTGATGGCCCATGGGTGAGGCCAGACTCGTATTTTGGGGGCGAGATGTTTTTGTGGATCGCGGTTGCCCTTCTGCTGATCGTGATGGGGGCGTACTATACCGGGCGGGGGCGTGCCGTGTCCTCGGCCTCGGGCGATTACCAGGCTCTTCACTCACTCCCTTCTTATCATGGCTATTACGTAGCGCTTTGGGCCGGCCTGCCGGCGATGATCATCACGTTGATCTGGTTTTTCGCCGCGCCGCAGATTTTGCAAACGGTGGTTCTGGCAGAATCTCCCGAAAGCGTGACATCTCTGCCGCCGGAGCGGTTGCAGGTGTTTATGGCCGATGTGGCCGCGATCGCTCAGGGCGGCATTCCCAGCCGAACCGATGCTGAACGTGAAGCCGCCGCCGCTGTCTATGCCAATTATCTGAGAATCAGCAACTGGGCGATATTCGGTACCGCATTGTCGCTTGCCATGTTGGGGCTGACATACGGTCGGACGCGCATTCACGCCAGGCTGCGGGCGCGGAATGGCGTCGAGCGGGTTGTCAGCGTCGTGCTGATCGTTTGTTCCACGATTGCGATTCTGACCACTGTGGGGATCGTATTTTCGCTCTTGTTCGAAGCGCTGCGCTTTTTTGCGCGCGTTCCGTTCACCGACTTCCTGTTCGGGCTTCAGTGGAGCCCGCAGACGGCGATCCGGGCGGACCAGGTGGGCGGTAGCGGCGAATTTGGTGCCGTGCCGATTTTCGCCGGCACTTTCCTGATCACCATCATCGCGATGTGTGTCGCTGTACCGATCGGGCTCATGTCGGCCATCTATCTTTCAGACTATGCCTCGGACTCCGTGCGCTCGGTCGTCAAACCCATGCTGGAAATTCTGGCCGGCGTTCCGACCGTGGTTTATGGCTTCTTTGCCGCTTTGACAGTGGCACCGGCATTGCGCGCCAGCGGTGCAAATTTGGGGCTCGACGTGGCGTCGGAAAGCGCGCTGGCAGCAGGGTTGGTCATGGGCGTTATGATCATTCCTTTTGTGTCGTCGCTGTCCGATGACGTGATCAACGCCGTGCCGCAATCTCTTCGTGATGCGTCGGCCGGCTTAGGGGCGACCAATTCCGAAACCGTGCAAAATGTCATTCTGCCGGCCGCATTGCCTGGCATTGTGGGGGCCATCCTATTGGCCGTCAGCCGGGCAATTGGGGAAACCATGATCGTGGTCATGGCAGCGGGGCTGTCGGCCAATTTGACGGCCAATCCGCTCGAAGCGGTTACCACAGTGACCGTGCAGATCGTTACGCTGCTGGTCGGGGACCAAGAATTCGACAGTGCAAAAACGCTGGCCGCCTTTGCGCTGGGCTTGACCTTGTTTGTCGTGACACTTGTGTTGAATGTCATTGCCTTGCGGATCGTACAGCGTTATCGGGAAAAGTATGACTGATACTTCCGTTCAGAATAAGGCCGCGTATCACACGTCGGAACAGGCGGAACGATTGCTGAAAAAGCGTTACCGTTCTGAAGCCCGCTTCATATTCTATGGCCGGTTGGCGATCGTCACTGCCTTGTTGATTCTGATCGCACTGATTTCGAGCATCATCTATCAGGGGCACACAGCTTTTTATGCCCATATGGCCGTTCTGGAGTTCGATTTGTCGCAAGAGGCGATCGATCCAGAGCAGACCGGCGATTTGGAGCTGATCGGCAAAGCGGACTACCGCAGCATTGTCACGAGGACATTGCGCGAGAAGTTTCCGGAGGTGACGACGCGCCGGGACCGCAAAGCGCTCAAGGATGTCATCTCGTCGGGGTCTGACCTTTTCGTTCGCAACGCAGTTTTGGCGGATCCGTCGCTGATTGGCACGAAAGCGCAGATTGCGGTGCCCCTTTCGGACGATTCTGACTCTGTGTTCAAAGGCTTTATCGACCGTTCGCTTCCCGAAGACGAACGGCGTGTAAAAGACAACCAGCTTGCCTGGCTTGACGCCTTGTCCGCAGAAGGGCGGATCGAGCGTCAGTTCAACTGGACGTTTTTCCAAGTGGGCGACAGCCGCGAACCGGAGCTGGCCGGGATCTGGGGCGCGGTCGTGGGATCGTTTCTCACCTTGCTTGTCACTCTCATCCTTTCGTTCCCGCTAGGGGTGGCGACGGCCATTTATCTGGAAGAATTCGCCCCGAAGAACCGTTGGACCGACCTCATCGAGGTGAACATCAACAATCTGGCGGCTGTTCCGTCGATTGTGTTCGGTCTGCTCGGTTTGGCGGTGTTCTTGAATTTTTTCGGCTTGCCTAGATCGGCCCCCCTGGTGGGCGGGTTTGTGCTGGCCTTGATGACCTTGCCGACCATCATTATTGCTTCACGGGCGTCGTTGAAAGCGGTTCCACCTTCGATCCGCGAAGCGGGACTTGGCGTCGGTGCGTCCCATGTGCAAACCGTGTTCCACCACGTGCTGCCTTTGGCGATGCCCGGCATGATGACAGGCACGATCATCGGCATGGCCCAAGCGCTCGGTGAAACGGCGCCGCTGCTGATGATCGGCATGGTCGCCTTTATTGTGGATGTGCCCACCGGCGTAACCTCGCCGGCCACCGTGCTTCCTGTTCAGATCTTCATTTGGGCTGACAGTCCCCAACGCGCCTTCGTGGCAAAAACGGCCGGTGCGATTATGGTGCTGCTTGGCTTCCTGATCATCATGAATCTTTTGGCGGTCTTGCTGCGTCGCCGCTTCGAGCGCCGGTGGTAGATCCATGGAAATTAAGTTCAGTTCAAAGAATGTGAATGTCTTTTATGGCGACGCACAGGCTATAAGAGATGTCAGCTTGGACATTCCGGACCGGGCGGTGATGGCCATGATCGGCCCGTCGGGCTGCGGCAAGTCCACATTTATCCGGTGCCTTAATCGGATGAACGACACCATTCCGATCGCCCGCGTGGACGGCGATATCCGTTTGGACGGGCAGGACATTCACACCGACATCGATGTGGTGCATTTGCGGGCGCGTGTGGGCATGGTGTTTCAAAAACCCAATCCGTTCCCAAAGTCGATCTTTGACAATGTTGCCTATGGCCCGAAACTCCACGGTATCGCCACAAAGAAACCCGATCTTGACGTGATCGTCGAAGAAAGTCTGCAAAGGGCCGGTTTGTGGAACGAGGTGAAGGATCGTCTTGGCTCGCCGGGGACGGGGCTGTCCGGCGGGCAGCAGCAGCGCTTATGTATCGCGCGGGCGATCGCCGTAAATCCGGAAGTCATTTTGATGGATGAGCCGTGTTCCGCCCTCGATCCGATCGCAACGGCGAAGATTGAAGAACTGATCGATGACTTGCGGCAGAAATATTGCATCGCCATTGTGACCCACTCTATGCAGCAGGCCGCCCGAGTGTCCCAGCGAACGGCGTTTTTTCATCTGGGCGATTTGGTGGAAACGGGGACCACCACAGATATCTTCACCAATCCCAAAGATCAGCGTACGCAGGATTATATAACCGGCCGCTTCGGCTAACGACCGCGCGCGCCGGATTTCATGTCACGTTTTTCGCCATGTTGTTTGAAGTTTCGATAATTCGAAGATTGTTGAAATATGGAAATCAAATCCGCTGTAACAGGTTTGTCGGCTCTCGCCCATGAAACGCGCTTGAGCATTTTTCGGGAGTTGGTCAGGGCTGGACCGCTGGGGTTGTCGGCGGGAGACATCGCCAAACGCGTCGGGACGGCTCCAACGACCTTGTCGTTTCACCTGAAGGAACTTCAAACCAGTGGCCTGCTCGAATCCCGCCGGGAAAGCCGTCAAATCTTCTACGCTGTCGATTTTGTGCGTATGCGCGTACTGCTCGATTTCTTGATGGACGATTGCTGTCAGGGGCATCCCGAGATTTGCCAGGTGCCGGCCGGACGCGAAAAGCCGGCTGCAAAGCGCAGGGCGACCAATACCAAGAAGGGCTAAACAACATGGTAATCCGTGTGGGGATTAATGGGTTCGGGCGCATGGGACGGCTTGCGGCACGGGCAGCATTCGACGGGTGTGCGGCCAGCCGATCCGTTTCTTTCGATACGCGCGACGTGTTTCAATTGGTTCACATCAACGAATCCCAAGGGACGGCGGAAACGGCGGCGCATCTCCTGGAATTCGACAGTATTCATGGCCGTTGGGCCGGTGGTGTCGGGCATGGTGGGCCAGGGTTACACATCGGGGGGCAACCGGTGCGTTACACGAGCCATGACTCAATAGAACAAGTGCCGTGGCAAGACAGCGGCGTCGATCTGGTATTGGAATGCACGGGGGCCTTCCGCAAATTGGAGCAGCTTTCGGCTTATTTCGATCAGGGCATAAAGAAAGTGGTTGTTTCGGCGCCGGTGAAAGAAGCGGCCGCGTTGAACATTGTGATGGGTGTCAACGATCACCTCTATGATCCATCCGCGCATGATGTGGTGACGGCTGCGTCCTGCACCACCAACTGTTTGGCCCCTGTGGTTAAGGTGATTCAGGAGGAGTTGGGCATCGCTCATGGGGCGATCACGACCATTCACGACGTTACCAATACGCAAACAGTGATCGATTCACCCCACAAGGATCTGCGCCGTGCCCGATCGTCACTGATGTCGCTCATTCCCACCACCACCGGGTCCGCGACGGCGATCGGATTGATCTATCCGGAGCTGGAAGGAAAGCTGAACGGCCTGGCGGTCCGCGTGCCGCTGCTGAATGCGTCGCTCACGGATTGTGTGTTCGAGGTTCAGCGTCCCACGACGCCCGAAGAAGTAAACGGGCTTTTTGAGACGGCGGCGAACGGGCCGCTTCACGGAATTCTCGGGTTTGAAACACGGCCTCTGGTATCGGTCGACTATGTGAATGATGTGCGCTCGTCAATTGTTGACGGGCTGTCGACGATGGTGGTGGACGGCACGCAGGTGAAAATTCTGGCTTGGTACGACAATGAATATGCCTATGCCTACCGACTTGTCGAATTGGGTGTGAAGGTCGCGCAGTCTCTAGACACAGGCTGACAGGGAATGGGGCGGGGAGCCATGACCGACATGCGGGGATATTTGTCCGTTACGGGCGCCTATTGGGGGTTCACGCTCACCGATGGTGCATTGCGCATGTTGGTGCTGCTGCATTTCCACCAACTGGGATACACGCCGTTTCAACTGGCCTTTTTGTTTCTGCTGTATGAATTTTTCGGTGTCGTGACCAATTTAGTCGGCGGGTGGATCGGTGCCCGCTTCGGCCTGCAGCGGACTTTGTTTGGCGGCTTGTCGCTGCAGATTATTGCATTGGGAATGCTGTCCCAACTGGATCCCGAATGGTCGCTTGTGTTTTCGGTGGCCTATGTGGTGGCTGCGCAAGGCTTGGCGGGCATTGCCAAAGACCTCACCAAAATGTCGGCCAAAAGCGGCGTCAAACTCGCGACGCCGCAGGACAAGAGCTCGACACTTTTCCATTGGGTTGCGGTGCTTACGGGGTCCAAAAATGCTCTGAAGGGCATTGGGTTTTTCGTCGGCGCCTTTTTGCTGCAATTTGTCGGTTTTTCCGCGGGGCTGTTGATCTTGGCGGCCGGGTTGGCGGTCGTGCTGTTGGCGGTCATGGTTTACTTGCCTGGCGATCTGACGGCCAAGCAAAAGGGCCTGCCGTTTCAGCGCATCTTTTCTAAGGATCGCCAAGTCAATTTGTTGAGCGGTGCTCGCTTCTTCTTGTTCAGCGCGCGGGATGTTTGGTTTGTGGTTGGTGTGCCCGTGTTCCTGTACGACGTCCTGGAGTGGAGTTTTATGGAAGTGGGCGGCTTCCTGGCCGTCTGGATTATCGGCTATGGCGTTGTCCAATCCGTCACGCCCCGAATTATCGGTCAGTCTACGGACGGAAAAAGCCACGAAGTGTCGGCGGCACGCCTTTGGGCCTTTGCACTTTCGGCTGTGCCTGCCATGCTGGCGTTTATGGTTCTGTGGATGATGCTGCCGGGCGGTGGCTTCGCCCCCGAAAGCAAGTCGGTCCTCAGCATGGTGATCGTCGGTGGTTTGCTGCTGTTCGGATTGGTGTTTGCGGTGAATTCCTCAGTTCACTCCTATCTCATTCTGTCCTTTTCCAAGGCGCAGGACGTGTCGCTCAATGTGGGCTTTTACTACATGTCAAACGCGGCGGGGCGGCTGGTGGGCACCTTGCTGTCGGGGCTTACCTATCAGCTTTGGGGACTTGTCGGTTGTCTGGCGATAGCCGCCTTGTTCGCGGCCCTATCCGGCGCCATCGTCGTGATCTTGGAAGCCCACACTCATCAGCTCAGGCGGCAAGACGCGCATCCGAAGGCCTTATGAACGATCAAGGTGCTTACAGGAACTTGCTCAACCAGTATTCCGGCCAGGTGAGCGCGCCGGCAAGACGTTGCAGCTGGGTCGCCAAATCTGCAATGCCCGCGTTGGGATCCATTGTTTCCCAAACCATATGGCCGAACGTGGCGGCCGTTCCGAGTAAATAGATGGCGGCAAGGATCGAGATCGCCAAGCTATAGGGTTTGGGCGCATCGTGAAGGTCCGCGTCCACGGCGCCCGCGGCAGCTTCGTCAGCCGGTGTGGCCTCAACCACATTGTCGGTGGCAGGGTCTTCCTTATAAGGCGTGAATTTGAGTTTGCGGTTCTCTGCCGTATCCAACGCTTGATCGAAAAGGCTTGCCGAAATCTGAACCGGCAAAGTTCCGGAGATGCCTTTTTGATTGTGAGACTGTTCGCTCTGCGGAAACGCGCTGACCACCTGAATCCATCGCCCCTGCAGCCGTGCCGCCGTTTTGATCTCGTCAACCACCTCGGAAAAGTCTTGGTCCTGACTAAAGATGATCGCCACATCAAAATCGCCGCGCGTGTGATGGGACATCACGTCCAAAGCAAGGCGGACATCAATTCCCTTTTCGCGCGCGGTGCCGGACTCATCGTGTTGAAGCGCCCGCGTGAACACGTTGACACCTTGCCGCCGCCAGCGGGAGCATCTTTTCATCCATGCATAGTGACCGTCTTCGGTGACATTGATATCCGGCACGCCGAGATAGAAATGCACGCCGTTGAGCTGCCAGCCGTTTTCCTCGCAGACCAGCTTCGCCAGCGCCAACGGATTGTAATTGCCCGTATCGTCGCCAAAAGCTTCTTTGGCGGCGTAGCGCACATTACTGCCGTCTATGAAGGCGATCGCCCGCTTTGTTTCAGGCTCTAACACCTGTCCCCCGAAATCACTGCACTCAACCAGCTTTCAGGTTAGCGCGCTTCAAACCATTTGGACAGACGAACCAGGTTAGAGGGTGGAAAAAATCACTGGTTCATGGCCTATTTTGGGAGGTTGCACGAAAATCAGGCAATCAGAACCATCAACATCTACCGGAGGATATCGTGCCTAACGCTACGTCAGGGAATGCCAAGATCGCCTATGATGACCTTAATGCCGAGGCGTCGGGTGACCCCATTGTGTTGGTCCACGGGTTTGCCTCAAACCGGCACGAGGCCTGGCAACGGACCGGGTGGTATCAGGCATTCGAAGCAAAACGGCGTCGGGTGATCGCCTTGGACAATCGTGGCCACGGGGAAAGTACAAAGTTTCACGATCCGGCAGACTATGACATCGCCATCATGTCCGAAGACGTTATTGCGGTGATGGATGAAGCCGGTGTCACACGGGCTGACATTATGGGGTATTCCATGGGCGGGGCGATCTCTATCCATTGCGTCCTAGCCAATCCGGATCGTTTCTCAAACGCGATATTTGGCGGCATCGGCAAGGGCTTTTTCGATCCAAGCGCCGAGCGAATGGATCTGGGGGCGGCGCACGAAGCAGACGACCCGAACTCGTTAAGCGATCCGTTGGCCAAAGGCTTTCGTTTATTTGCGGAACAACAGGGGGAAGATCGAAAGGCGCTTGCCGCGTGCGCCCGTGGACCGCGCAAGGGCATGGTTCTTGATGATCTGACGGCGATGCGGCTTCCGGTTCTGGTTGTCGCCGGTCAGCGGGACACGCTTGCCGGAGATCCGCAATTGCTGGCCGACGCCATTCCGGGCGCCAAAGCGGTTACTTTGCCCGGCTGCGACCACATGTATGCCATTCCGCATCCGCTGTATAAGGCGGCCGTGATGGACTTTCTAGAAGGTTGGCTTGACGTCTAAGGCCACGGTGGCGATTAGCTGCAGCCGCACCCGCCGATTTCCATCACCCCGGTTTCATCAAAGGCGAGGGAAACCGCCTCCCGCGAAGTCTTTTCCGATTCCTGAAACTCCGTGTGAGCGTCAGTGCGCAACGCATCGTTCTCAAAATAGTCGATCGCCGTCATGGCCAGCGCTTTCGCACCGTCGAGAACAGCGGCATCGCCTTTGTCGGAGCCCGCCCATTTCGCAAATTCCGGGTTGTGAATCACCACATTTGGCGGCGCACAAGAAATCATCGGATGAATGGACGGCACCCGATGGCTCACATTTCCCATATCCGTGCTGCCCGCGAAACTAGATGGCATTTGCGATGCGTCGATGGGTTCGCGGCCCAACGCGCGGATGTTCTGGTCGTAAGCATTGGCCAGCTTGTCATTGGTTTTGAGATCCAGGTAATCGACCTGCGCCCAATTCAACGTCACCTGGGTTCCGCTCGCGGCCGCGCCGGCTTCGAGGCAGGCTTTGACCCGCGCTTTGAGCTTGGCGAGCGCCGACGCATCCTGGGCCCGGATGTAGTACAACGCCGCCGCCCGGTCCGGCACGATGTTGGGGGCCTTTCCACCATCGGTGATGATGCCGTGAATCCGTTCTGATGGCCGGATGTGTTGGCGCAGCGCGGCGATCGCTTGGTATGAAATTACCACGCCATCGAGCGCATTGAGGCCCCTGTGCGGCATGGCCGAGGCATGGGCGCTTTGACCATCGTATACGGCTTCCACGCTAGACAATGCGATGCTGGGCATGGTCGTTAGGTCCAGCCCGGCGGGGTGCACCATCAGCGCCGCATCGACCCCGTCGAATGCGCCGTTCTGTGCCATGATCTCCTTGCCGCCACCGCGTTCTTCTGCCGGCGTGCCCAGATAGCGGAGCTTCCCCCGCCAGCCCGGAACCTTTGACAGGGCAAGGGCCGCACCGAGGCCGGACGCGGCAATGATGTTGTGGCCGCAAGAATGTCCAATGCCTGGCAATGCGTCGTACTCTGACAAAATGGCGACCGTGCCATTGCCTTCGGTGTCGCCGAATTCGCTGGCATAGCCTGTCTCCAATCCAAAGGCGCCGCGCGTAACGGACAAGCCCGCTTCCTCGACGGCGTTTGTCAGCGCTTCGGCCGCGATGAACTCGCGAAACGCCAGTTCCGGATTGGCATGAATGTGGTGGGAAAGGCCCAGCAGCGTATCGCGCATCTCGTCGATGGCGCTGCAGACGGACTTTTTGAGATCGCTCACCGGTAGATCCTTTTCTCCGATTGAACCTCAATCATAGTCACGGGCTCTGGGTTAATCCAGGCTGTCAGATTGACCGAAGGCCCAAAAAAACAAGAGCGCCTCCAGATCGGAGATCTGAAGGCGCTCTGCGTCGGGACTGGCCCACGAGACAGCGGTTGATGATTTCAGGCGGGACAACCTTTGAAGATCAACAACAGTGCTTACCCCCCGCTGTTCCCGACGCCGTCAACTATTGGAGTGGTCTCTCCTCTAGTTTCGCAACAATTAGAAGCTCCGCGAAACGGTAAACACGGCCTGCGCATCGCAGACTTCAGAGCCGCCGAAGCACTCAGCCGCACTCAAATCGGTATCGACGTAACGAAGGTCCAAATCGAAGCCGAGAAGCGTGTAGGTCAGCCCAACATCCCATGTGTTGTAATCAGGCGTGCCGAAGGCGCTATTGTCTTCGATTGTTTGGCGATGAAAGCCACCGTCGATGCCAAAGCCACGGGGCAACGGAATAGAAGCCGTACCGCCGAAGTAGAACGCATCGCCCGAATCGCCGAAGAAGTCTGGCGAAAATGCGATGTCCGCGCCGACGGAAATGATCTCAAAATCGTATCCTAGAGAGCCGTAGACTTCGACGAAGTCGAAAACGGCTCCGTCATCGCCCGCACCTGGATATTGATAGTAAAGTGCACCGATGTCGTAGGATATGCCGTTAAACTCGTTGGCGAATCCGCCATACCAGTCCAACTCGATACCGTCAGAATCCACGCCTTGGAAATCCAAGCTTGACGCCCAGGTTCCAAGATAAAACCCGCTTTCGTGTGACCAATCGAAACCGCCTTGGATTGCTGGCTCGTCATCGGATTGGCTAATGCCGCGGAAAACGTAGTCCGTTGTCAGTGCAACGTTTGCCGAGAATTCACCCGGAAAATCGTCTTCAGCGATCGCGCTGGTGGCCGCCATGGAAAGAGCCGCCGCCCCAGCCAGACCGCCGATTAGTGTTTTTCTAAGCATGTAGAGCACCCCTCTAATAGGTTCGTAAGAGTTTTCGTCCCTGAAACTCGTTCACTGTTCAGCAAGCTCTGTGCCAAAGTGAAACGGAGCCTCAAAACCAAGAGAGAGATCGGGGAAAAACGTCAGTTTTCCTGGAAAAAATCTTTTTCACGGCGGGGTGATCGACCGTGAATCGGCGATCACGCATTAGGCACGAGTTGTCACCAAAAGTTTAAGAAGTGCCCAAATCTTATGCAGCCGCGTCAAATTCTAGGCGAATCCGTTGTGGAAAAGTTACTGTGATGAAAATGCAACGGCACGATTGGCCGATTCCGGAAAACGGCTGTTTGAGTGCAGCCGCTAAAGTCCAAAACTGCCGAAATTGAGGTGTGTGCCGGCATCCACCAACAGAGTCTCGCCGGTAATGTGTTGAGCTCCTTCGGTCGCCAAAAACACGATGCTGTCGGCGATATCCTCTGCCGGTGCGCCCTTCTTTAGGGGGCTCGATTCCCGGTTTGCCTTGGCGACCGCATTGAAAACATCTTCGCCAGCCTTCTCCTTGAACCATCGGGTTTCGATGAATCCGGGACACACGGCATTGATCCGAATTTCGGGTGCCAAGGCGCGGGCAAGGGATATCGTCATCGTATTCAACGCTCCTTTAGAGGCGGCATACGCGACGGAGGATCCGATGCCCCGGACCCCCGCAATCGAAGACACGTTGACCACGGCACCGAAGCCTTGCTTCTTCATGGTGGGTTCCACGGCGCGGATCATCTGGTAGGCGCCAATAACGTTGACGGCATAGATGTCCTGGAAGTCTTGGGCCGAGAGTTCCTCCAGCTTGGCATGATTGGCAAATTTGCTGACACCGGCATTGTTCACCAAGATGTCTATGCGCCCCCATTTGTCGAGTGCCTTTTTGGCCATGCGGCGGCAATCTTCGTCTACCGCCACATTGGCCTGCACCAATATGGCCTCGGCGCCTTCGGCTTCGCAGGCAGCCTTCGTTTCTTCCGCTTCTTTCGCGCTTTTGGTGAAGTTGATCACCAGATTTGCGCCACGTGCCGCAAGCTTTATCGCCGCCGCCGCGCCTAATCCCGTAGCCGATCCCGTCACGATGGCCGTCTTGCCGCGAATATTCATGAGGCGTTCCTTTGTTGACTCGTCCGTTCTTAGTCGGCGTTTTTGATCCACCGTGTTACCAGCCGATCAAGCTCCGGCCGCACGCGCTCTTTGAGCGGCGCCTGCGTCGTGCCGATATACACGAAGCCGGCAATGCGTTCATTGCCGCTCAACCCCATATGTTCCGTAACCTTTGAATGATACGCATACCATTCGGTCAGCCATTGGGCGCCATAACCCATGGCCGTTGCCGCAATCAGCATGTTTTGGCAGACGGCCGCAGCCGAGAGATGCTGCTCCCAAACAGGTATGGGGCAATCGGTTTTCGGGGAAGACACGACCGCAACGACAATGGGAGCCCGCATGAAGCGGTTTGCTTCATAGGCGACGCGCTCCGCATCTGCGGCCGGTTCGTCTTCGGCGAAAACGGCCGCGAGCTTCTTGCCGAAGGTGCGCCGCGCATCGCCGTCAAAAATGACAAATCGCCAAGGGGCAAGCTTACCGTGATCGGGCACACGGGCGCCGATCGATAAAATCTCCTTGAGTTCCGGCTCGCTCGGTCCTGGGGCACCCAAAGACTTGGCGACGACGGACCGACGCGACCTTAGAAGCTGAAGGGTTTCCGACGATTGCGGGTTGAATGCACCGCTCTCTGGCGGAATCTGGTTGCTGTCCATTTGCCGTGATGCCTTCCGAAATCGAGGATGAAGCCGTTGTCTACCGGTAGGATTTGCCGAAAGCTACCGGGGGATCAACTGCAAAGGTGGCGATCATTCAAAATTGCCTCAAATTTGAACTGAAACCCACACGCGTTATAGACGTTTTTTCGGTTATCTGAGTTAGCCGGGCGCGTCGGCGCATGTCCGAAACGCATATGCGAGCGGAGAGCAAAGATGATGACAGTGTATGCCGCTTTGACAATCCTTGGACTGGTTGTTGTGGGAGCCGTTGTTGCTGCCGGGCTTCTGCGTCACCGCAGCCGTATGCGGTATAATGAAAAGCTTGAGACCGCGTTCAATCGTGCCCGCTATACCCGGGAATGCGCCGGACGATGACCCAAATCTTTTTGGCTGTTAGGATCGCGGCCGGTGCGGACTGGGGATATAGGTAACCGCACAGGCCGCTAGGCATGCAATGCCCCGGCAGACCAGCTAAGGGGGCACACATGGACAAGCCACGGCGAGGACCCTGGATCATCGAGGGCCATCGGCTTGTATACGAAAATCCATGGATGACGATCCGCTATCACGACGTGACCCACGACTCTGGCGTCGGGCATGAATACACCACCATATCTTTCAAAAACCGCGCAACCGGGATCGTGCCCCTGTTCGAGAATGGCGACACTGTGCTCGTGGGGCAGCACAGATTTCCCACTGACAGGTATAGTTGGGAGATACCTGAGGGCGGGTGTCCGCCCCACGAAACGCCGGAACAAGCCGCACGTCGTGAACTACAGGAGGAAACGGGCTTAACAGCCCGCAACACAAAGGAAATTCTTCAGGTGGATCTATCAAACTCGATTACGGACGAACGGGCCTGGACGTTCATTGCCTGGGATCTTAGTCACGGTGAGGGCTCACCTGAAGAAACAGAGTCTATCGCTATGAAAAGGCTTCCTTTTTCGGATGTCATATCGATGGTGGATCGGGGCGATGTCACGGATGTCGTCTCTGTTGTCTGCCTGCTGCGGATCGCCGATTTGGCCCGGCGTGGGGACCTACCGGAACCGTGGATGAATGACCGATTCTCGGTATGAAGCCTATGCTGCCCCTACGCGGGTGCAAAAACGCGGGTGAGATAACGCATTCGTGCAATTGATTGGCGCGCCCGGAGCCACTAGATTCTTGGTTTGAGGAAATGACGGTCTGAGCCGGAGGCGGCCCGGTCCTGGGGAGCGAAACTGATGAACGTTATCGCAGAGAAGTTTGCGACGTGTGATCCCGTCTGGTCGGACATTCGGCTGGAAGCTCATGAAATTGTTAACAGCGAAACCGAATTGGCCGCCTTCATTTATCAGGTGGTGTTGAGCCATGAACAGCTTGAGGATGCCTTAGGGCATCATTTGGCCAGCAAGCTCAGCACGCGGGAAGTGGAACCTCAGACCATCCGGCGGGTTTTTGGCGAGGCCTTTGAAGATGCACCGGAAATTGGCGAAGCCGTGCGGGCAGACCTGAAGGCGGTGTTGGATCGCGACCCCGCGTGCCAGAACCACGTGACGCCGTTTTTATATTTCAAAGGTTTCCATGCGCTGCAAAGTCATCGGGTCGCCCATTGGCTTTGGAATAAGGGCCGGACGAACCTCGCCATGTTTTTCCAAAGCCGCGTGTCGGCCCTATTCGGTGTGGATATTCATCCGGCCGCCGTCATGGGGCGCGGCATCATGATGGATCACGCCACGGGAATCGTGATCGGCGAGACGGCAGTCGTTGGGGACGATGTGTCCATCTTGCATGACGTGACTCTGGGCGGAACCGGCAAAGAAACCGGGGATCGTCACCCCAAGATCGGCAACGGCGTGCTGATCAGTGTGGGTGCCAAGGTGCTCGGCAATATCGAAATCGGTGAATGTGCACGCATTGCAGCCGGCAGCGTGGTTCTGCATCCCGTGCCCGCCCATTGCACGGTGGCCGGCGTTCCGGCCAAGGTCGTCGGCTGCGCCGGGTGCGACCAGCCGGCGCGGGAAATGAACCAGCTGATCAACGACTCGGACGAAGACTAGGGCATGCTTAACTTGATCGCGCTCTAGGCGTTCTGACCCCTACCCTAAGAGTTTAACCGGCTTCAGTGGTGGCCTTTGTGGGCGTCACCTTCTTCGTCATGGGCGTGATATTGCTCTACCTTTACGTCCACCTCGACCGTACCTGCATTCTCGAATTCTAGAGTAAGCGGGAACGAGTCGCCCTCGACAAGCTGCCCTTTGAGGCCCATCAGCATGATGTGCAGCCCGCCGGGTTCAAAGACGACGGCATCGCCTGCGGGGATCGCCACTCCGTCCACCTTCTCCATTCGGGCGACATCGTTGACGATGGAGGTTTTGTGGATTTCGGTGCGCGCCGCTTGCGGCGTGGACGCCGACACCAACCTGTCGCCGGGTCCGTCAAAATCTGAAATCGTAAAAAAGACAGCCCCGTTTTTGGCAACAGGTGCGGTTGGGCGGGCCATCGGATGATCGATCTTGAGCGTCCCGAGTGAGAATTCGTGCGCGTTAGCATTCATCGGAGTGGACATCAGCCAAGCCGATGACACCAACGCCATCAGTCCCAGCACGGCGACCCACCAAATACTTCTCTCGCGACCCATGACCATGTTTTCACATCCTTTCACGATAAAACGCGGAGTGTCGGTACCACAAAGCACAAGGCCATTCCATGGCGTCAAATGCCACATAGTGAGCAGCGCGCGATGGCCGGTTTCGCCCCCAAGACATCGGCGGGCCAGGGACTTGCGGAGCTGTATTATTTCGTAGACAAGTATCCATCGATTGCGGCGACATAAGGAGAAGCCTTCGTGCAACAAAGCGAGTTGTTAAAGCTCCAGAAGTATCTGAGAGACCTGTTTCGATTGGACATCATCGAAGTCGTGCCGCAACCCATCAAAGACGATTCAGCGGAAGTTATGGTCGGTGAAGAATTCATCGGCGTGATCTATCGCGACGATGAGGACGGCGAGATCAGCTATCAGTTTCAGATGGCAATTCTTGAGGTCGATCTGCCGGCAACGAACTGACGGCGCGGGTCGTCCGCCTCGACTAATCTAATGTAGGCAACAGTCTCAGGGCGCCGTTCGGCGACGGCTGCTGACGCGGCGCGTGAGGCAGCGGGAGAGGCGTCTATCGAGCTGCCGCCTCGAAGCCCTGAATGAGCCGAAGCATTCCTTGGTCGATGTCCTTCCAGCGAGACAGATGAGATCGCTTGAAGCGATAGGTCAGATCGACCTCGCCGCCATAGTGCAGATCGCGGCGGCATGTGGGGCTGGCGATGATTTCAGTCGATTTGAAGCATCTGAGAACAATCAGCTCATCCTTCGGACTCGTCCACACAAACAAGTCTTCATCCTTGTACCCGCTGTTTTCGTTGAACTGATACTTGCGGAAACCGTGCGGTCCATTCGTGCCTTCCGGGTCGGTGACAAGGCGTAGATATATCTTTTCGAAGCGCTCGCGTTCGCTGAATTTGCTGGTCGTCACCCCCAGGTCAAAATGGATAACCGAGGACCGGGCGGTGTTGTCCTCAAAATCGTCGGCGGTTGCGGGTGAGTAGGGCTGAAATTTCGGCAAAAGGGCGTACATGGAGACGCGCTCTTGATTGCCGCCCCGGCGGGCCGCAGCAAACCGGGTGTAGTTTGCCGGGATCATAAAGGTTCGGTCGCCGATCGTGAGCTCAATAGGGCGATTCTCGTCAGAAGGGTCCGGGGCGGTCCCCATGATTTCGCTCAGGCTGGGACTGAGGTAGTAGGCCAGGAAAAGTAGCGACAGCAACCCTGTGATCAGAATAACGACAAGCGGAATTGCCCAACTCGGTTCTTCTGTCGCTCCGCCCTCGATATCCCCGCCGTAATAGGAATCGCCGCGTTGAGAACTCATGACTACTCACTCAAAGGAACTCACTGGAGACCTGCTGCCGGTTTTTCCGGCACGTCGAGAATAGGCGACGGCGGTGAATATTTCGAGACCAATCTCGGTCTTGAACGAAAGAAATTGATCGGCCTATGCCCAGCGGCTGAGTGGGCATCGCAGCAAACGTGCTGCAGTGCAGAATATTTTGCGGTTCCCGCCGAAAGGGGCATGGACTCATTAAAATTGTAAAGGTAATTCAACGGTTTCTTGTAACACACTGTTACAAAAAAGAATGACTGGCGCGTCATTTATGGCTTGGAAACAGAAATTTAGTACCTATCTTGCCATAGTAACCCCGCAGCGCAGCAAGAAAAGTCTGTGGCCCGTGGGGGATCAAATCGAGATGTCTACGAGAACGCCATGAGCTCCTATCTGATTAATATTTCGGCAGTTTTGACGAGTGTTACCGTCCTTTTTCTCTATGAAACAGGCGGCATGGCAGCTCACAACGCGTTCTTCGTCGCCGCGGCAATTTTGGTTGCGTACACGGGTTATCAGCTGGTGCAACGGGAAGGCATGCGCTTGGTAGATGCGCTGCGCGCCGTGGTGAGCAACCCGGCCTCCTACCCACGCCAAACCGCTTACTGGGCTTACGTCTTGTCCGCTTCCATCGGACTTCTGGTGGTCGGCCAGACGCTGGTTGTTGCCATCGCGTAGTCTGCGGCGGACCGAAATATCTACAATACTTTGAGCATATTCCCGACCAACGGGTGACGCACCACGTCGGCCTTTGAAAGGCGGACGACGCGGACATCGTCGAGGGCGTCAAGCCGCTCCGCAATATCCGGAAGGCCTGAAAGCCCGTCCAACAGGTCCGTTTGGTCCGGGTCGCCGGTGACGACCATCGTTGAGTGCCACCCCAAACGGGTGAGCAGCATCTTCAGCTGGCCATAGGTGCAATTCTGGGCTTCGTCGATGACGATAAAAGCGTTGTTGAGCGTGCGCCCACGCATATAGGCCACCGGCGCGATCTCGATACTGCCGTCGGACAAGCACGCCTTGAGCCGTTTTGCGCCCAGGCGGTCGGCCAGTGCGTCATAGAGCGGCCGCAGATAAGGAGCCAGCTTGTCCTGAAGGTCGCCGGGTAAGTAGCCTAGGCTTTCGCCGGCTTCGATCGCGGGACGCGACAATACGATGCGGCCCACATCGCCGTTTTCCAACGCTTCGACGGCTTTTGCGACCGCCAGATAAGTCTTGCCCGTACCGGCGGGGCCGACGGCAAGCACCAACGGGTGGCGCCTCATCGCGTCTAGCAGGTTTTTCTGATTAACCCCGTAGGGGCGAATGTTCTTAACGTAGCTCCGGTCCCGCTTTTCGTCCTTGAGCGGGTGCCATTCCTCCTGATGCGGCGCAAACAGACTTTCCAATGCTGCGCCATCCGGTTGTCCACTGCCGTTACGTGTTGGTTTGACACGCGCGGATTGCCGGCCAGAGCGTTTGCCCATTCAAAACTCCTGAGGTGTGGTGTGGATGTGGAATAAACGAAATGCGGGCAACGCCCGAGAAAGAAGAGCGGTGCCCGGTGGTCGCCAAAACGCCGTCCGATCTGCAATTGCCCATGGGCGACACGTGTTGATTGCACCGTGGGCTGAACAAATCACTTCGAATCGATCCATCAACAACAAATCTACTGTATTCGGGATGAGGCGTCCCGGAAATGATCGGAAGGTTTTCGACTCACTTAGCGATCCTGCACGAGTTTCATGTCGGATTTTTGATCGTCGGGCGAAATTGGGTCTTCTTGAAAAAATGCTCGTCGGTCCGGCAGATCGTTTACGTTAACCAAATGCCTTCACTTTGATTTGTTCAGCTCGCAAAAACCCAGCGAACGTGCGATAGTGGCCGGACTCACGCACCGGGCGGGAGAAGGGGTGGCGTATGCCGATTTACCAACTTGATGGCGAAAGGGTCCAGCTCCCGGAAGGTGAGGAGTACTGGATAGCGCCGACGGCCGCCGTCATGGGTAAGGTGAAGCTTGAACGGAATGCGAGCGTCTGGTTCGGTGCGGTGCTACGCGGCGATAACGAACTCATCACGGTCGGCGAAAACTCAAACATTCAGGACAATTCGGTCTTGCATACCGATCCGGGCGCCCCGCTGACCATTGGCAAAGGGGTGACGGTCGGGCACCAGGCCATGCTTCACGGCTGCACTATCGGCGACAATACGCTGATTGGCATCGGAGCGACCGTGCTTAATCGAACGGTCATCGGCAAGAATTGTTTGATCGGCGCCCATGCACTCATTTCCGAGGGCAAGGAAATTCCGGATAACTCCATGGTTCTTGGAGCGCCGGGCCGCGTTGTCCGCGAGCTGGACGAGGCCGGTGCAGCCATGTTGCAGGCCTCAGCAGAGGTGTATGTTAAGAATTGGCAGCGTTTTCGGCGCGGCTTGTCGGTTCAGGAATAATCCCTAACGGGCATTGGTGGTCAGGTGAAACCAAGGGCGACATATAAAAGCGAAGGGCGGAAGGGGCGCGTTGCAATTGCAGGCACGCTTGCCTGTGTGCTGGCCTGCCTATCGTTTTTGTTTGTCGGCCCTGTCCCGGCTGCCGCAGAAAAGCCAAGCCTTTCCGTTTCGGGTGCGTATAAGTCGGGTGTGCTTGCAGGTAACAAAAAAGCCGCGCTTCGCCTCGAACTGGTTGACGGTCAGATTGTTGGTCAGCTTACGGATGAAAATGGCAACATCTATGCCCTAAGAGGCAGTCTTGCCGGCAAAGTGATCCAAGGCAAAATGTTTCACTTGAACCGCTCCACGAATTTCTTTGCCGAACGGGCGGGCGCCAGCATTTTTATCAGCTATGTTCCTATCGATGGCAAAACCACGCGCAATCGCAATCAACGCAGCCTGTTGTTGATGCGTGTCTCCGGGTCCCCGAAGGCGGCCTCCTATACGAGCGAGTCGAAACGGACGTTTGCAGATTTCTTGGGGAGTTATCATCGTTGGGACGATCAGCAGGTGTCCGATGCCTTTGGCGCCTTGAGACCGGGACAACGTGCTCTGGTGCAGATGTTCGCTTATCTGCATGCCGATTTGTTTATCCGGACCTGCGGGGCCGACAAGTCACCGGCGCGTGACGAACTGGGGTGGTCGCAAAGCCTTGACTGCGACAGTCTTGTGCAGCGCGCACATGCCAAATCGAATGCATCTCTGCTGGCCGAACTGAGAAGCCGTGCCAAAGAACAGGCGTCGATGCTCAAGCGCGTGGCGAAATGCGCAGGGCGTTCCGGCGTGGTTGACCTCATGCACCCGTGCGAGCAAGTCGGAA
>JANQMY010000402.1 GCA_028279895.1 Alphaproteobacteria bacterium
CCTTCGCCGTTCTCCTGGCGGATCGGACCGACGGACCGCAAACAGAATTGATTCTATTTCACCATCCGCCGCTCCAGATCGCGCGGGCACTTGAACTCGCGCAGGGTGCCGGTGCCCAATTCAACTTGTTGCCAATCACGAACATCGAATTGAACCACGGTCAGCGCGGCCGTTGGGTATTTGGTTTGCAAGGTTTCGAACAAGGCTTCCGATCCGTTCAGCTTTTCGCGCGAGACCAGGTCAGCGGCCAAATGCTCAATCCCTGGATTGTGACCGACGACCAGCAAGCGATCGCAGGACGGATCCACATGCCGGATTCGATCCAACATGGCGTCGCTGCTGGCCAGGTACAAATTTCGTTCGAACTGAACGGGGGTTTCGTCGCCGATATAAGGGACGATAAGGCTCAGCGTTTCGGCGGTGCGCCGCGAGGTGGAGCACAGGATCATATCCGGCAAAAACCCGGACCGGCGCATGAATTGCCCCATTAGCGGGGCGCTGTGTTGTCCGCGCCTGTTGAGCGGACGGTCATGGTCGTCCATGGCGTGTTCCGACCAACTCGACTTGGCGTGACGCAACAAATACAGGGTTTTCATGGTGTTTTTCCTGTGTCCCCCGATGCTGAGCTTTGCTCTTTTTCTATCAACTTAGCGCTCTGAAAGGGAAGCGCAAGGGACCAGATCAACTCGGCCGGCCGATTGGTCCGATATTCGGGTAATCCGATCGTCATGCCGTCATGACCGGCCTCCGGCTGCGCACGATAGGTTCCGCAAAGCCTGTCCCAGACGGACAAATTGAACCCGAAGTTCGAATTCGTTTCGCGCTCTATGACCGAATGATGGACCCGGTGCATATCCGGGGTCACCAAAACCAGGCGCAGTAAGCGGTCCAGTTTCGTCGGCAGGCGGATATTTGCGTGATTGAACATAGCGGTGCCGTTGAGCAGAATCTCAAACACAATGACGGCGGCAGCAGGCGGCCCTAAGACAATGACGACAGCCATCTTCAACAACATCGAGAAGGCGATTTCGATCGGATGGAAACGCAGCGCGGTTGTCACATCCACATCGCGATCAGCGTGGTGCACCCGGTGCAGCCGCCAAAGCGGCGTCCAGTAATGGGTAAGCACGTGCTGAGCGTAGATCGCAAAATCGAGAACCAGAAGCGCCAGCAGAAACTTAATCGCAAACGGAACGTCAACCGCGTTGAGAATGCCCCAGCCATTTGCCGACGCAATCACGGCGGTTTCGACGGCCAAAAGCGGGAACAGGAAACGCAGAACGGCACTATTCAGTATACTGATCGATAAATTGGTGAACCAGCGGCCCTGGCGGGTCAGGGCGCGAACGCGCCGTGGGTTGAGCGCTTCCCAAGCGGCGAAAAGGGCGAACAATACGGCAAAGGTGCCGAACCGCCAGGCCGCTTCATCTTGCAGCAGGCCTTCCTGCATTCATGTCTCTTCTTTTGCTCGGTGTCCCGGCGCCCTTAGAGAGTCCGGTGGCGGGCTTTCGCTGCACGTTCGATGGCGGCGGCCTCAAGCCGTTCCACCGGCAATTCGTGGCGCAACAGCTCCAGCACGCGCAGCTCTTCTTGCTCCAGCCTGTTGTCGGCGACCGCCACATCGACCGCGACCGCATAGGCGGTTTCCCTGAGGTGTTCCGGCACGCTACCGCCGATCAGTTTCAATACGGTGCGAAGGCCTTCTTCTTCCGAAAGGATTTCGGCACACGATTGAGCCACCGCCACAAGATTATTGCTGTCAAAGTTCTTGAAGACAGGCATCGACTTGACGATGTCGCCGATGACCATGAGTTCTTCGTCGCTCATTTTTCGATCCGATGCCGAGATCAACACCATGGCGTAGATAAGCGCGACTTCAGGGCTGATGGGATTGGATTGCGACACGCGGCCTCCTCATAATTTGATTGATGTCCGGCCACCCGCTCCCCCGTCTCAGCCATGTCCCGGTGACCGAAATTGGATCTTCGGGACGTGCGAGCGGGCGGTGAAGCCAACCAGTACGACTAAATTGGGCGTCAACCTAGGCAATGCAAGCAGCGGGGGCAAGACATAGGCGCGTGATGAGACAATTCTGCCGCTTTGCCCCGGATTTGGGGTTGAGGCGACCTTTCACGTGAGGTGCGGCAATGGGCCGGCCGGATCGTGTCAGGTGCGGCTGAATTGGGCGGTCAGAGAGCCCAAGGCCATATGGAAGCGCAGGCGGTAGTCCACATTTCGGCTAAACAAGCTCATGCCGTAGAGCAGCGGCAATGCGGCTGCGAGTTTTAGGGGGCTCATCGCGAAGGGCATCGCCCGGCCCATGGCGCGCTCGATCTTAACGCGGGTGATGCCCTCCCAATAGGCGCGTTCGTATGCCCATTCGGGTTCGAGGCGCGCTTCGGGAATCACATGTTCCACACCGAACGCGCTTTCATACCGGGTGCGCAGCCCCATATCTTCGAAGCGTGCAATCAGATAGGCTTCTTCTCCCGAGATCAGCTTCGATGAAACCCGGCCCAGCTCGGCCGCAAAACCGCCCACCTCCCAAAGGCGTGACGTACGGACCGCGAAGTTTGCGCCGCAGACGCGAATGGCCCCTCCTACATCC
The DNA here is from genome assembly GCA_028279895.1 of Alphaproteobacteria bacterium. Classification (GTDB taxonomy): domain Bacteria; phylum Pseudomonadota; class Alphaproteobacteria; order JANQMY01; family JANQMY01; genus JANQMY01. The sequence goes on from JANQMY010000402.1 coordinate 2,609, forward strand.
CCGTCAAGATCTTTGTCGATACAGGACAGCAGCATCTCCCAACGGGGCGTTATATAGTCCGGCGCCGGACCTTCGGGCCATCTGGGCGTAATCTTCCCGCCCACCGCCACCACATCGTTCGGTTGCCGCGCCAAGGTTTGATCGAGCCGTACCATCCAGTCGGCATAGGGAACGGCGTCATCGTCCAAATAGGCGACCCATTCCGTGGTGGTCAATTGCGCCGCCAGGTTTCGGGCGTGGGACAGTCCGGGCTCCTCGCATCGATGATACGGCACCGAGAACTGGTCTGCTAATGCACTTAAAGCGGAGGCTTCGGCAGGTGAAGAGGCGTTGTCGATTAAGAGGATCGGAAAGGAAAGCGCGCCGTCTTGTGCGCGCAACGCCGTCAAGCAACGGCGAACGTCTGTCGACCGATCAAACGTACAAATCGCGACTGTTACGAGTGCCATTTCGTGAAAGGTTCCTCGGGGTACTTGCAATCTACGCCGATTTCATCGACCCCGTCCCCTATCATGTTAGAGTACGGAGTTATATAGCAAGGCCTTACCGGTCGCATTTTTGCGACGATTCTGTGATGGCGGTGCGGAAGGGTGCGAATTATGGATATCGGGATTTGTGTGGCCTCGCATATCGGCGATATCGATTATGCGGTGCGGGCGGAAGAGTTGGGGTTTACCAGCCTGTGGTATGCCGACAGTCAGATGATTTGGTCGGATTGTTACGCCACCTTGGCGCTGGCGGCAGACCGCACATCGCGCATTCGGATCGGCACGGGCATTGCGGTTTCTGGCACGCGTCCGGCGGCGGTCACGGCGGCCAGCATTGCGACGATCAATGCGCTTGCGCCGGGACGCACTTTTTTGGGCGTCGGTGCCGGCAATACGGCCATGCGCATTATGGGGCGGAAGCCTCAACGGATCGCTCATTTCGACCGATTCCTCACCGAGATCAAACCTCTGTTGAAGGGGGAGGAATCCGTGGTCGAGCTGGACGGCAATGCCGTGCCCATTCGTCACATCATGCCCGACAAGGGGTTCGTCAATTTTGGCGATCCGATTCCGTTATATGTGTCGGGCTTCGGCCCGAAGTCTCTCGCGCTTGCGGGCAAACATGGTGATGGGGCTATTCTCGGATGGCCGCCCACCTTGCCGATCCTTGAACGGTTTCTAAGGATGACGGAGGTGGGCCGACCGGAAGGGAGTTCCCCGGTTGCCGGTCCCGCGTACCGAACAACGGCGCTGACCACGGTGACCCTTCTCGATCCGGGAGAAACCATCAACTCGCCCCGCGTCAAGGCGGAATGCGGTGCGATGGCGATGGCCGGGCTCCATTATGCTTACGACGGCTGGCGTCAACTCAACCAGCCGCCGCCGCGTGCCGCCGAGCCCATTTGGGATGATTATGTTGCCATGATCCAGGCGATCCCGAAAGAGCGGCGTCATCAGCGCATCCATGCAGGCCACAATTGCTGGGTGCTGCCGGAAGAAGAAAGGTTCGTCACGCCTGAGCTTATTGCGAATACCTGTCTTGTGGGGTCGCTCGATCAGGTTTGCGAGAAACTTCATCAGTATAAGGAAGCCGGGCTCGATGAAATCATTATCTTGCCGGCCTTCGATCCGCGTTACGATGTGATCGAGCGGGTGGGGCGAGATCTGATCCCGGCCATCTCGGCGGGTTAGCACTTATTGGCGCGTCGCGTTCGAGAACGAGAACAAAAAGGTGGCGGTGCAACGCTTTTCTAGGCGGTGGCGGCTTTGGGGGCCCTACGAAAGATCCGTATAAAGATTAGGGCATAGGTAACCAGCAGAAGCGGCACGATAAAGGTCGGAATGAACCAGGTTGCGCCGAAATGCGGAACCGCCTCGGCCTGGCGCAAGGCGTTGGCGAGGTCCGCGATCCCCACCACGTTGAAAAACAACACGAAGGGCAGGATGAAGCGGGTGCCGATCGGTTAATGTCAAATGGTGACCATAAACCGATCTGTCAATGTTTGGTTTCTTCCAGCTGCTTTACCGCGCCCGCAACGGGCTGGTAGATCACCGAAAACTCACCTAAGATGCGAAACTAGATCACTTTCGAGCATTTACAGACTTGTTGATGTAAGAGGGGGGGGGCAGTCCCGATGAGCGCGTCAAAACGGGATGAATTGGTGCAGAATGCTATGCACGCGTTCCACCACGGGGGGTTTCACGCGGTGGGTATGGATCGGCTGGCAAAGGAAACCAGCGTGTCCAAGACTGCGATTTACAAACACTTCAGAACAAAGGAAGACTTGATCTTGGCGGTGCTCAGGCTGCGGGACGAGCAATACCGTAATTGGCTGGTGCGCCGGGTCGAAGCGCTGGGGGCCACGCCGCGCGATCGGTTGCTCGCTGTCTTCGAGGCACTCGGGGAATGGTTCTTGGAAGAGGGCTACAAGAGCTGCATCTTCATCAAGGCGTCGTCCGAATATCAGGCACCGGACGATCCGATCTTCGCCGCTGCCGCGGAACACAAGCGGTTGATTCTCGCATTCCTCAGTAAGCTGACCAGTGAACTCGGTCGTGCCGATCACGAGGGCTTAGCGCGCCAGCTTCAGTTGTTGCACGAAGGTGCGATCGTGATGGCCTGTTTGGGCGATCCGCAACAGGCTGCCACAAATGCCAAAAGGGCGGCAGCCCAGTTGGTTGACGCCGCCACTGATGCCTAGAGCCGTTTTGGTTTTGATTGAAACATAAAACGGCTCCAGACTCATTGTTTTGCGCGTTTCCGGACGGTGAACCGGATTCCACTTCACCTGGAAATGCTATAGGCTGTACATCACGTGGCGGAAGGTAAGGGCAACGCCGCCTTACTCGTAAACGAAGGCGCTATCTTCCAAGTCGATCTCGGGAATTTCGTTCCGCTCGGCCCAGTAATCCTGATTGTGTTGCCATTCGGGCTTGGTGCCGCGTTTCGGCATGAGGTGCATTCGGCGCAGCATGTAGCCGGGGTTGAAGTTTTCTTCGTCGAGCCAGGGCAGAACTTCCATATCTTTGTCTTCGGGACGCAATTCGGGACGCACCGATTTGACGCCCATGCGGTCCATGTGATTGAGCAGGCGGCAGACGAAATCGCCTAATAAATCGACCCGCAAGGTCCAACTTGCGCGGAAATATCCGAAGACCCAAACCATATTGGGCACGCCCGTAAACATCATGCCGCGATAGGTGACGGTGTTGGGCCATTCGACCGGCTTGTCGTCGACGTCGAAGGCGATGTCTCCCAGCACACTCAAGTTAAAGCCGGTTGCGGTCACGATGATGTCGGCTTCCAACAGCTCGCCGGACTTTAGAAGTACCCCCTTGTCCGTAAACCGATCGATTTCATCGGTGACGACCGTTGCTTTGCCCGCTTTGATGCCTTCGAACAAATCGCCCTCCGGCACGAAGGCCAGGCGCTGACGCCACGGCCGGTAGCGCGGCGTAAAGTGTTTGTCGATGTCATAGTCGGGGCCTAGATATTCGCGCACCCCGTCAAGCAATTCCTTTCGAACCACTTCGGGCTCTTCGAAAGAACGGCGTGTGAATTCGGCCTGTTCGAACAAAATGGCTCGGCGCGTGATCTCGTGGATCCAGGATTCATCCACCTCGAGCACGCGCAACAGGTCGGCAAGTTCGTTCACATTGCGGGCCGCCCGAAAATACGTGGGCGAGCGTTGCAGCATGGTGACATGGGCGCAGTCGCCGGCAATGGCGGGTACCAAAGTGGCGGCGGTGGCGCCTGACCCGATGACCAAAACGTTTTTGTTTTTATAATCTAAGTCTTCCGGCCAGGTTTGAGGATGAACGATCTGTCCACGGAAGTCTTCCATGCCTTCCCATTCAGGCGTATAGCCCGTGGCATGGTGGTAATAGCCCTGGCACATCCAAAGGAAGTTCGCGGTGAAGCGGATCGGCTCGCCGGTATCGAGCCGCTTACCCTCTAAGGTCCATTGCTTTTCCTTGCTCGACCAATGGGCGGCTTCGATTTTGTGTTTGTAGCGAATGTGCGGGCCGATGTCGTTTTCGTCGATGACCTCTCCCATATAGGTGAGGATTTCGTCGGCGGTTGCGATGGGCGGGCCGACCCAGGGCTTGAAGCGGTATCCGAAGGTGTAAAGGTCGCTGTCGGAACGGATGCCCGGATATTTGTGAGTGAGCCAGGTGCCGCCGAAACTCTCCAATTCCTCCAGAATGACAAAGCTTTTGTTCGGGCTTTGCTGTTGTAAGTGGTAGGCCGCGCCCACGCCGGAAATACCGGCGCCCACAATCAGAACATCGAAATGCTCGACCCCGGTCGGGGTCTCAGATCTTTCCAAAGTATCCGTGACGCTCATGTCCCTAGGCTCCAAAATGACAATTTGTCAGAATTGTGGACTAAATCGATCCCCGGCGCAAATGATCTATGTCAAAGCATTTTCGGGAAGTGGCGGTCCGGCCGGCTAAATCAGCCCGTCCTCGCGGACGAGATCGAGACAAGTTCTCACAATGTCGATCGTTTGGTCGATCAATTCATCGGTATGCGCATAGGAGACGAAACTGCGGCGCGTGCCGGGGACCAGAACGCCCTGATCCAGCAAATGCAGGTAGAATTCTGTTTCCGCCGGCGGCTTGGTGAGGTTCAGGTCCCGGGACGAGCGGATCTCGTCGCCTTTGAAGTAGATTTGGAACATGGGTCCGGCGTTCAGCACTTGAACGGCCATGTTTTTACTGCGCGCATATTCATTGATGCCGGTGGCCAGCTTTTCCCCCAGCCGGTAGAGGTGCGGGTAGACCTGGGCCCGGTGCGTGTCGAGATAGCCGATTTGTGCCACACCTGCGGCCATGGTCAGCGGATTGCCGGAAAAGGTGCCGCCGGACATGATGCCCCTGGGGTCGCTGCCCAATGCGTTGAACAGGGCCATGATGTCGGCCCGTCCGCCGACAGCACCCACCGGCAAGCCGCCGCCTAGGATTTTGCCGTAGGTGGCGAGATCCGGCGTCAGGCCATAGCGCTCTTGTGCGCCGCCATAGGCGAAACGGAAGCCGGTGATCACTTCGTCCATCATGAACAGCACGTCGTTCGCACGGCAGACGTCTGCCAGCTCATGCAGGAAATCGTGGATCTCGTCGTTCATGTGGGGGTTCGAGCTTTGCGCGGGCTCGATCATCACCATGGCCAGTTCTTCCTTATGCTGCCGAATAAGGTCGAAGGCCGCGTCCGACCGGTACGGCAGCATGAGCTGATGGTCGGCAATGGCGGGCAGCACGCCGGCGCCCATGGTCATGTATGTGGGACGTTCGCGCGGGCTGTCCGGCACGGCCAGGCCGATACCGTAGTCATGCGCCCCGTGATAAAAGCCGTCGAACACGCCGAGCTTCCACTTGCCGGTAAAGGCACGAGCCGCGCGGATGGCATACATGGTGGCTTCCGTGCCGGTGTTGCAGAAGATGACGCGCTCCACGCCATTGTCCGCCTTGATCAGCAGCTCCGCCAAGGGCACCTGATTGGGATTGTGCAGGCCGAAATGCCAACCGCGATGGTGCACTTGATCTTCTATGGCGGATTGGACGGCCGGGTGTTTGTGGCCCAAGACCATTGCGCCAAAGCCGATCTGGTAATCGATGTATTTGTTGCCGTCGGCGTCCCATAGGAACGGCCCATCGCTGTTTTCGATCAAAACCGGGAAGGGCATTTCCAGGCTGGCCGCCGATCCCATATTCATGAGTTCGCCCGTCCGGCTCGACAGTTCACGGGATCGCGTGTTCTTGGCGTCCAGGCTGGCGCGTACGGCGCGGCCATTGGTGCCAAGCGTACCGGTGTCTGCAAATGCCGCTGCCATGGGTCCTCCCTTTTGTTAGGGCGAGCATAGCATGTCAGTCAGATGGGCCAGCAAGATGATGAGGCCGACTGCAGACAACGACAAACCCAAATGCCCGGCACAATGCGCCGGCAGCCAATTCGCCGACGGATAGCCGTACGCCATAGGCAATGGGGAACGGCCTAATCGTCAGCGAAGACCTTATGAATGGCTTTTTTTACGGCCGCTTTGGCGCCGGTTTGCAGGAAGCTGCCATGGGCGCTGACCAAGGCGTCAAAGTCATGGGCGAGGAGCCGCTCGAATTCCGGCTTTAGACTTGCGCCTTCGGGCGTCATCACTTTGATCCAGATCGGGCCGATGATCGTGGTTTTAGGAAACCCGATATAAGGCATCATCATGCGGGCCGGCAGGTTGTTGTGCTTGTAATCGCCATAATGCTGAATGGCATCGCACGTGGCCAGCAGACCCTTACCCGTTTTGAACAGAAGGGCCCCTTCGGGTTGCACCGTGTTGTGGAAACAAAAAAGCTCCGCCCCCGGAAAGGGTAAGTCCCCGCCTTCGGATAGCTCATGGTCGATCTTGGGTTCCGTGTATGTTGTGCCGCCCGCCTGACTCCAGAAGTCGGCATTAAAAGTGTCCACATAATAGGGATCGTCTAGACCATGCATGGGGCCCGTGCGCATCACATGTTTCACCGTGCCCAGGCCACGAAGTTGTGCTTCGCCGGACGGCATGAGGCGCAGGGGATTGACGACGGTCAGCTCGCCATTGTGACGCACAATGAGCATATTGCGGCTGATCCGTATGACGGCGTTCAGCCTATGGCTGCCCCGGGCCAGGAAGATGTCCGGCGCGATCTCTTCGATCGGGTCATGGGGCAGGGCGGGTGGATAGGTCATCACAGAGCCTCGCGGTTACCATATGGGGCTGCACAAACGATCAAGGCTAGCAAGCCCTGCCCAAGTCTGGCTAGGCGTGCCGGCACACCCTGCTGACAGATTCTGCCATCAGAGATGGCGCCGGGCCGGATGGCCGCTGACTGATTCTTCGGGATTTCGGTGATTGTTTGCCCCGCCACGGCTTGGCATGGTGGGCAGGTCACGCGAATCGACACGCGCAACGGGGAAGACCAAATCTATGAGATTGATCACCGCAACATTTCCGGAAGGCATGGCGGACACGGTGACGGCCACGATCGACGTGCATCCGGAATCCGCCTGGACCGTCAGCCATCCACAAGAAGGCATGTGCGAAGCCCAATTGGTCATCGCATCCGGGGACAGCCAGTCTGTGGTGGATCGTTTGCAGTCGGTGTTGGCGTCGGCGGAAAACTGGCGCATCGTCGTGTTGCCGGTGGAGGCGGCGGTCTTACCCCAGCATCGGGAAGATCAAATCGTTGCGAAGGAGAGCGCCCAGAAGACTGTGGCGCTGCGTGAGGAAATCTATCAAGACGTCTCACACGGCGCGCGGGTTAACCGGGATTATTTGGCGCTCACGGTTCTGTCGGCCATCGTGGCCGCCCTGGGGATCAATGCGGACAATGTGGCCGTCGTCATCGGTGCCATGGTGATCGCGCCGTTGCTGGGGCCCATTTTGGCATTTTCGTTTGGCTGTGCCATCGGCAATCCCGATCTGATGTGGCGGGCCGGGCAGACCGCGCTGGTTGGCCTGGGCGTTGGGGTGGCAACCGGCTTTGCCGTCGGCACCTTGATTCCCGTTGACCTGACCAGCCATGAATTGCTGTCGCGAACCGATGTGGGATTGGATTCGATCGCCTTGGCGCTCGCCTCGGGCGCCGCCGCCGCCTTGTCCGTCCTGACCGGACTTTCGGCCACGCTGGTAGGGGTGATGGTCGCGGTTGCCATTTTACCGCCGGCCGTCGCTTTTGCCCTGTTCCTGGGTGCCGGGGAATTCAACCTTGCCGCTCAGGCGAGCGTATTGCTGGCGATCAATGTGGTGAGCGTCAATCTGGCCAGCCAGTTGGTTTTCTTCGTCATGGGCGTGCGGCCACGGACATGGCTGGAACGCCGCTCCGCGAAACGCTCCACCGCCATCAGCATCGCCGTGTGGGCCGTCTTGCTGGTGGCATTGATCGCACTGGTTCTGTTCAGCCTCGATTAGTGCCGCGTCTCGACCTCAATCCGTGACTTAGTCAAACGGCGGAATGTGTGCGACGATGCGCAACGGACCGCCGCTGCCGCCTTTGATCTTCATGGGCAGAGCGATGACCGTCGCGCCGGTCGGCGGTAATTGGTCCAGCGCGGCCACATTTTCAAATCCGGGGATGTTCTTCGCCGACAAGATGCGATGGGTCATGAAGTTCTTCGATTGGCCGTAATCCAGACTTGGTGTGTCCAGGCCCACGGCGCGGATGTTCCGTTCTTTCACCAGGAATGCCGCCAACTCCGGCGACAGCCCGGGAAAGTGAAGCTTGCCGACCGCCATGGGGCCGCGTTCGTCCGTCCCCATATAGGCGGCGGCATCGGGCCATTTTGCGGCATAGCCTGTGCTGAACAGCAGAATGGCGCCGTCGGGCAAGGGGCCATGCGCTTTTTCCCAACCGAGCACATCCTCGATGGTGAACTGATAGTCCCGGTCATTTTCCGACGCGGCCGACACGTCGATCACCGCGGCCGGTCCGATCAATTTATCGAGAGGCACCTCGTGGGTGGACAGCGCCCCTTTGGCGAAATGCACCGGCGCGTCCATATGGGTGCCGCCATGTTCCGACGACGAAAAGTTGTAGGCGCTGTAAAACCAGCCGCCTTCCGTCATCCCCTCGGACACGGTTTCCTTGTTGAAGGTGGCCGCGGTGGGCCAAAAAACCGCGTTGCGGGAGAATTCGTGGGTGAGGTCGACCCAAGTGCCCTCAAAAGGCGATGGGTCGTCGGGTTCTTCGCACGCGCTCAGCAGCAGGGCCGCGGTGAGGGCGGTGACAATCGACGTGGCGCGCAAAAACCTCATAAGTGCTCCCCGTTGCGTAACGCCCCCCTGCCTTCCGAGGGACTAGAATCTCAACACGTTAGTTCATACCTTAAGGCGGTCCCACGCAAGGGCGTGAAAAACACGAAGATCGGCAAAAGCACGGCACCCCATGGATATCCTCGACGACATTCTGTCCACCTTGAACCTGAAAGGCGTGCTCTATTTCCGCACGGATTTTTCGGGCGCCTGGGCGACCACCGTACCGGAATTGCCGGGGGCTGCGCGCTTCCATCTGGTGGTGCAGGGGACCTGTCATGTGACCTTCCGCTCCGGCGCCAGTGTTACCTTGCGCCCCGGCGATCTCGTGCTGATTCCCGGCGGCCGCGAACACATCATTGCCGACAAACCGGGCCGTCCGGCGCCGCCTCTCCAAACGGTGCTGGAAGATGTGGGGTATGACGGCGCCGGCGTGTTGGCGATCGGCGATGGGGATGAGAATGCATCGACCCAGATGGTATGCGGACATTTTTCGTTTCGAGACGGTGCCGACCATGCCCTGTTACGGGCGTTGCCCGATTACGTGATGACGACGGCATCGGACCGGGCCAAGGCCCCCCTGCTGGACGAGACATTGCGTTTGATCGCGCGCCGGATATTCGCGCCGGAGCCGGGCTCGACGGCGGCGGTCAAGCGACTTTCCGAAAGCATCTATGTGGAACTGTTGCGGATTGGCGCGGTACACAGCCCCGCAATGGCGGCCATTCTGTCCGCGCTCCAAGATCCTCAGATTGGCAAGGCGCTGAATACCATGCACGCGGCACCGGACCGTCCGTGGACGGTGGAAAGCCTGGCGGCAGAGGTGGCCATGTCCCGCAGCCGCTTTGCGGACCGCTTCCGGGATCTGATGGGTATGAGCCCCATGGCCTATTTGAGCGAATGGCGCTTGCAAAAGGCGCTCGCCTTGCTGGACGAACCCCGCTTCAGCGTGAGCCAGGTGGCGGTGCAGTCGGGGTATCAGTCCCCGGCGGCCTTCACTCGTGCCTTTGCCGCGAAGTTCGGCACGTCTCCCACCGAATATCGCCGGCATACGGCCTGATCGCGGCCGGGTTTTTGCACATCGTCCCAAAGGGATTGCCGTGGCTCCCGCAATTTGGCGGGCGAATTGATAAATCGTCCCATGCACAACAGATAGCGCTCCATCACATTCAATGAAGGAGACTATTCATGAAAACCACCCTTTCGATTGCAACCCTGGCCTTGGGGTTGGCGTTCTTGCCCTCCGCTTTTGCGGCCGATGAGCACAATGTGGTGCCCGGACTCACCGCGGCGGGCGCACCCCTCGGCCTGCATGGGGTCGATCCGGTGGCCTTTGTCGATTTGGACAACCGGGTTGACGGCTCGGCGGCTTACACGGCGGTCCATGACGGCGTGGCCTATTACTTCGACAGCAAAGCCAATATGGATGCGTTCAAAAAGAACCCGGCCCAATATGTCCCGGCCCATGGCGGCTTTTGTACCTTCGGCGTTTCCGTCGGTAAGAAGTTCGACGGTGATCCTCGGTATGCGGATATTCGGAACGGCACGCTGTACCTGTTCCTGAATGAGGAAATCTTCCGCATGTACCAAAAGGACAAAGACGGCACGATTCGGAAAGCGAACGCTCAATGGCAAAAGATTGAGCATGTGGCTGCCACCGACCTCTAATTCCGGCGCGGGCGCGTGACCGCGCCCGCTCCTTACACGGAGATTTAGCGATGAGCATTATCGATCATTTGAGTGTCGGCGTGCCCGATATTGAAGCGGCCTGTGCGTTCTACGACGGGCTTCTCAAAACACTTGGGGTGCGCCGTCTGGCAACCAGCGGCGGATTCGCCGCTTACGGTACGGACGCTGTTCAGTTTCTCGCCATGACGCCCGAAAACGGCGGCACCTACACGCCCGGAAACGGCACCCATATTTGCTTTGCGGCGCCGTCGCAAGACGCGGTGCGGGCGTTCCACGCTTTTGCTGTGGAACATGGCGGTGCAGACGACGGCGCGCCTGGGCCGCGGCCCGCCTATCCGGCCCCGAACGTCTTTACGACTTTCGTGCGGGATCCGTTCGGCAACAAGCTTGAAGCCATTCACAACGGCTTTGCAGCGTAGGAGGCAGGAAAATGGAAACGGCATATTTCTATCTTGTGTTGTCCGGCGCGCTCACGGTGCTGTTGTGGACACCCTACATTGTCGCCCGTTTGTTTGTGTGGGGACCGTTGACCTTTCTGCACAACTACCCGGCGGGCTTTCCGGTGGAACAGCCTGCGCCCCCCTTGTGGGCCGAACGCTGTCAGCGGGCCCATCTCAACATGGTGGAAACCATGCCCGCCTTTATCGCGGTGGTTCTCGGGGCCGGGGCCCTGGCAGGCGACAGCGCGGGGGCGGTCATCGGTCTGTGGGCGCAAGTGTTCTTCTTCGCCCGTTTGACCCACGCCGTGGTCTACGGTCTAGGCGTTCCGGTTCTGCGCACGCCGGTCTATTTGGTGTCCTGGCTGGCTATCTTGATGATCGCCGCACAGCCATTGCTCTGACGATGGCGGTCTCTCTCAAACGCGTGTACGACGCCCCTTCGCCAGCGGATGGGCGTCGTATTCTTGTGGACCGGTTATGGCCGCGCGGTGTCAGCCGTGCCGAGGCACACATCGACCGATGGATGAAAGAAATTGCGCCCAGCGCCGAATTGCGACGCTGGTTTGGCCACGATCCGTCCCGCTGGCCGGAATTTCAGGCGCGCTACCGGGAAGAGCTGGCGCGCCCGGCTGCCGCATCGGCCCTGGCCGATCTTCGGGCCTTATCGCTCAAGGGGCCGGTCACGCTTCTTTATGGCGCTAAGGACGCGGCCCATAACAATGCAGTGGTTCTCAAAGCGGTATTGGACGAGGCATAGTTTCTTTAGTGGGTTGGACGCTCCGCGCGTCATCGCCTATCGTGGGAGGTGCAAAACAAGCGCTTCCCAATGAGAAGGCAGAGCAATCGCATATGTCGACAGCTTCATTACCGCTCATCCCGGTCGCGCCCCAAATAATAGGGTGCGAACCGGGATCTATCAGTGCAGTGCGAAAGATTCCTGCATTCGCAGGAATGAGCGGAACAATAAGGTCTCAATGAAGTTGCCATATGCGATTACCCCCCATGAGCAGGGGAGCGGAAAACATGGAAACGCCACAAAGGGTGGTCACATGGAAAAATGCGCGGAAGGCTATGGCCTGATTGAAGGCCCGGTGTGGGATCCTACGCGGGGCCTCATCTTCAGCGATGTGCTGTTCGGCGGCGTTTATTGCTTGGGCACCGACGGGTCGGTTTCGACCGTTTTCGAACATCGCCGCGGCATTGGCGGTATGGCCTTGCACGAAGCTGGCGGCTTGATCGTCAGTGGGCGCAACATTTCTTACAAGCCGTTCGGCGGGGGCGGGACGGTCACCGTGCTCGACCGGAATGAAGAGGCCGGCCTGGTGAGCTTCAACGACATTACCACCGATGCGGCGGGCCGGATTTATGCGGGGGGGTTGGGGTCGAGCCCGGTCTTCGAAGACGGTCGCGGGCCGCAGGCGGGCGATCTCTACTTGATCGATCTGGACGGCAGTGCGCGGGTGGTGGCTGGCGATGTGATGCTCACCAACGGGCTTGGTTTTTCGCCCGACGGCAAGACGCTCTATCATTCGGACACCACACGGTCCGCCGTGTTTCGGTATGAAGTTTACGACGACGGGACGCTTGGGCCCAAGGCGCTCTTTGCGCAAACCGAAGGCGGCGTGCCAGACGGCCTTGTGGTCTCGGAAGACGGCGCGGTGTGGGTGGCGCTGGCGCGAAACGGCAAAGGTGTCGCTGTGTTCGAGCCGACGGGGGGCTTCCGCGACCATATCGAAATTCCACTGCCCATGTGCACCAGCGTGTGCTTTGGCGGTGCCGACTTGCAAGATCTCTATATCGTTTCCGGCTCCGACGGTGCCGGGTCGGACAAGGCCGGCGCAGTCTTCCGTATCCGGACGGATGTGGCGGGCCTGCCCGTGCTGGTGGCGCGGGTGGCCCTGGCCGTGCGGCAAGGTTAGGAGGCGGCGCTTACCCCGTCAGCCATTTGAACGCCCGCCGGATGAACGCGGCACCGTCTTGCTCGATCGGCGTGCCGTGTGCCATGAGCACCTTATCTGCGGGCCAGGCGAGGATGCGCTTCAGCGCCGCCCGTGCCGCCCGGCGATTTACGAAAGCCACGCGGAACTTCCGCGGCACTTGCGCCTCGCGGCCCACCATATGATCGAGCTGCGCGATGATCTTGCGCCAACCGGAAAACCATTCGGGCCCGAAGTTTTGAAGCAGGTCGGTGAACAAAACCGTGCCGCTGTCCCGGTGAAAGAACACCACTTCGGTGGTGATCAAATTGCCCGGCACCACCACTTGGTCGATGTGGCCGGCCCAGGCGTTGGCCGGCGCATCGCCCAGCTCGCCGTCGAAGGACATGTCTTTTCGCCTCTTGGGCAAGCCTGGCGCCGCAAAGACGGCGGCCTGCGGATAGGCCTGCTGCCAGTCTTGGAGATAGAGATGATGCAGGGAGTTCGGCCCGACAATGCATCGAATATCACCCAGGGCGCCGATGGCCGTGCGCAGCGCGTCCGTGAGCGCGATGGGCGACCAAACGAACAGGCCGTCCCCGTCCAACTTCATCACCACCATGCGTGTGCCGTACCGAAAACCGGCGGAGGAGACGACGGGCCCATCGACAATCCAAATGTCGGTCCCGAACGGTTGGAGAGTTTGTTTGGACATGGCGTTTCCTTGACGACGAACCGGCAGCGACTATAGCGTTTCCAGGTGAAGCATGCCCTCGGGCTTGACCCGATGGGTGGACTCCGGTTCACCGCCCAAAGTCTATTGGCGGAAACGCGCAAAACAAAGAGTCTGGAGCCGTTTTGCGTTTCGACTAAAACCAAAACGGCTCTAGCAGGCTGCTGAAAAAGTCATGGTCTTAGGAACCCATGGTTCGAGACGGAGCTATCGCGCCTCCTCACCATGAGGTTTTTGTTTGTTTTCCTCATCCTGAGGAGGGCCGACAGGCCCTTCTCGAAGGACGAAAAAGACTTTTTCAGCAGCCTGCTAGGGAGTCCCTACAAATTCCTTCACCGTACTGACCGCTTCTGCAATCCCAGTGCGCACGATTTCTACACCCTCGGGAAATGCGGTCGTGAGGCGCGTGGGCATCATGGGGTCCAGCATCACGAACACACCCCGGTCGTCGGCGCGGCGGATCAAGCGCCCATAGGCCTGCTTTAGTTTCAGCCGGGTCAACATGTCGTCATAGGTGCGCGGGCCGAACCGGGCGCGGCGGGCCTTGTGCAGAATGTCGGGCCGGGGCCAGGGCACCCGGTCGAACACGATCAGCCGTAACGACCGGCCGGGCACGTCCACACCGTCGCGTACCGCATCCGTGCCCAACAAGCAGGCATCGTCTTCCGCTTTGAAGATGTCGACCAGTGTGCCCACATCCATGGCATCCACATGCTGCGCGTAAAGCGGCAGGCCGGCTGCTTCCAGCTCGGTTGCGATCTTGTCATACACGCCGCGCAGCCGGGCGATGGCGGTGAACAGACCCAGCGCGCCGCCGCCGGCTGCCAGAAACAATTCCCGATAGGCCGCGGCCACTGCCGACGGATCGGTGCGCTTCACGTCGCGTACGATGAGGATGCGGGTCTTTTCCGCATAATCGAACGGGGACGCCAAGCGCACCCGTTTGGGCGGTTCGATCAAATGGGCACCGCCGGTTCGGATCTCCGCCGTTTCCCAGCTGCGGTCCGCGCCTTCACTGTCTGTGACCTCGTCCCTCAAGGTGGCGGAGGTAATCACCGCCCCGCGCGCCCGTTCCAGCACGGCGCGGGTGAAGGGATAGGTGGGGTCCACCCAGTGGCGGTGCATGGCGATGTCCACTTCGCGCGCCTCGATGCGCTTAAGGGAGAACCAATCCACAAATTCTTCCGGTGTCTCTTTGGACAGCGAATGCAGCATGTCGATCCAGGCGGGCAGGGTGAGCCGGGCGCGCCGTTCCAAGGATTTGATGGCGGCTTCGATGCGCACCCGCGTCGGCGTTTCCAGGGTCTCGGTCTCGTCGTTCAACTCCTTGCGCAGTATACGGACGAGCTGCAATAACGGTTTCTGTATCGCCTCAAGGGCCAGGGTCAGGTCTTGAGCCGTTTCCAGCAGCCCATCAATGACCGGGGCGCACGGGGTTTCCAAGCCGTAGCTTGAGGGCGCCTCGTCGTTTCGGGCCAGAACTTGCTGGCGCACGGCCGCGAGGAAGCGTTCGGCCGGGTTCGACGGTTGGCCTTCGGCGATGCGCGCGGCAGATCCCGGCATGGGCAGCGCGCCGGCGGCCTTGATGGCCTCATCCAGCGCGGCGCGCGCCTTGTCATCGTCCGGCAGCAACTCCGCCAGGCGTTCTTGCAGGCCGCGCCCGCGGCTGCGCCGGGCCCCGCGCCCTTCCGGGCCGCGGATCCAGCGCCTGAGTTCGGCCCCTTCGATACCGCTCAGGACAGCCGAAAAGGCGCCGTCCGCCGCATCGAACACATGATGCCCTTCATCGAAGACATATTGGATATGGCTTGACGCCGTATGGTGTTCCTCGTCCGTGTCGGCCTTTTGGGGCGGGGTGAGGGCAGCGTCCACGGCTGCCTGGTGCATCACCAAAGCATGGTTGGCGACGATCAAGTCCGCATGGTGGGATTTGCGCACCGCCTTTTCCACAAAGCATTTGCGGTAATGTTGGCAGGCGGAATAAATGCACTCGCCGCGCCGGTCGGTCAGCGCATTCCCGGCCGATATGCCCGGCAGTCGAAGCCAATTCGGAAAATCGCCGCCCACCATATCGCCGTCCCGGGTCGCTTGGATCCATCGGGCAACCAGGCCCAGCGCCACGGCACGGGCACCGCCACCGGCTTGACCGGCGGTTTCTTCGAAATTGAGCAGGCACAAATAGTTCTCCCGCCCTTTGCGGATCACCGCCTTTGCCGCCTTGAGCGCGGGGTCCGGGAACAGCTTGTCCAATTCCTGGTCGATCTGCCGTTGCAGATTCTTGGTGTAGGTGCTCAACCACACGCCGGGACCGTTTTGTTCCGCCCACAGACTGGCCGGCGCGATATAACCCAAGGTTTTGCCGATGCCGGTGCCGGCTTCCGCCAGCACGACTCGCGGCGCCCCGGGTTGCGAGGGCGGGGCGAACGCGTCCGAAATTTCCGACGTGTACTGCATTTGGGCGGGGCGGGGTTCGGCTTGCGCGCCGGTCAGTGCCGCCAGCCGCGTCTGTGCCGCGCCGGGGTCGACCGGCTGTGTGCCGGGCACGCCTTCTTGGGGGGCGTCTTCCCATTCGGCCAGGGCGCGGGCCACATCGAACAGGGAGCGGTTTTGTTTGTCGCCGGGCCCGCCCAGGGCTGCGATCACGCCGGCGCCCCACGGCCAACCGGCCCGGGCGAGCAGGGTTGCCAGGGGCTGTGCCTCGCCGCGGGCTTCCGGGTCGTAATCGGCCAGCGCCGACAGAAGCGCATGGGCCGATTGCACAATGGCGAGTGCTTGATCTTCCAAGCCGTCGGGTGCGCCTATGCCCAGATCGCGCGCCAGTCCACGCGGCGTGGGCAGGCAGAACTGGGCCGGTTTCACAAAGGCAAAAAGTTCCAGCACATCCAAATGCTGGTCGAAAGGCGGCGCGTGGGCGAGCTTGAGCCGCTGGCAGGTGAAGGCCGTGTGGCACAGCAGGGCTTGCTTGCGTTGGACGAGGTCGGCTGCCTCGTCCAGGGTAAGGGAGTCCAATTCCCCGTCTGCCGTGGCCAGGGCGGCCGCACCCGTGCCGACGGCCAGCGCCGGCAGGTCGGGCAGCAAAACGGTCGAGTTGGGTGTCTGGGTCACCCCTAGGTCATTGCACGAGTCGGTGTTTGGCTCAATGAGCTCTAGTAGGCTGGTGAAAAAGTCATCAATTTATCTATCCACGGTTCGAGACGGGGCTATCGCGCCTCCTCACCCTGAGGAGGGCGGATAGGCCCGTCTCGAAGGGTCCAGATGACTTTTCAGTAGCTTGCTAGGGCGTTTCCGAGAATACCTGAATTGTCATCGCGAGCGGGCGTAAGCCCGCGTGGCGATCCAGAGCAGCAAATCTTCAGTATGCGGTTCTGGATTGCGTCGTCGCTTACGCTCCTCGCAATGACGTTTCTTTTTTCCACCACCCAATTTAGGTCGGTAACACCCTAGGTCTCGAGTACCTGGAGCGTTTCCAGGTAAAATTGGATACCGGTGCAATGTCCGGAAATGAAAAAAAGGCCAAGAGCATTTCTGCTATTCAGTCTTCTGATGCAGAAGTGCTCCGGTCACCCGCCTTCATTTGATCGTCTCCGATCAAATCTTTCGGCCCGCCTCTTCCCAATATTTTTCCCGCAAGAGACGTTTGTAGAGTTTGCCCGTGGGGTGGCGCGGCAACGCCGCCTCGAAATCGATACTGCGCGGTGCCTTATACCCGGCGAGATGTTCGCGGCAATGGGCGATGAGTTCTTCCGCCAAGCCATCCGACGGCGCAAAGCCGTCGATCAATTCGACGGCTCCTTTCACTTCCTCGCCAAACTCCTCATTGGGAATGCCGAACACGGCGGCATCGGCGACGGCCGGGTGGGACACAAGGGCCCCTTCGATTTCCTTGGGATAGATGTTGACCCCGCCGGAAATGATCATGTCGATCTTGCGATCGCTCATGAACAAAGATCCGTCGTCGTCCAGATAGCCGATATCGCCGACCGTAAAGACGCCAGGTTCCAAATGGGCCTCGGCGGTTTTTTCGGGGTCTTTGTGATATTCGAAATCCGTGCCCATCTGGTTTTTGAAATAGAGCGTGCCCTCTTCGTTGGGGCCGGCGCGGCTGCCGTCTTCTTTGACCACCATCACGTCGACCATGGGGAGTGGTTTGCCCAAGCTGCCCGGTTTGGCGAGCCATTCTTCCGACGTTACCGCCGAGATGATCGACCCTTCCGTCGATCCGTAATACTCGTTGATCTTGGGGCCCCACCAATCGATCATTTGGCGCTTCACATTTGGCGAACAGGGGGCGGCGCCGTGCCAAACGACACTTAAGCTTGAGCCATCGAATTTGGATTTCACCGCCTCATCCAAACGCAGCAGGCGGACGAATTGGGTTGGCACCAAATGGATGTTGGTGATCTTGTGAGTGTCGATAAGGTCAAGGGTTTCGGCGGCGTCGAATTTGTGGCGCATCACCACGGACGATCCCGCAATCATCGGCAAAAAGGAAAAAGCCCATTGGGCCGAATGATAGATCGGCCCCTCAAGGAGGGTGATGCCGTCCTTCGGCAGCGACATGCTGTCTGAGATGCCGGCGCCGATCAGCTGCATGAGTTCGACCGGGCCGCCGGGCGCCGTGGTGCTGCTGACCACCCCTTTGGGCCTGCCTGTGGTGCCGGACGTGTAAAACATGGGGCCACCGAGACCCTGATCGTCCGGCTCCGTATCGGACGCGGCGGCCAACACGTCTTCATATGCCTGAAAGTCGCCGGTCGCGCCGTCACCGATCACGGCTTTCAACGCCAGACCCGGCACGCTGGGGCTGTTTGCGGCTTCCGTTGCCCCATCGATGAAACGACT
>JANQMY010000419.1 GCA_028279895.1 Alphaproteobacteria bacterium
TAGCGACTGGGTGATTCCCGATTTGGAATCGATGGTGGCTACTCAGCACAATATCAACAATCTGCTGGTCGAGGTGGACGGAACCCAAGCGCGTAGCGAAGCCTATTTCATTGCCCATCACCGCATTCAGTCGCCCGATGGCCCCCAGCACATGATTGCCGCGGGCCGCTATCTCGACCGGTTTGAAAAACGAAACGGGGAATGGCGCATCTCACACCGCCATGCCATTTACGACTGGAGCCGCAATGATCCGTCGACGGATCAATGGGGCGAATCGCCCGCTGTCGATATTCTCATGCGCGGCAAGCGGGGCGTGGAAGACCCAAGCTATCCGCATTTCGGCAAGTCTTGATCCGCACTGTGCGGCGACTGGAGCTCGGCCTTGTTGTCGTACCGGCGGTTGTTGAGTGAAGTAAAAATACACCCAATACTGCAATTCCGTGGCCGCTTTTGGGGCTGATGTCGGCCCATTTTGCCGGAAATACGTGAAAGCCGGCGTGGAACGGGGAATGGCCGACCCGAAGGTCGTCGCGGCTGGTCGGGCAGGGTGCGGATTGCTGGGCTAACCTTTGCCGGCCTCTGGAAATGCCCTGAATACTGCGTCTTTTTGTCCATTTAAAGAATCATGGCAAGAGATCGCGGTCGCTCCAGGATTGTGACAAAAAGTTCGCCGCATCGTTGGAGGGGCGCCTTAAAGGCGGGCAAATATCGGCAGATATTCATACCCCGTTCATCTGGGCGCTAAATTTGCGGATATGGGCCGTTAAGCCTAATTTTGTGTTGTGTAATACTTGGATCGATAATATTTCTCTATCGAGTTACTATCTCCTAAAGTTCAAAAATAAAAAAACTCTCACGGTTTACGGGCGTTTTAGTTAAGTGACGACGAAAGCAGCTTCTGCTGAGCCAAAGATCGCATTAGACGATGTTCGCTTGTCTTGGGGGCAGCGCGCATGGGCCAATGTGCGCGCCGCGTATCGCCCGCAGACGCGTTTGAGCTGGCTGTTCGTCGCCTCGGACTTTCTTGCCATCGGGCTGAGCCTTTTGGCGTCCGGATTTGTTGTCGCCATTGCCACATACTTCTTTTTTGACATTTACTATCTGCGGGAAGGCCTGCCGGGCGGGACGTCGCGTCTGGTCTATGTCACGGTGATCGCGGTCGGGATCGTTTCGGTCCTATCGCTCAGGGGGCATTACCGCTGCGGTGTGCCCTTGCATCGCGAGCTCCAACAAGTGGTCACCGTGATCGGCTTTGCCATGTTGTTGGAAGGCTTCCTGCACTACGCCCAGAAAGACGACTTTTCGCGCTTGTGGCTGGTCGCAACGTGGCTGTTTGCGATTCCGCTGGTCTTAACGGGCCGTGCCCTGGTCAAGATGATCGTGACCAAACATGACGAGTGGAAAATTCCCGTCATCGTGGTCGGTAGCGAGCGTGCCATCGAGTCGGCGCTGACCCTGTTTCAAGCGGAATACCAAATGGGATACCGCACCGTATCGAAACTGGTCACCGCGGATAATGTGCCGTTCGGCCATGACGATTTCGTACGTCTGCGAGCCGCCGTCAAACCGTGGCGGGGCGCCCATATCATTTTCGCACAACCTTTCCCGTTCGATCCGAGCTTGCGTGGCGTGCTGCGTTACTTGAACACAGAACGCATTCCTTATTCTCTGCTCGCGCCGCTCCATGAAATGTCCGTGCTGAACATGGAAGTGCTGCCGCTGTACCGGAATGAAATGGTGCTGTTGTCGCCGCGCGAAGGTGCGTCTCGCGTCACCGCCGCGATAATCAAGCGAATCACCGATCTGCTCATCGCCGGTAGCACGTTGATCCTCACATTACCGCTCATGGCGTTTATCGCAGCCGCCGTTGTGGGCGATCGTGGAACCGTCTTCTATGGCCATGAGCGGATTGGCCGCCACGGGAAAAAGTTCACTTGCTACAAGTTCCGCACGATGGTGCCGAATGCCGACGCCATTTTGGCGGACTATTTGCGGCACAATCCGGAGGCCGCCGAAGAATGGGCGCGTACTCAGAAGCTTGCCGACGATCCGCGCGTGACGCGCATCGGGAGGTTTTTGCGGCGAACCAGCCTGGATGAGCTGCCGCAGCTTTACAACATTCTCAAAGGTGAGATGAGCGTGGTCGGCCCGCGTCCGGTTACCGAAGCCGAGCTGCTGAAGTATGGCGAAACGCGCGACTATTATTTGAAGATGCGTCCCGGTGTGACGGGCCTGTGGCAAATCAGCGGGCGCAGCAACACCACCTATGAGCGCCGCGTCTATCTGGATGGCTGGTATGCGCGCAACTGGTCGTTTTGGCACGACATTGCCATCATCATGCGGACGGTTCCGGCGGTTCTGTCATCGAGAGGGGCTGTCTAGAGCGCTTCATAGTCATATTGAATCGTTCTGGTCTCGCCCCTGCGCCATGTTGGCAGGTTGAACATCCATTCGTCTCCAAGAATACTGATCACGAGTTTCTTCATCCGGTGGCCATGACGGATCTTACCGATAAGTCATTATTGGAGCCTGCGGCGGGCCTTCATCCAGAGGGGCCGCCTGTGAGTCTTGCTTTTAACGGCAAGTTTCTCAGCGCGTCGCCCACAGGCGTGCACCGGGTTGCTGCCGAGCTCATTATGGGGCTCGACCGGATTCTGCAGACCGATGGCGACCTCGCCCGCCGCTACGACGCCGTCATCCTCGCGCCGCGCAATGCGCAACGTCGGCTTCCCTTGTCGGCGATCGACACCAAGCTGGTGGGGCGTTTGACGGGCCAGTTATGGGAACAGTTTGATTTGCCGTTTCACACTGAAGGCCGTTTGCTGGTCAATCTATGCAATCTGGGTCCGGTGGCGACGGGATGGGCCGTGTCCATGATCCATGATGCCCAGGTGCACCTCACGCCGGGTTCCTACTCAGTGGCGTTTCGCCATTTCTACCGTTTGGTTCAGCCCATGATGGGCGCGCGTCATCGGCGTATTTTGACGGTTTCGGAATTCTCTAAAGACGCGCTGTCCAAGGCCGGTGTGGTCCGCCGCGACAAAACCAGTGTTGTCCACAATGGTGTCGATCACGCAACGCATGCCGAGGCGGACGAATCGGTGCTCGCCCAGCTGCAGCTTGAAGCGCAGGGATATGTGCTCGCACTGGCGAACACCCAGCTGCACAAGAACATCAAAGTGCTTCTGCAGGCTTTTTCGGATCCCGCGCTGGCGCCCCTCCGTTTGGTGTTGTTCGGCGGCGCGACCGAAAAAGACTTTGAAGACGCGGGCCACACGGTGCCCAGCGGCACTGTGTTTACGGGGGAGGTGTCCGATGCCGTCTTGCGCGGTTTGATGGAAAACGCCCTATGTTTGGCCTTCCCGTCCACGACCGAAGGTTTCGGTTTGCCCCCGTTGGAAGCGATGCAGCTTGGTTGTCCGGCCGTGGTGGCACCGTGCGGCGCGCTGCCGGAAGCCTGCGGCGATGCAGTGCTTTATGTGGACCCGCATGTGCCCGACGCCTGGTGCGCCGCGATCCTGCGCCTTGCACAAGACCGTAGCGAGCGGGCCAAGCTGTCACAAGCCGGCACCGACCGGGCGAAGTTATTCACCTGGGACAAGGCGGCTATGCGGCTTGTTGGCATTCTGGATGCGGTTTGCAGTGAGGGCGCACGTGCTCGCTGAACCGTCTTACGAAATCGACACCGCGCCGAAAGTCACGGTACTGACGTGTGTCTATAATGGCGACCGCTTTTTGCGTGACGCGGTTCAGTCCATATTGGATCAAGACTTTCGCGACTTTGAATATGTCGTCGTGGATGACGGCAGCACAGACGATACCGCAGCCATCTTGAAGGAGTTCGCGGTACGCGACCGACGCATTCGTCCGATCTTCAAGGAGCATACGGGCATTGCCGACTCGGTAAATGTGGGATTGGCGCAGGCGCGCGGCACCTATGTTGCCCGTATGGATGCGGATGATGTGAGCATGCCGTATCGCCTTACAGAACAAGTGGCGTTGCTGGATGCCCGGCCGGATGTGGTGTTGGTCGGCGGTGTTGCCCAATCGATCGATGAGAACGGGAAGCTGGGCAGTATTGTCACGGGCGGGCGCCATACCACGACAAATCTCAATATGTTCCCGCCCAAGGTGGCCGTCTCCATGCAGCCGCTGATGACCGTCCGTCACGAGGCACTGATAAAATGCGGCGGCTATCGTCCGGCCCTCGATATCGCCGAAGACTACGACCTGTTCTTGCGCCTCATTCGTTTCGGCAAGTTCCATAATCCCGACCGGGTCATGGTGCATTATCGCAGCCACACCGGGTCCATGTCGCACACACGAACCGTGCGGCAAGAACGCTACAGCGCCTTGGCGGAAGTTGCCGCCATCGAGGTGCATCAGGGACGTCCCGATCCCATCGACGGTTGTCCGCCGGACGAGGTGGAGGAACGCGTGCTGCGGCACAATGTGCGGCGGCTTTTTGAAGCCTATGTTCGGTTCAGAGTCTGGCGGCGGGTGAATTCCCCGGCGGCCCGGCAGGCGGAATACCGGCTTTCGCGGATTCTGCGCGATGCCTTTTCGCTGCATCCGCAAACGCTTTTTTCGCCAAAGTATCATTATCTTCGCTATCGAATCTTGGCGGGCATTGCCCGCATGACCGGATTGCGGGCCGTGCGGCGGATCCGGCGGTGGCGCGCAACCCGGTTGTGACCGGGTGCAGGCGGCGGCGGGAGCTGGTAGGCTGACTCCGGGTGTGCCGGTTGCGGGAACGGGTCGTTATCGCCGACGGAACGGTTTGGGATAGGCATGCAGATCGTTGTCACTACATTTTTGGGGCTTGCGCTGGCGGCATTGGTCTTTTTTGTGAGACCCCACCACAGGCTGGCCGTTATCGGCATCGGCTTACCCTTCGGGGCCGCGGCCGTCGTCAATTTGCCGGCTTTGGGCAATTCCTCCGTCACCATTCCCAACTTTGTTGCGGCCGTGCTGATCGGCCTTTTTTTGCTCCGCAAAGATGCCTTGCCGCGGCTCCTGGCGGTGTGTCGCCCTTATCAGCCCGGCTTCTTTTTGGTGATGTTTATCGGCTTTGGCTTGGCTGTGACCGTTCTCAGCCCGCGGCTGTTCTCGGGCAGCATTGAAGTGTTCAGCTTGGCGCGCGGCGGCAATGTGGTGGGCGGCACGGCGCTGGTGCCGCTCAGCCCGTCTCCGGCCAATGTGACCCAGGGGCTCTACTTGCTGGAAGGCGTGATCTTCTTTTTGGTCATCGTGGCCATGTGTCACCGAGGTGACGGGCTGCGCTTTGTCGCCAATGGCATTCAAGCGATTACCGTGACCCATTTGCTGCTCACAGTCGCGAATATGATGGAAAATGCTCTGGGGACTGACCTGTTGCTCGGTTGGTTGCGGACCGCCAACTATGCGTTCTTGAATCATGCGGTCTTTGCCGGCCTGCCGCGTCTTGTGGGTGGGTTTCCGGAAGCGTCCACCTTCGGTTCCTTCACCTCCGCCTTACTGGCGTTTTGGTTGATCTATTGGCGCCATGGCGGCGGCATCCGGTGGTCACCTCTGTACATCGTCGCGCTGACGGCAGCGCTTATCTTGTCTACGTCATCCGGGGCCTATGTGGCGTTTGCCGGTTTTCTCCTGATTGTCGGCCCGCTCATGGCGTATGATGTTGCGCGCCGCCGCGCGACGTCTCAGGCAACTCTCCTTGTCGCTACCGGACTTCTGCTGTCGCCTGTGGCAATCGGCGCGTTTTTCCTTGCCTTGGAAGTCTCACCCGGTTTCTACAGCTACATGGATTACCTGATCTTCTCCAAATTGGAATCCGATTCGGGTGTCGAACGCAGCGCTTGGAACCGGCAGGCTCTCCAGGCGTTTTGGGATTCCTATTTGGTCGGGGCCGGGCTGGGCAGCGTGCGCGGGTCGAGCTTCGTGACCAGCACTTTAGCGACGGTGGGTGTGGTGGGGGCCGCATTATTCGCGGCCTTCTTCGTGACCTTGGTGCAAGCGCGCACGCCTATGATGCATTCCGAGTACAGATCGTTTGTGGGAGGCGCCAAGGCCGCCTGCCTGGCGCTCTTCTTGAATGCGAGTCTGTCGGCGCCAAGCCCGGATCTGGGCCTGCCGTTCTTTTTGTTTGCAGCCGTCGTGGTCGCGTTTTCGGAGCAACGATTGTCTCAACGAAGTTCTATGTGGCAACACACAACGCAGCCCGAACCCCGTCTTGCCCGCGGCAGGCCCCCGGGAGGCTAACAACTCAGCTTCTATTCGATGTCCAGACCGATGCGTGGCCCCAAAATAGGCAGGAGGCGCCGGCGCACGGATTCCGGCGCGGCCTCCAGCAGCTGATTGCCGAACCATCGGCTATAGGTCGGTGCCAGAACGGCCACAATGGTGATGTAGATGCCCGCGCCGACCAGCATCAGGCTCGGCAAGTAGAGCACTGTCGGCAGAGGCGCCAACACCGCGGCCCCGGTCTGTACGCCAAGCCACATGGCGGCGGCCGCCATGGCGCCGATGCCCAGGCATTGTAGCCATTTGCCTATGATCATGCCCGCATATTTGCGTAGCAAATAGACCAAGAACGGTACCATGACACAGGCGGCCACGCCTTGCGCCAAAGCTGCTGCGGCAACGCCGTACCGGGCCAGCAGTAAAATTGCGGCGATCGACACCGTCGCGTTGACCATCTGGGTGATCGGGATCCACCGCTCCTGTCCGCTGACGCCGAGGGACGGGCCGATGGTCACGTTCAAGGGCAAGGCCACCGCGGCGATCAGCGCGAGGATCTGTACGACAATGACCGCACCCTGCCATTCCGGCGGGGCGAGCCGCGTCACCATGGGGTCGGCGATGGCGGCCAATCCGACCAAAGGTGCGCCCGCCATCAGCGTAATGCCCGGCAGGAAATGATTGACCCGGTCGGCCACGGCTTGGGAATCACCTTTGATCTTGGAGAAGTCGGTCCATGCCAGCGTCGTAAGGGGCAGATAGGAAACCGCCGTGATCGCAATCACGATGCGCGCCCCGAAGCGGTACATACCGGTGGCGGCGGCGCCGGCCACAAATCCCAGGGCCAAGTCCGCCCCATAGTTGGAGCCAAAACCCACGAAATGGCTGCCCACAAAGTGCTTTACGAAGTGGAAGATGGTGCGCAGCTCTTCCACATTCCAATCGAAGCTAATGGGATAGCGCAAGACAGCCCACAATACGGCCACGGGGATCAGCGTGATAATCAGGCGGTGGATCAGCAAGGCGTCCAGCGCCAGACCGTTTGTCAGGGCGATCAGCACCACGACTAGACCCAGCAATTCGATGCTCATCCAAACGGCGGCGGTCACCACAAAGCGGTTTTTGTTGAACGCCAAGGCCGACAACACCGCGTGAAAGCCGGTGGCCAGGGGCGTGATCGACCACCACAACATCAGTTTGGCGATGTCGGGGCTGCTAAAGATCAGTGACAACGGAAAAGCCAGTACGGCGACCAGAATGGAGAGGGCGGCGCCGAAACCTAGATTGAACACCCACACGGAGCCGGCGGTGTCTGGCGTCTTCAATTCCCTAAGGGTGTATTCGTGGAAGCCCACATGACAAAGCTGGGACAACAACATCGTGATCGCCGACGCGAGCGCGAACGCGCCGAACATTTCGACGGTCAGAAACTGCGCGCTCATGAGGAAGGTGATGACCATCGCGAACTGGCTGCAGACCCGCGACAGCAGGAGCATGAAAGCTGGTTGCAGATAGTTGGGCGAAGAGTCGGTCACTGGTTTCGGTTTGCTGGTTTGGTTCGACGACGTTGGAGTGATCAAGAAAGGGAAGAAGGGCGTTACCGCATGCGGTCAATTTTGCGAGGATCGATCCTGCCGATCAAAAAATCTCCCAGGGCTTCAAGGTTTCCGAGCATGCGCCCGCGGCGATCCACATAAGGCTCAGGCGCAGGGCTGCGCACCAGGTTCATCCATAGATTTCCCAGCATGGTTCTTACTCCCACTGATGATTTGCAGGTGCCTTTGCGCATCAAATAGATCACATTGGCAATTTGCGAATATCCGAGGCGCCGTCCTGATTGGCGCCCGCTCTTTGTGCCCAAATGGACGCCCCGCAGTTCCCAATAGCGCAAGATGTCGCCATAGGATGCGAGTTGCCGGCTGAAATCCAAATCCTCAAGCCAGCCATATTGCGGCAAGTTTTCGTCGAAGCGGATGTTATGGGCCGTCACGGGTGCCATCCGCACCGCCATATTGCATCCGTAGCCGTTATAGGTGGGCGCGTTGCGCGACACCCCGGCGCGCGGCCCCGCCGTGGACAGAAACGTTTTGCCTTCATCGACGGAGAACCCGGGGCCGTGAATGCCGTCGGCGATCAGGTTGCCGGTGGCCACCATCACATCCGGCGTGTCGTTGAAAATACGTTCGATCTGTTCCAGATAGTCCGGACTGGGAAAGAAATCGTCGTCGAAAAACACCATCACGTCGATGTCTTCCGCGTCGTCCAGAATGATGTTGCGTTGCCGGGAAGACCCCAATCCATCCATGACGACGCGGATGTTCGGGAACTCCTCGTGAACGGAGCCCAAATCCTCTGGCGCCGACGGAGCGATATAGATGACATCGGGTGGCCGGCTTTGCCCCGCAATGTGCGAGATCGTCTCCCGCAGAATTTGCGGGCGTCCTATCGTAGGTATGCCGGCTGCTATGCGCATCAGTGTGTTAAGTCCGAAAAGGGTCGGCCCCACCGCATCAGGAGTGAAGGGTTACGAATGCCGCCGCAATTTATCTCTTATTCACATCAAAAATGTTGGTTAATTCAATCGGTGGCCGGCGGCCCCCTTTTTTGTTCCGTGTTAAGGCGCCGGTGGTTCCTCGGTGTCATGCAGGTGAGCCGCCGGCAAATCATAGACCCTGACATAGTCCACATACATGCGCTGCGGGCTGGGGAGGGCATCCAGATCGGCGTTGTTTTCCAAGGCTAGATTGAGAAGAATGAACATGGGCTGGTGGTGTTCGGGGAAGGTGGGGTAGCGGTTGATCTCCTCGCGGTTTAAATAGAAAATCGTATCTGTCGGCGTGATCAACGCGCCATAGGTATTGAACTTTTCGGACAGCTTCTCGACCGAGAACGTGAAGCTGTCGCCATGATGTTTCTCTTCGTAGGATTCCTCAGCACGCCAGACATGGGTGGCCGTGTCGAAGTTTTTTTCGCGGCCCGGGTAAAACTCCACAATATCGATTTCCGCGGTGAACGGGTCCAATCCCTGGCCTTCCCCCAATAGCCAAAATGCAGGCCAGGTGCCGGCGCCGGACGGCATTTTGATGCGCGCTTCGAAATAGCCGAACTTCTGAAAAAACCCTTTATATGTTCCGTCAACGGAAGAAAGAAGGCCGCTTTCCCAGCGCCCGCTCCAAGTGCGTTTCGCTTCGATGATCAACACGCCGTTCTCGATCAGGAATGGGGCTTTGCGGCGCGGGTTCGGCAGGAAATAGGCTTTTCCGAAATCGCCATTGTAAGGCAATCCCGAAGTCCAGCGTTTGCCGGGATAGCGCCGCCGTCCCACTTCCAACGTGTCGAACTCGTCGGCGAAGGTGAGCTTGAACGTCGACGGATCGATCGTGCTTCGTGGTGGTGCGTCGCCTGTCTCCGCGGAAAGCGGGTCTGGGGGCATTGCCATAAGAAGAGCGCACAGGGCGATCGCTAATCGCATTGCGATTCGGTGTTGAGTAGAATGTCGCCGAGGGAGCAATCGGCGTCGGTGGGGCACGGCGCTAGTCCGCGCCTCCGGAGACAGGTTTGGCAGGGCGATGAGTTTCTTCAAAGTAAGCCTGTAGGTGCTTGGACATTTTGGCGTCGTAGTAAGGGGTGTACACCCCGGCCCGGTAAGGGGCAACGCGGGTGAGGATGGTGCCGCCAATCGTCGCGCCGGCGCGTCCGGCGATGGTCAATGTTTCGCTCAATAATTGGCGGGGCGTCTTTTGCCATCGCACCGCCAGGTAGCAAACGTCGGCTTCGCCGGCAATCCAGCGCGCATCGACCAAAGCCAGCAAAGGTGGGGTGTCGAAGATGATGAGGTCATATTTGGCGCGCGCCTCGACCAGCACCCGTTTGCACCGGTCGGTGTCCAGTTCCTTTTGGCCGGCGAACAAATCTTCCGCGAGCAAAACGGCCAAGTTTTCCTGTTCGCCTTCGCGAGCGTAAACCGGCGTCCCGTTATCGACGCACAAAAGATGGTCGGACATGTTTTGTGCCGCCGAGAGGAATTTCGCCGACAGCCGCCGCCGCCGTCCGTCCCCATCAATGCACAAGGTGCGCAGGCCGCGTTCCGCCGCCGCTTGCGCCAGGCTGATCACCGTCGACGTTTTCGCCTCGCCCGGCATGGACGACACAATCGCGACCACAAGGCTGGGGTCTGCGTTTTGAGTCATGCGGTTCAGCACATCGGAATAGATTGCCTTGACGTTTTCCAAATATTGCGATTGCCGGTAGGTCTTGCTCTGACTAACCCCTAAACGTTTCGGTCCGATATGGGGCAGGGTGGCCAGGCAGGGATAGCCGGTGGTGCGTTCCAGATCGCGCGGCGTTCGGAAGCCGGCGGCCATCAGGCTGGCCACCAAAACGGCGAGGATACCGGCGCCGGCGCCGACAGTGGCGGTGGCCAGCATGGTGACGGAGCGGGTCGGCCAGGACGGGCCAGTAGGGATGCTGGCGGCAGAGACCACGCGGGCATCGCCTTGTTGCATGTCCTGCTGCGCCGCCGTTTCTTTGTAGCGCGCCAGGAAACTTTCATACAATTCGCGGTCGGTTTCCGCCTGACGTTCCAATTCCCGCAACCGCACTTCGGCCCGGCGCGTATCCGACAAGGCGCCGCGCAGTTCCGCCGACCGCCGCTCGATATAGGCGACCCGCTGACGGCTGGTTTCCGCATCGAGGCGTATGCTGGTGGCCTGACGTTCCACTTCCGACCGGATGTCCGTACGAATCTGCGTGAGCTTGCGCTCGGACGCGACCAGTGACGGATGGCGTGGGCCATAGCGTGCGGCCAGTTCCGCATATTCGCGCTCGACCATTGCTTCCTGAGTTCGCAATTGGGACATGACGGGGGAATCCACCATGTCGCTCATGGTTTCCGCGGAGCGCCCGTTTTGCTCAATGTCCTCCAGCGTCTTCAGTTTGGCCAAGTGTCCGGCCATTTCATTTTCCAGCGTGGCAAGTTCCTGGGCCAGGGCCGCCGTGTGCTGCTCGATCAGGGTCGAACCGTCCGTATCCAGCAGACCGGCATCGGCACGATAGGCTTCCACCGCGGCTTCGGATTTCTCGACGGCGACCACCAAGGAATCGAGTTGTTCGCGTAACAGGTCGTTGGCGCGCAAAGTGGCCAGGCGTTTGTCTTCCGCCTGACTTTGCACATAGGTGGCGGCAAATGCATTGGCGACCTGCGCCGCCCGCGCCGGCATTTCGCTGGAATATTTGACGTTCAGGGCAAAGGTCTCGCCGTCGCGATAAACCTCGAGGCCGCCGAGCACATTGCGGATGACCGCTTCACGAAGGGTGCGTTCTTGAAGCTGGCGCCGCGCATTATCTTCCGGTGTGGCCGGGCCGGATGCCGTATCTATTTCGCGGCCTTCGCGGGGGTCGAATTCATCGCCTTCGCCCAAACCGAGCTGATCGACCACCTGCGCGGCAATGCTGGCCGACCGCAGAATGCGGACCTCCGTTTCCACCACGTCCGCGCTTTCCGTCAGCCCGGACAGCACATTGTCCATATCGACAATTTCCTGGTCGCGCGTTTCCAACACCACCATTGCGCGGGCGGTGTATACCGGTGTCATTTGCAGGAAGATCAACAGCACCAAAAGCCCGACACCGGCGGCAACGCTGAGGCCCAATACCCAGTTATCACGCAGGGTGCTGAGGAATTCGCTCAGTTCGATAGTGTCGGGTGCAGACGGATAGCCATATCCCTCTCCACCGTTTGGCTGTGGTGCCGGAATGGGGGCCGGGTGCAGTTTGACCAAATCAGACATGCGCGCCCCCGGTCACCTCGTACAAATGCCGTTGCGGGTCGGTGCTTGAGATGCTGGCGCTCTCCAAAATCTTGTCGACGGCGGCCTGAAATGCGTTGCGAAACCGTTCCTGCGAAAATGACGCCGCATGGCGTACCAACGTATCGGGGTCGAACCGCGTTTCGATGCGTTGAAAGCGGTGGACCGCCGACGTAAGCGCGGCCGGTGTTTGCGTTTCGAACAACAGTCCGGTTTTTTCGGGCACCACGGTATCTAACGCGCCTCCGCCGCCGAATGCGATGACCGGCCGGCCTGATGCCATGACTTCCAAAGGCACGATACCGAAATCTTCCTGGCCCGGGAAAATCAGTGCCCGGCACCGGGCAAACAATTCCTCAAGCCGTTCATCGGAAACGCGGCCGAGAAAAGTCACATTAGGCGGTGCGGTTTTTTCAAGCCGGGCGCGCTCGCTGCCGTCGCCCACCACATAAAGGGGTGCCTCGATGTGCCGGAACGCTTCGATGGCAAGGTCTGCCTTTTTGTAAGGGACCAGTTGGCTGGCGAACAGGAAAAAGTCGCCCACATCGGATCGTGGTTTGAAGCGGGCCATATCGACGGGGGGGTGAACGATATCCGCGGGGCGCCGGTAATAGCGTTCGATGCGTGACGCGGTGAATGACGAATTGGCGATAAACGCATCGACACGTGCCGCCGACACCACATCCCAAAGGCGCATCTTGTGAGCAATGCGCGAGAACACGAAGCGCGACACCGGGTCCATATGTTCCGTGTACGTATGATACTCGTCCCAAATGTAGCGCATGGGCGAATGGCAATAGCAAATATGGCGGGCGCCGGGCGACGGGACGATGCCTTTGGCGGGCCCGGATTCACTGGACAGGATCAGATCGTAAGACGACAGGTCAAGCTGTTCGAGCGCGCGGGGCATGAACCCGAGATACTTCTGGTAATGCCGGCGGGCGAAGGGCAGCCGACCGACAAAGCTCTCGGTGATGGAGTGTTGTTTAAGCTGCGCCGAAACGCGCGCCGGGTCGTAAACATGGGTGAAAATATCCGCATCCGGGTAGAGCTTCGACATCTCTTCCAGAACGCGTTCGCCGCCGCGCATACCGATCAGCCAGTAATGTACGATCGCGGTCTTCACACGCGTACTCCCAACTCACTGTGTGCCTCAGCCCGGCGCATCCATTATCCTGTGGAACGTGCTGCCGGCTGCCTCTTTCGGGCAGAGGGATATTTCGGGTTTGACCCCCGGTTGCTTCCAGAGCCGTTTTGGTTTTCTTTGAAACGCAAAACAGCTCCTGATTCTTTGTTTCGCGCGTTTCCGCCAATAGATTTTGGACGGTGAACCGGATTCCACTTCACCTGGAAACGCTACAAACGTTACGCCCGTTCAGACCGGCCCGGATCTGTCGGTTCTGTGCCATGCTGCACCTGCGAATAAAGTAAACTTTTTGGTAACGCTTCGCAAGCATTGCCTTTGGTTAACTTGCTGGATTTTCTGTGCTTTTTCGAGAAAGGCCGGGCCGCTTTGCCAATGCCCGCAGGTATCGGATGATTTGAACGGCCTCCAATCCGGCATTGGTCAATGGCCGCAAATGAGGAAATGCGCGCGCTGCGGCACCTTCTTTCCACGACGCACCGCGAATCTGACCCAGCGTCATGGCCAAGGAGCCGCCGCGCTGGACCGGTGTGGCCTCCATATGTCCTTGAACGCCGAAATCAATCGACCGTTTGGGCACACGCAGAAAGGCCAAATCTTCAGAGGTGGGAAAGCGCAGGGCCTGTCTCAAGCGGAGCCAAGCCCGCTGGCCGGTGGCGTGATGATCGATCACATCGGCCGGCGCCAACGCGTCCAGATACGCCATGGCGCCGTCAAAAAGCGGGGTGGTTTCCCGCCTCAAAACATCGTCGATACGGCGGGCGTCCAGGTTTGAACGAATGGCGCCGCCGTCGGACGAGAAACTTGAGACGGTCGGCAGGTCCGGTTCGAACAGGGCTTCGATGAGTTGCCAATACCGCAAGATGGACGACCTGACATCGAACGGGCTGTATCCGTTGCGTTGAACCCATATGCCGACGGTCGATCGAAAGTGCTCCTCCGGCAAGGTGGTGTAGTTGCTGCGCGCCAGCAGCAAGGAACTCCACCGATACTGAGGATAGGCCGCCTGCAGGAGACGCAGCGTGCTGCCATAGAGTCCGGTGTCCACGAGGATAAGGTTCTGTGCACCCTCGGTACACTGATCGATATAGGTCCGGTAAAGCGTCGTGTGATGTTCAAGCAGCTCTCGAAATGGCCGGGACGCGGGGTTCTTCAGAAAAGCTCGAATGGCAGTTTCGTCGATCCCTTGATCTGCGAACGTCGGCTCGTCCAATGGTGTGCCGCCAAATCCGGCTATGAATTCATTCATCGACTTGCCGCTGTACACTCTGCCGATTTCGGACAATGTGGCGTCTGTTTCGCAGAGCAAGCTAGCTTTTGCGGCAACCAAACGAGACGTCATAAAATCCCGGTACTGAACGTCCAGCGGAAGGGCGCAGCGTTGTAAGACCCGCTCAAATGCGAGGCGCATGCGAAGTCCCCCGCGGGCGCAAAAGAGGGCCCGCACCGAGTCCGGGTTGCTTAGGGAGGACAAATGGGACCACAATCCGATACACCCTTCGAAAAGGATCGGCCCCATGACATGGACGCCGAAGTCGAAGCTTGAGGTAAGCGCCGGTTCGGCTGACGGATTTTTGGACTTGGATGCGGCAGCGGATGAAAGCCGCCATTCCGCCTCCATGATCGCACCGCTGGCGCGGCGGCGAATTACATGCCACCGCGAGCGGGGTTGATAAACGGTTGCCACGCCCGCGTGCGCGGCCATTCGATCGTCGGCGTGCGCGTCATCGCCCACATGCCGAATGCAGTGCGGCGCCACGCCCTCTGCGGCGATGACTTTCTTGAACAACTCCCCTTTTCGTTTGGTCGCCTGCCAGTCGCTGCTGGTGTAGATCTTGTCGACGATGCCGTCTCCGGCGACTTGCGCGATCAGTTCGGTGACGAACTGTGCAGAATACGGCGTGTCGCTGATGGCGATGACCCGGCCGCCGCTGACCCGATGAGCGCGCAGTGTCGCGGCAAGCTGTTTGTTGGCAAACAGATGATCGCTTTCAACCTCTAATTCCGTATGCAGAAAAAGGTCAAATGTATCGCTCGGCAATGCCAGCATGCCAAGTTGTAGGCGGATCAATCGGCCTAGGACCACATCGCCTGTGTCTGTCACCGCATTTAACATGCGATGGGCAATTTTGGTCGCCGCCATCCGGGCCGTGTAGATCTGCTGCCAGCGGCGTGGGCAGGCCGTTGGCAGGCGGGCAGCGAGGCGCTGTGCAAGAATGGCGGTGCGCCGCCGTTCGGAAACGGCACGGCGCAACAACAGCGTGTCGAAAACGTCGGTGGATAAGATCGGAACCGGCGCGGCATCACGGTGTGAAGCGCCCGCTGGACCCGAGCGGTCGTCCTGTTTCGTCAAAACTGTCTCCCCGACGCCTGAAACCGCCGGTTCCAACGATTTCAGTGTCAGCGCGGAAATCTAAGCCAGCGCGAAATGCCAGGCAATAGGTCTCGGCCAGGGGGAGCAAAGCCATTGGAATGGGGCCCCAAATGGCGCATTTCATCCGGCGCCTGCCCACAAGGGCGCGACGACTATTTCCACGACAGCTATGCGCATTCTGCTCTAGACTGGGCCTCTTTTCGTAAAGAACACAGGATTGCCCCATGCCGGAGTTTGAAACGCTGATCTACGAAAAGCCTGAACCGGGCATTGCCCGCATTTGGCTGAACCGGCCCGATTCCCTCAATGCTCAAGACACCACATTGCTCTATGAACTGAACGATGCGTTCGATGCGGGGCTCGCGGATGATGACGTGAAGGTCATGATTCTGGCGGCCAAAGGCCGTCATTTTTCCTCCGGTCACGACCTGAAGGAGCGCGGGGTGGTCAAAAAAATGAACGCCCTCAAAACGGTCGGTACGTGGACGAACAATGATTGGGCCGGTGCCGAGGCGTATTACTGCCGGGAAAAAGAAGTGTATGAGGGCTTTTGCCGCCGCTGGCGCGACCTGTCGAAACCGACCATTGCCTCGGTTCAGGGCAAGGCCATTGCCGGCGGCCTCATGCTCATCTGGCCGTGCGATTTCGTGATCGCCAGCGACGACGCCAGCTTTCAGGACAACACCATGTATATGGGCATACCCGGTGTCGAGTATTTCGCCCATGTGTGGGAATTGGGCATTCGAAAAGCCAAAGAGTTTCTGTTGGGCGGCCAGCCGATCACCGCGGAAGAAGCCTATCAAGCCGGCATGGTGAACCGGGTGGTGCCGCGCGCCGAGTTGGAAGAAGAAACCCTGGCCTTCGCACGCAACATTGCCGACAAGCCGTCCTTTGCGTTGAAACTCGGCAAGGATGCCATCAACGCCGCCTTCTCCGCGCAGGGGTTTGAAAATGTTCAGCGTGCGGCCTTTAACGCCCACCATTTGGCGCACAGCCATTATCGCATCAGTCAAGAAGGCTCGTTCATCGACAAGGATTTTGCGAAGCGTTTTGCGGAAAAGAAGCGATAAATCCTTTTGTGGGGTGATAACGGGTAAAATAGTTAGGGAGTAGAAGCGTGAGAGTTTATTTGGCAGGGGCGGCTGCCCTGGTGCTTGTCGTTGTGGTGGGCGGGTTAATGGTCCTGCCGGGCTATGTGGAGCGTGGCACCAACACCATCATACCGGGCGAGCCCTTTGTCGTGTCCGACGATGCCCGCGCTCTGCACAAAGAACTGTTTATTGCCGACCTTCACGCCGACACACTGTTGTGGCATCGCTCGCCGCTTACCCGCGCCGACCGGGGACATGTGGATGTGCCCCGCCTGCGCGAAGGCAATGTGGCCTTGCAGGTATTTCCGGCCGTTACGAAGTCGCCCGCGGGTCAAAACTATGAGGAGAACACGGGCGATACGGACCGCATCACCCAATTGGTGATTGTCCAGCGCTGGCCGCCGCGCACATGGAACAGCTTGCTCGAACGCGCGCTCTATCAGTCGGAACGCCTGCATCGCGCCGCCGAGAAGGCCCCCGATGAACTCAAAGTTCTCAAAAGTGCCGACGATGTGGTGCGGCTGGTCGAAGCGCGCATTGCCGGCAGCGAAATCGTCGGCGGGCTGTTGGCGATCGAAGGGCTGCATGCGCTCGAAGGCAATGCGGACAATGTGCAAGTGCTGTTCGATGCCGGGTTCCGCATGATGGGACTGCATCATTTCTTCGACAATGAACTGGGCGGGTCGCTGCACGGCATCAGTAATGCCG
This sequence comes from Alphaproteobacteria bacterium, assembly GCA_028279895.1. Lineage (GTDB taxonomy): Bacteria > Pseudomonadota > Alphaproteobacteria > JANQMY01 > JANQMY01 > JANQMY01. Next base: position 17,344 of record JANQMY010000419.1, read on the forward strand.
GTCTCACCCCGCTGGGACGCGAGGTGGTCGATAAGCTCGACGACCTGAATGTGATTATCGATTTGGCGCATTCTTCCGAAGCGGTCGTGGAAGAAGTGCTCAGCCAGACCTGGCGTCCCGTCGTCATTTCGCACACGGGCCTTAAAGGGGCTTGTGACAGCCCGCGCAACATTCGCGACGATCTGATGAAGGAAATTGCCCGGCGTGGCGGGCTGATCGGTATCGGTTATTGGGACGGGGCGGTGTGCGATCCTTCGCCGCCGTCGATTGTGGCCTCCATCCGGTATGCGGTGAATTTGGTCGGCGTCGATCATGTGGCCTTGGGCTCCGACTATGACGGCGCCACCGCCGTTGCCTTCGACACCTCGCAGCTCGCGGTCCTCACCCAAGAAATGCTGGATTCGGGTTTCGAGCCCGACGACATCCGCCAGATTATGGGAGGCAATGTGGCTGTCTTTCTGAGCAAGTATTTGCCGGCATCCTGAACCTGGCCGGTAGTCACATATGGCCCCCGCCCTGGGGCCAGATTGTCCTCACCATTCTTTCAGAGCATTATGGCGTCGGCCGGCCAAACGTCCCCGCGGGGCCGTCAGGCCGTTCGATAATAAGGGAAAGGGACGCTTATGATTGTGGGGCTGCATCACGTGGCGGTATCGACGCCGGATCTTAAAGCCGCCATTGATTTTTATGCCGGTGTCTTGGGCTTCGAAGTGGTTCAGGAAGCCGGATGGAACCGTGACTTTCCGCTGGCGGACAAAGCGATCGGTCTGAAAGATACGGCGGCCAACATGGCGATGCTCAAACTCGGGAATGCCTATATCGAGCTTTGGCAGTATGAAAATCCGCCGCCGAAGGAAAAGGACGGCAGCTACCCCGCATCCGACCACGGCATCGCGCATTTTTGCCTGCAGGTGCAGGACATCCAGGCCGAATATGATCGGCTGGCGGCAGCCGGCATGCGGTTTGCCGGGCCACCGCAAGATTTCGGCGGGTCCTGGGCCGTTTACGGGCGGGACCCGTTCGGCAATATCATCGAAATCTACGAACCCCCGCAGGACATGCGTATTCCCGCATCCGCTGCGCACTAAGGCCACCCCATTGCAAATCTGCGTCGGTATCGGCACATTGCCGCCCAACAGATAAAGCACATCGAGGATCAGGCCCATGACCACCCATGCAGACCCCAATTTCAGCTCAGATCTTTCCGGCCGCGTCGCGCTCGTGACGGGCACCACGTCGGGTCTGGGGAAACGCTTTGCGGTGGTGTTGGCCAAATGCGGTGCCAAGGTGGCCCTGACCGGCCGGCGGGTGGAGCGTCTGCATGAACTGGCTAAGGAAATCGAAGATTTTGGCGGGACCTGCGCGGCCATCCCGTTGGACATGACGGATACCGACAGCATCCTGAATGTGGTGGAGGAAACCGAAAAGCAGCTCGGCACGCCGGACATTCTGATCAACAATGCGGGTATTCCGGATGCGCAGCGTGCCCACAAAATGCCCCTGTCGCTGATCGATCAAGTGTTCGATACCAATCTGCGGGGCCCCTATGTGCTGTCCTGCGAAGTGGCCAAACGGCTGATCGACAAAAAGATGCCGGGCCGCATGGTCAATATCGCGTCGGTGGCAGCCTTTCGTTATGACGGGAATGCCGCAGCGCTTTATTCCATCACCAAAGCTGGCATTGCGCGCATGACCTTGGCGCTCGCCGTCGAATGGTCGCGTTTTCACATCAACGTGAACGGCATTGCGCCAGGCGCTTTTTCATCGGAAATGATGGATGGCATGATGGAACGTATGGGCGACTTTTCGGACCGCTTTCCCCGCAAGCGTGTGGGTCAGCCGGAACAGATGGACAGTACGTTGCTCTACCTTGTTTCGCCGTCTTCGGAATGCGTTACTGGCACCGTCATTACCGTCGATGACGGCCAAGGGCCGCGCTGACCGTCCGCGCCACCCGGCGGCGTGCAAAAAAGTCACGGTCTTTCAAGTTCCTGTCAGGGCGGCGGATTCCTAAGAAATCCGATTGATTCCGGCCGGTGCTGCCGATAAGAAGTGTGGCAGTTCGATAACAGACTCGTGACATTTCTATGAGGATGCGCTTTATCCGGCCGCCCAGGCGCGACTCATCCGGCCGAGAGTTTCGATAATGTCCAGCGTGGGCATGATCATCAACACCCGCGCGGCGCGCAACCGTGCCATCGCGGACGACCTGCTGACGGTCGCCCGGCGGTTTCCCGTGGTGCCGCATGTGATCGACGGCATCGACCGGCTGCCGCACAGTCTGGCTGACATGGCGGAGCGTCAGGTCGACACCATGATCCTGAGCGGCGGCGACGGCACCATGCAGGCGGCCATCACGGAAACGATCAATCACGCAAGTTTTTCCAAGGCCCCCAATTTTGTGGCGCTGGCCGGGGGCACCACCAATGTGATCGCCGCCGATTGCGGCTTACGCGGCGGGCCGCCCGCCTTGGCCCTCGACAAGTTTTTGTGGCGCTGGAAGCGCGGCGAAACCCGGCGTGTCAGCAGGCCGCTGATCGGCGTGCAGTTGAGCGAGGATCGCCTGCCGATCTACGGCTTCTTTCTGGGGGCAGGCGATTTCCACAGCGCGGTGACTTTTGCGCGCCAAAAAGTACATAGCGCCGGTGTCACCCAATCGCTCGGCGTGGCATTGAGCATTGCCGGTTTCTTGGCCAGCCGCTTGACCGGCCGGGTGCCGGAAGCGCCGGCTTTGCCCGTCACCTTGCGGAAAGACGATGGCGAAGCGGTAGAGCGGGAACTGTCCCTGCTGATGATGACCACTTTGTCGCGGCTGTCTCTCGGCACGTATCCGTTTTGGGGCACGGGCGAGGGCGATTTGAACGTCACCACGATCAGCCATCCCCAGCGCCGATTATGGCTGGCGGCCCTGCCCATGATGCTGGGGCGCGCATCGCCTTGGATGGCGCGGGCCGGGTATGATAGCTGGCGCGCCCACGAACTGCGCTTGCGGATGACAGCGCCGTTTGTGTTCGACGGCGAATTTCTGTTTCCGGACCCGGCCCGAGACATGATCATCTCGGTTTCGAAACGGGCGGCCTTTCTCACCTAAATCGCAATTCACGATGAGCGTGCCGGTGGGAATTTCCGTCACCGGATCGACGACGCGACCATTTTCGGGAGGGTGACATTACGCCGTTCCCTCGCGCGGCCCCTGATAGTGAACGTCAAAGTAAATCGGCAGCAGATATTTCACATAGAAGGCCGAGATAATGAAGCGGCCCGTATCGTGATCTTCGAAATGGACGATGTCGACCCGGTCGTCTTTCTTTTGCCAGGCTTCACACTTCTCGCGCATGGCGATCACATCGTCACGGGATGCGGCCTTCAAACCCAGATGATCCATGCCCGGTGACGTCACATGCTTGTCGGCATCGACCACCAGGAGAAACTGTTCAAAATCATTGCCGCAATCCAAAAGCAGATTGCCGCCATAGCGCTTCACCCGCCGCCCCTGCCAGCCGAACACATCGCCGTAGAAGGCGTTGACCTCGTCGATAAGCGTGTCGGTCAGGGCGCCCTTGGGGAGGGTTAATTCCATATGATTGAAAACAAGATCCATGGCCGTCTCGCTGAGCTTTTTTCCGTTGCACAAATCTTGGGCCGGAAACGCGTCCAAGCGCAAGTACAGGCCGCCGCATGCGGCGAAAGCTGCAACGACAGCGAAGGTCGTTATACGGCTAAGACAGGTCGAGCGCGTGCTTTTTGAGCGCGGCGAAGGGAATATCTTCCAAAGCGTTTTCGTGGGTGGACTGCATCACCACCGGCGGCGCGGCGCCGGCTTCATACGCGTCGCGCCAGCGCGTGGCGCATACGCACCACCGGTCGCCGGGCTTTAATCCGTCAAAGCCGAATTCGGGCCTCGGGGTGGACAGGTCGTTCCCTTCGCGCTTTGAAAACTCAAGAAACTCCGCGGTCATTTGGGCACACACCGTATGCTTGCCCGCATCCTCGGGGCCGGTATTGCAACATCCGTCGCGATAAAAACCGGTGACCGGATCTTCCGAACAGGGAACGATAATTTCCCCCAAAACGTTAAGCGCTTCGTTGTCGTTCATGAGTTTCGTCTCCACCGGTCAGGCGCTGTAGGTTTCCTTGAGGTAAGCCAATATGTCCTGACTTTCGAACAGGCCTTCTTCCGTGTTCGGATCGAATAGATAAGGAATGCCCACGGCCCCGGTGCGTTCCTTTAATTCTCGGCGGCTTTCCAGCGACGGTTCGTAGTCCGGAAACAGCCGTTCCCGGAGCGGCGGCGGCGCCCAATCTTGCAACGCGCTGCGGCCGGCATTGTGCAGCACATAGGGAATTTCCATTTCGCATAGCAGCTCCCGTACCGGCCGGGCAAAGGGGCTCGCCTCGAAGCTCCATAGTTCGAGCGGTTCTTCGGGGCGTGTGGACGGGCGGCTGTAAATGCCGCGCCCGGCGCGTACGGCCCCCACCGCGGCGGCACTCAACACCTGAAAGGGTTGGGGGATCTGCCAGGCCAAGCCGGGGCGGCGTCCGCCATAGGCCTCGAACAGATATTCGACGATGTCCAACGATTCATAAAGTTCGATGCCCGTATTGGGATCCACCAGATACGGGAATTGGGTCATGCCGCCGCGCACGGCCACTTCAGGGCGGAAGCGTTCCCCACCCTTGGGGCAAGGCAGGATCAGCACTTCCAGATCGAGCTCCGTTAGCGCTTCGCGCACCAACCGGCAGAATGGGCAGCCCTCGAATTCGTACAGCATCAGCATTTTTTCGGGCTTCTGTACGGCCGGCTGGGTGTTGACGCCGGCCCAGGGGCGGATGCCGATGGCGGCGGTGGCCGTCAAAACATCGAATGTTGAGGCAAGTGACATGACGCCTGTCCTTTATAGGCATTGGGAAAAGCTGCGACACATATGACGCGGTGGCCCCCAATTGCAAGGGGCCGAAACGTCTCATGGGACTTCCGATCACCTGCCACGTAATTGAGGACGCCGGTGTGGCCGTTACTGTCGCTCTCCTGATCGCGAGAAAAGGAATGGGCGCATGGGCGATATGATGGCGCAAATCGAGGTATTTCCGGTCTGGCTTCAATGGTGGCTGCGTTGGATGCAGGTGGTCCTCATTCTTCTGCCCCTTGTGTTCATCCGGTATCGTGAGGCGCAGCTTCTTATTGTGGCGCAAGTGCTGAACTTTATCGTCGGCTATGCGGTGTTTCAGTGGGAAGGGCAGCAAGTCACCAAACTGTTTGGCCTTGGCCATGTGTTCTGGGCCGTTGCCTATATCGTGATCTTGCTGCGCTGGCGCCGGGGCGCCATCGATATTTCGGGACGCCCATTCTATGCCGCATGGCTTGTGGTTGCCATGGCCACGTTGACGGTTTCTCTGCCGCTCGATGCGTATGACCTTTATCAGTATGCAAACGGACTGCGTATGCCCATGTCGGACTATTATGCGCGCCCCTGACATTACGCCTCACGTAATTGAGCGCTTCGGTGATGTCCGTCTAGGCTGGCGTCTCGTCTCAAAGGAAAGGAGTTTGTGATGAGTAACGCAAAACAGCTCGTCGATGGATACTTTGCGATGTGGAACGAACCCAACGCAGAAGAGCGGCAAGCAGTCATCCGTAAAGTGTGGGGCGATGATGCGGTCTCTGTCGACCCGGTGGTGCGCGTTGAGGGCCACGCCGCCATTGGCGACATGGTCTCGAAATTCCACCAGGATTATCCCGGTTACAGCTTCGCCCTGTCCGGCGATATTGTGGAACATCACGATCGTTTGCGCTTCCATTGGCGCATGATGGACCCGCAAGGCGACGTTCAGTTAAGCGGCCTGGATTGCGTGCGGTTGTCCGAAGACGGACGGATTGCCGATCTGGCGGGTTTTTTCGATGCGTCTCCGGCGTAGCTTCACATGAAGACCGGATTTCTGCTTCCCGCGCAATGTGGTGGCCGATCCGGACAGCATTGTTGCCGCGATACGTAGCCATCTGTAGACGGAAGACGTATTACCTTTGAGGCAATTGTGGCGACACGCCTCGATGCTATGGTCCACATCACTGACAAAGTGAATGAGGTATACTGATGAAAAATGTCTATCTGGTCCTCGCCGTATTGGGCGCCGTCGTGCCTTACGCCTTCTTCTTGGAGTTCTTCAACAGCTACGGGTTTTCGTTGGGCGGTTTCGTCTTGGCCCTGTTCGCCAACGGCGCCGCCGGCGGTTTCACGGCGGATCTGTTGATCTCGTCGCTCGTCTTTTGGATTTTTCTGTGGACGCGCAATGCGGCCCATATGTGGGCCTATGTGGTGATCAATTTGACGATCGGCCTATCTTGTGCGCTGCCGGCCTATCTTTACATGGCGGCACGCGAGGAAGAGGCCGCGCCGGCGTAATGGGCCGCTCTAGCCGCCCATATTGGTGTCGAGCGTGGTCCAAGACGTGGACAGTTGCGAGGCGACCGGGTCGAACGCCGCGATGATCGCGGTGCCGATCAACGCAATCAGCACACCATACTCAACCATGGTCGCCCCGCTCGTATCCGTCAGGAATCTCTTCAACAGCATATTCATCAGGGTTACTCCCCGGTTACAAGCGGTTCGAGCAACGGTTGGGTGATCTAACCTTTGCAGGCCCCGTGCCAAGAGCGGTGATACGAGCGGGATATGAGCGCGATACGAGAAACCGGCCGGTTTTCCGCCAGGGCGGCGGTGCGATCCGGCGACCGTCATTGATAATGCCGGGTTGAGGCGTTGCCGGGTCCGCCGCCTGGGCCTGTTTTAAATCGGGAAGGGGTGCCTTGCGGTGTCCCGATTCGGTGCGGCCGGCCTTGACGTCACATCCGAGACGGCTGAGGGTGGCGTGGGGTGGTCGTCCCCCGTCGCCCTACAGTCACGTCATCACCAGCAGCGCAGAACCTATGGCATTCAGCTTTTCAGAAGAACAAGATCAATTCAGAGAGATGGTGGCGCGGTTCATGGCCGATAAATCGCCGCCGACGGCCGTGCGCCGACTGATGGAGAGCGATGACGGTTTTGACGCCGGCGTTTGGCGTCAACTTTGCGGGGAGTTGGGATTGGGCGGCCTCCATCTGCCTGAAGCCTATGGCGGCAGCGGCTTCGGCCCTGTGGAACTCGGCATCGCCTTGGAAGAGCAGGGCCGGGCCCTGTTGTGTGCGCCCTTTTTGTCGAGCGCCGTCATGGCGGGATACGCCATCCTGCTGGCGGGGAACGAGGAACAGAAGGGCACGCTGTTGCCCAAAATCGCTGACGGGACGGTCCTTGCCGCCTTTGGCGTCTCGGAAGCCGGCGCCATGTGGACGGCGGATGACATCCAAACCCGCGCCCGGCCGGCGGAGGGCGGATTTATGCTCGACGGCGTCAAGCGTTTCGTCGTCAATGGCATGCAGGCGGATATCTTGGTGGTGGCCGCCCGGTCGGACAAAGGCGTCAGCTTTTTTCAGGTGGAAGCCGGAGCCTCCGGTTTGGAACGCACGGCCGCCGCGCCGATGGATCCCACACGGAAGATGGCCGATCTTGCCTTTCGCGGAACGCCGGCCACATTGCTGGGGGACGAAGGGGCCGCCCCGCTGGAGGACGTCACCGATGCGGTGCTGGTCGCATTCGCCCATGAGATGATGGGCGGTGCCCAGGCGCTGCTGAATGCGACCCTCGATTATGCCCGGCTGCGCGTTCAATTCGGCCGCGCCATCGGTTCCTTTCAAGCGATCAAACATCGGTGTACGGATGTTTTCTTGAGCGTCGAGCTTGCCCGCGCGACGGCCTATCTGGCGGCCCAGATCCTCGCCGGTGGAGAGCCGGCCACGGCGGCGGCCAGCATGGCCAAAGCGGCCGCCAGCGAAGCCTATCTGCAGGCGGCCAAAGAAGCCATTCAGTTTCACGGCGGGATCGGCTTCACCTGGGAAAACGACACCCATCTGTGGTTCAAGCGCGCGAAAAGCTCGGAAGTCTTTTTGGGAACGCCGTCGCAGCACCGGGAACGGATGCTGCAGGCGATGGGGATTTGATGATGGCACACGACCTTGAAGCGCTGCGCGCGGAAGTGCGCGACTGGCTGACAGAAAATTGGGACCCGGACATGGCGCTGCTCGACTGGCGCATCAAGCTTGTGGAGTCGGGTTGGGGCGCGGCGGATTGGCCGGAGGCCT
>JANQMY010000451.1 GCA_028279895.1 Alphaproteobacteria bacterium
GCGCCTCCTCACCATGAGGTTTTGTTATATTTCCTCACCCTGAGGAGGGCCGATAGGCCCGTCTCGAAGGGGCCAGATGACTTTTTCAGCAGCCTGCTAGAGTTCGCTGCGCTCAATCAGCTTATCGGTCTCCGGTGCATGGTAAGCGCGGATGCGATCCAGCAACGCTTGGGAATCGTCGGAAAAGATCAGCATGCCCCGATGGTGCGGTTTCAAGAACCCATCCGCCACCACTTGATCGAGAAACGCCGCCAGCTTGTCGTAGAAGCCCGCCACATTGAGAATCCCGCAGGGCTTTTGATGATAGCCGAGTTGCGCCCATGTCCACGCTTCAAAAAGCTCTTCAAAGGTGCCAATGCCGCCCGGCAGAGCGACAAAGGCATCCGACAGGTCGGCCATCAGGGCTTTACGTTCATGCATGGAGGTTACCACGCGCAAATCCTGCACGCATTCATGGGCGACTTCCGCCTTTGCGAGCTTCTCGGGAATGATTCCGATGACCTCTCCACCGGCCTCCACCACCGCATCTGCAATAGCGCCCATGAGGCCCACGGAGCCGCCGCCATAGACCAATCCAATGCCGTTCTTAACGAGCAGATGGCCGAAGGCAGCCGCTGCCTGCTTGTAATGATCGCTCACACTGGCGCTTGATCCGCAAAAGACGCAGATGCGCATGACATCTCCTTGTAAGACTGACCCACGGGCCCGCAGAGTCGCCGGCCCCACCCCGAGCCCTTATATTCAAAGACCTGTAAATGGATATCTTTCTTAGGTCGCCGCCGCATAGGCGTCAATTGCTGTGAGGTGCGCATTGATGGACGGCTGGTCAAGAAACGACCCCAAGAAGCTGTTTTTCGCCAGAGTGATCAAATGATCCTTTTCCAAAGCCAGCGCCTCGGTGACAGCAGAATAATTCTCCGCCAAATAGCCGCCGAAATAGGCCGGGTCGTCAGAGTTGATCGTCGCGCGCAACCCCAGTTCCAACATGCGGCGCAACGGGTGATCCGTAAGCTGATCGACAACGCACAGTTTTTGATTGGACAACGGACATACGGTGAGAGTCATTTGCTCCCGCACCAAGCGGTCGACCAATTCCGAATCCTCCAACGCACGATTGCCATGATCCAAGCGGTCTATCTTCAGCAGGTCGAGCGCTTCGTGCACATAAGCCGGCGGCCCCTCCTCCCCCGCATGAGCGACCAATTTAAAGCCGCGCTCTTTCGCGGCCGCAAACACCCGCTCGAATTTTGACGGCGGGTGGCCGACCTCGGACGAATCGAGGCCGACGCCGAGTAAAACGTCCGTATAGGGCTCAGCTTGTTTGAGGGTGTCGAACGCCGCCTCTTCCGACAGGTGACGCAGGAAACACATGATGAGGCCGCCTGAGAGCCCCAGATTATCCTCCGCGTCTTTAAGCGCGCCGACGATGCCATCGATCACCGTGGCAAATTCGATTCCACGATCCGTGTGGGTTTGGGGGTCGAAAAACACCTCCACGTGCCACGCTCCGTCTTCCGCGACCCGCTGCAGATAGGCCGACGTCATATCGTAGAAGTCTTCCCCCGTCACCAAAACCTGAGCGCCTTGATAGTAAATGTCCAAGAAGTCTTGGAGGTTGGTGAATTGATAGGCGGCTTGCACGTCTTCGACGGTCTTGAAGGGAATATCGATCTTGTTCCGCATGGCGAATGCGAACATTTGCGCCGGCTCCAAACTCCCTTCCAAATGCATGTGTAATTCGGCCTTGGGCAGGCCTTTGATGAAGGCGGTCATGTCGGACATCGGTTTGATCTCTATGGTGTTTACAAAAAGGGCTCGGCGAAAACTCGCCGAGCCCCCTCAATCCTTATTTGAGCCGGGCCCTAAAAAGACCCAGGCCGCTTGCACTTAGAAGCGAACGATACCTTCAACACCCCAGACCCGCGGCTCGTTCACAAAGCCTGTCAGGTTGTTGAAGTCGATACCGCCCGTCAGCGATTCATCATTGGTGATGTTGCGGCCGAAGGCGGCAATCTCCCACCCTTCTTCTTCGTCCACATAACCGACTCGCACGCCACCTTCGATCAACTGATCATCTTGGAATTCGGCCGATTCATAGAGGAAGAAGAACACCTCACTGCGATACGCCCAGTCGGTGAAGAAGTACAACTCGCCTCCTAGGTTTGGCACCGGAACGCCATAGCGCAATGTGGCGTTTGCGATCCAGCGCGGGGCTTGGGGAAGACTGTTTCCGTTGATGCTAACCGCACCGCTCGGCAAGAAAGGATCCAACGACGTTGCCGCCGCCCCCAGAGTAGTACCAAGGCCTGGATCCCGAATCTCCGTAAAGTTGAAGCTGGTACCGGTAGTGATGAAAAGGTTTTCTATTGGATTGAACTCACCGTCAAATTCAAACCCATAGCCCTGCACTTCTTCTGCATTGAGCAAGGTTGCAATGTTAATTACACCGCCAACCGCCGTAAGCTGCTGGTCATCAACTTCGTAGTAGAAGCCAGACAAGTTGACACGCGCCTTTCCATCCCAAAAGGTGCTTTTGAAGCCGCCTTCAAAAGACAGGATCGTTTCTGTATCGGCAATTGTAACGCCATTGCTAGTATCTGTAATCCCACCGGTACCATCCCCGGGCGCGAACAGAATTCGCCCCTGGATACTTGGTGCGCGGAAGCCGCGTGCAACCCGCCCATAGACGTTTAAGTCCGGATTGACTTCATAGGTCAAACTGGCATCCCAACTAACCACTCCATCGTCTGTCGATGCAGTAATTGGCACAACAGTGGGATTAAAGGACACTGGGCGGCTTGCGATGAAGTCTTTGCTGTCACGTGACCACCGTACGCCACCATTGAGCTTGAGACGGTCAGTAATATCGACATCAACATTGCCAAAAAAAGCGTACGTGTTGGCGTCCTGCTCTTGCAAAGCGACAATCGATGGAGGGCCCGCTGGATCAAAGAATGAGAACGACGAAATGCTCACTTCTTCCGCGAAGTAAAATGCGCCAATCTGATAATCGATCCGGCCCAACTCGTTACTTGCCAACCTTACCTCTGTCGAGAACTGATCGAGCTGTGGAATGTTATCTTGTGTATCAGCTTGGAACGGGATAAAGCCCGGTCCCGCCGGAGTTCCGCCATCGATATCGCCGCGCGTTTCGATTTCGCCGCTTTCGTATCCAATGATCGTGGTGAGCGTATGGCTGCCAAAATCATAATCTATCGTGGCGTTAGCGCCAAGATTCTGAACATCCTGGAAATTTGGGCTGTTTTGGGAGACCGAGAAACGGTCGAAGTTTGAATTCAGACCCGTTGTGCCCGCATCAATTACGTTTGCACGGAATACTCGGGCCGTTCCCGACAGACGCCGACCATGCACGTTAATCAGTGCGCTCAGGTTCTCATTCGGCGTGTAAAGAAGTTGCAATCGGCCGGCAAATTCATCAAAACCTTCCAACGCATCATCTTGCCCAGTAAACGTGTTATCAATGTAGTCGCTTTGACGCTGATAAAGAACTGACAGCCGCGCTGCCAGCACGTCCTCGACGAGCGAGCCGCCGACGGCGCCTTCAAAGTCAATAAAGCCAAACCGGCCGCCGCCAAGACTAGCATAGCCGTCAAACTCATGGCTCGGCTTGACACTTTCAAACTTGACTGTCCCAGCAGGGGTGTTCCGTCCAAAGAGCGTCCCTTGGGGGCCGCGCAGTACCTCAATACGGTCAAGATCGAAAACTGGGAACCCTTTAAGGATCGGGTTTTCGAGAACCACGCCGTCATACACCAGCGAAACGGGCTGAGAAGCATTCAAATCGAAGTCCGAGTTCCCAAGACCGCGAATGTAGAAACGCGGAAACGTCCGGCCGAAAGACGATTCAATGTTCAAGCTCGGCACGCGGGCGCGCAGGAAACGAATGTCCGTCGCACCGGATGCGATCACATCGAGCTTCTCGCCGGAAATCGCCGCCACTGAAGACGGCACGTCTTGAATGCTTTGTTCGCGCTTCAACGCGGTCACGATGATTTCGTCGATCTGCGCCGATGCCTCGCCGGCAAACCCGGCAGTTAACGCAAGCGCTAATGCGCTTGCGGAATATTTCCATGCATTCCGCTTGGAAGATGTCGTAGATGTCATGTCTACCCCCAAAAGGATCCCAGATAAGTTTTTGCGGGCGGCCTCCGGCCCTTTGCACTTAAATTGTCAACAATTCCTACTTTTTTGTTAACAATCCGGCGCCAAATTTTTTACAAACATTCCGTTGGAAATCTCAAAGAACGCCAACGAACGCTGTTTTTTGCCCAGTTGTCCCGCCCCTTTCTGGGAAAAACCGCTCACCGAAACAGGCAGACAAAAGCGAAGAGGCTCACGTCTCCACGCATTAAGGTTAAAACTACACAGCCGTTTCACGGAAGAAAATGACGCATTTGCCTTAGTTCTGAACGAAATGGCGTCTGTGTCAATTTTGCAACAAAATCTGCCTGTTTCAGAGGCAGTTATCCGCCCAATCGTCCAGGCGTGCCTTTAGGCGCTGTTTGGTAGCATCGTCGCAAAACGCTGCGTCAACAGCATTACGGCTGATTGTTAACAAATCAGCGGGCGACAAATTGTGTGTGTCGGCAATTCGCTCATATTCCCGCCGTATATCCGTATCGAAAAAAGCCGGATCGTCGGTGTTCAGGGTGACTTTAAGGCCCTGGTCGAAGTAATCCCGGAACGGGTGATCGTCCAGCGACCCGAAAATGCCGATGAACACGTTTGAACTCGGGCAAAGCTCCAGAGGAATCTGGCGATCCGCCAGTTCAGTCACCAACTCCGGGTCCTCATGGCACCGCACGCCGTGACCGATACGCTTCAAGGAAAACGCATCGAGTGCCGCGCGAATGCTTTCCGGCCCGGCCAGTTCCCCCGCATGGCAGGTCAAATGCAAGCCCGCACCTTCGGCGATGTCGAAGGCTTTCTTGAACTCGGACGCATGCCCCTGGGTTTCGTGACCGGCCATACCGAATCCCACAACCTTCGGGTGCGGATGTTTCTCCGCAAAACGCGCCGTGGCTTCCGCATGCTCCACCCCTTCATGGCGCACACAGGTGAGGATGTAGCGGACGATCAATCCGAAATCCGCTTCCAGCTTGTCGGCGACGGCGCTCAACGTGTCCACATAGGCCTCATAGGTCAGGCCGAACGGTTCCGGATGTGCCGGTGAAAAGAAAATTTCGCCGTAGCACAGACCGTCCTTGGCGGCCTTCGCGTAATAGTCATAGGTCAGATCGAAATAGTCCTGCGCCGTCCGAATGGCTTGAGCCATAGCATCGTAAGATTTGATGAACTCCGCAAAGTCGGAGGCCAGGTAATTCCCATCACCGTCCAAAATGTGGGACAGGTCGATATTGTGGCGCCGTGCCAGCTTAAGCGCCATTTCCGGAGACACGGTCCCCTCAATGTGGCAGTGCAGTTCGACAAGCGGCAGAGGTGTTTTGAAATCGGTCATTGTCTGCTTTATTTAGCGGTTGTGATCGTGTCCGGGCGGAGAGGTTTGGCGTAGACCCGCTTGCCGTGAACATAGGTCTCACCGATCAGGCGGTCATCGCCCAAAATACTCATGACAAAGAGTTTTTCGTCGATGGATGGGGCGAGCGCGATGCGATGAGCAAACAAGGGCGTCGCTTCCAGATCCAACACCAGAAAATCGGCTTCTTTGCCAGGCGACAAATTGCCGATGCGATCATCTAGATTCAACGTCTTCGCACCGCCAAGGGTGGCGAGGTAAAAGGACTGTAACGGGTCCAGCGGACTGCCCCGCAACTGGCACACCTTGTACGCTTCGTTCATGGTTTGGAACATGGAAAAGCTGGTGCCTCCGCCGATATCCGTCCCCAGCCCCACCTTGATCCCATCCGAGACCGCGCGGTTTAGATTGAATAACCCACTTCCCAGGAAAAGGTTCGACGTGGGGCAAAAAGAAATGCCGGCGCCCGCGCGGGCAAGCCCATCAAACTCTGAATCGTCCAGATGAATGCAATGGGCAAAGACGGAACGTTCGCCTAAAAGCCCTGCGCCCCCATAGACGGACAAATAGGTTGGCGCATCCGGATATAGCTCGCGCACCAAATCGATCTCTTTTTGGTTTTCCGACATGTGCGTCTGCATGTAGACGCCGTTATGCTCCCCCAGCAGCCGGCCGGCCAGTTCGAGTTGCTCCGGTGACGAGGTCACCGCAAAACGCGGCGTGACCGCATAGGAAAGACGGTCTTTGCCATGCCATTTCTTGATCAGCGCCGCACTGTCCGCATAACCCGATTGCGGTGTGTCACACAGAGCGGCTGGGGCGTGCCGGTCCATCAGGACCTTACCGGCAATCATCCGCATACGCCTTTTTGAGGCTGCTTCAAATAGTGTGTCTGTGGCGTGCTTGTGCACCGTGGCGAACACCAGGGCACAGGTCGTGCCGTTCTTCAGCAACTCATCCAGAAAGAAATCGGCCATCGCCGCCGCATGGGCTTGATCGGCAAACTTTTGTTCTGCGGGAAAGGTGTAATTGTTCAACCAATCCAGCAATTGCACGCCGAACGACGCAATCACATCGATTTGCGGATAATGGATGTGGGTGTCCACAAAGCCCGGCACGATCAGCGCGTTCTTGAACTGATGCACCTGCGTGCCGCGGGTCATCTGGCGTTTTATGTCGGCCCAGGCCCCAACGGCGGCAACGACGCCATTGTCGATCAGCAGCCCACCATCCGCAAAATACTCATGCGCCGTGTCCCCGCGACCCTGAGAGGGATCGTGCAGCATGTGAACTATGGCGGCTCGATAAGCATCCATGGCGGGGCCTATGGCAGGGGCGCGGTCGCTAGGTCAATGCGAACACGCTGATGTTGGGGCAATTCAACTTCTTCAAGATTATCGCCTGGGCCGCCGCGGTCGATCACCAAAAAATCGCTGGGTGCAACAAGCGCCAAAGAATAATGGTGCCACGTCCCCGCGTGAAAGTTCACGCCTTGTGCCGGACTGGCCAAAAACACTTCCAAATCCGAGGGGTCCTGGCGCCCCACCACCACCAGATAGGGATGGCCCGACAGAGGAATGAAAGCTTGACTGCCAAGGGGGTGCCGTTCCATCAGCCGAATCTCGACCGGCGCCGGTTTGGGCACAGACCGAAAGATCGACATCAACGGACAGCCCTGGTTCCGGTCGAGATCCAAACGCGCCAAATCGTGATAACGCGTGGTGTGCCCCTCATTGATCTGGCGCACGTCCGAGGCGCCTGCCACTTCAATCACATCGCCGAATTCTGCAAAGCGCGCCGCGGTCAGCGCCGTCGGCACGACTGTTTTCGGTTGGAATTGCTTGTCCGGCGCGTCAATCATGAAACTGGCCTTCCGCCCGCGACACCGTGGATTCTGTGGTTTCGATAATCGCACCGGTTTCAATCCACTTACCCAACAGCGCACGTTCTTGGTCGGTCATGCCTGTCTCATTGCCCAGCGGCATCAAATCGCTAGCGACGGATTGCTCGTAAATCTGGTTGGCATATTGCCGGATCGCGTCTGCCTCTTCCAGGGCAATGCCCCCCGGCGCCACATCAAAATCGGGATGGGTAGGAACTGTTGCGTGACAATTCGCACAATGACGAATGACGATGCTTTGCGCGGTCGCGAAAGTCGCTTCCTCCTCAGCCACAACGGGCGCCCCAATTTTTTGCATAGCCGACGCATAGACCATCACAGCGACAAAACCCACCACGCTGGCGGCCACATATTCATAGCGCACTTGCCCCGTGTGGCGCAGATTGAAGAAATGGCGAATACATACGCCCACGGCGCTGATGGCAGCCAACAAGATCCAATTATGCGGATTACCCACGATCATCGGGTAATGCAGGCTGATCATGGTGAACAAGACCGGCAAGGTCATGTAGTTATTGTGTACCGATCTTTGTTTGGCTTGCTGCCCAAGTGCCGGGTCGGGTTGTCCCCCGGCCGCCAACGTGTCCACCACTTTGCGCTGGTTGGGGATAATGACAAAGAACACATTGGCCACCATTACCGTCCCGATGATGGCCCCCATGTGAATGAAAGCCCCGCGGTCGCTGAACACGTGAACCAGAAAAAAAGCACCAAGTGTCAGCACCGCGAACCAAATGATCCCGAACAGCACAACATTCTGTCCGATCGAACTGCGGCATAGGCCGTCATAGACCAGCCACCCGGCGGCGATCACGGACAGGCCCAGTAGCACCGCCTGAGGTTCGCTCAAAATGACTTTCGAGCGATCGATCAGAAAGACGTCGGCGGAAAAATAGTAGATCAGAATCAACAGCGCGAAGCCGCTGAGCCAAGTGGTATAGGCCTCCCATTTGAACCAATGCAGTTCTTCGGGCATGTGTTCCGGGGCCACGAGGTACTTTTGTTTGTGGTAAAATCCACCGCCGTGTACGGACCAAACTTCGCCGCCCACACCGGGCTTTGGATCTTTCGCCAGGCGCAAATGGTTATCCAGCCAAACGAAGTAGAACGACGCGCCGATCCAGGAAATACCGGCGATGAGATGCAGCCAGCGCAGCGCAAGGTTCAACCAGGCCGTTAGATCAATGTCCATGATCCACAGCTCCCTCGGCGCCTTTTTGATCCGCTTCTATGTAGGTCAACAACTCGGCCACCACGCCGACCGCAATCACGCTGGGGTCTTTGCTCTTCAAACCGGCCATGCCGATGGGGCACACCAGCCGGCTTAGGGTGGGCTGTGAAATGCCGGCATCGCGAAGTCGGCGCTCGAAGCTTGCCCGTTTCGTGCGTGAGCCGATGAGGCCGCAATACCGAAAATCCTCTCGGCGTAAGACGGCGTGCACCACCTGATAATCCAGATCATGGCTGTGGGTGAACACAAGAAAGAGTGACCCGGCCGGGGCCTTAGCCACCTGCCCCGCAAGATCGGGCGTCAGCACAAGTTTCGTATTATCTGCAGCCTTTGTGGGCAGATAGTCCGCACGGCTATCGATCCAGGTTACGCAAACCGGCAAGGGAGCCAGGGCGCGGGCAACCGCCTGCCCCACATGTCCGGCGCCAAAGAGGACAATCTGCGCCGTTGGCGGCGACAGCCTCTGCCGAAACGTCCGAGGTGCGGCAGCTTCGTCGTGCGCAACACCCGGCGGGCCAATCGACGAAACGGTGGGGGTTCCGCTGTCCGCCGCGCTGGCCTTTGTTATCTCGTGGCGAAGCGACAGCCGATCCTCCAAAGTTGTCTCAAGAATGACGGTTTGCCCCGCATCGGTCTGACTTTTAAGGCTTTCCACCCACACCCGATCTGCGGTCGTAAGACGGTGGATCAGAAGCCGCACATAACCGCCACAACACTGTCCCAGTTCCGGGCCCAAGGGAAAGTCCGCCACCCGATAATCCGAATCTTGGTGTTCCAAGAGCTCTCGGGCCTGCTTGAGAGCCTGGAATTCCAAATTGCCGCCGCCGATCGTGCCCCACTGCGCCTCCGCGGTGACGATCATCCGTGTTCCCGCTTCGCGCGGCGCAGATCCGGATACATCGGCAACGGTAATCATCGCCGCCTCATCACTCCGGCTAAGCGCGGACAAAGCGTATGCCCACCAAGCAGTCATATATCCGCCACAGCGGAAATGCCGGCATCCGACCGGACTTGGTCCACCGCCCTCAGAATGCGCTCTGGCGTCGCGGGTGCGTCAAGTATGGGCATGACTTTATGATCCGCCACGCTGGCAACCGCATCGGTTAGGGCCGAGAAAACGGAGATTGCCAACATCAGCGGCGGCTCCCCCACGGCTTTAGAGCGATGAATGGTTTGTTCGGGATTTTGCCCCTTATCCCAAATTTCGATGTTGAAGGTCTTGGGCCGGTCGCTGCATACGGGAATTTTATACGTGGACGGACTGTGAGTGCGCAGCCGCCCGGCGTCATCGAAGAACAGTTCTTCAGACGTCAACCATCCCATGCCCTGAATAAACCCGCCTTCGATCTGCCCCATATCGATGGCCGGGTTAATCGACTTGCCCACATCATGCAAGATATCGACGCGCAACACTTTGTGTTCCCCCGTGAGCGTGTCGATGACCACTTCCGATACCGCTGCCCCATAGGCGAAGTAATAGAAGGGCCGTCCGCGATGGCTGGCGCGGTCATAATGGATCTTCGGCGTCTTGTAAAAACCGGTTGAAGAAAGCGAAACGCGCGCCAAATAGGCCTGCTGCACCAGATCTTCAAAAGAGACGGTTTGGTTCTCCAACCGCACCTGACCGTCGACGAATTCAATCTTGCTTTCTTGGCACTGATAATACTCAGCCGCGAATTTGATCAAACGGTCCTTGATCTGGCGGGCCGCATCGCGCGCCGCCATGCCGTTGAGATCGGTCCCCGAAGACGCCGCGGTTGCAGAGGTGTTGGGTACTTTACCGGTATTGGTCGCCGTGATTTTGACGCGGTTGGGATCTACTTGAAACTCATCCGCGACGATCTGCGCCACTTTGACGAACAAGCCCTGCCCCATCTCCGTGCCGCCATGGTTGAGATGAATACTACCATCCGTGTACACATGAACCAAGGCGCCCGCTTGATTCAGATGGGTGGTGGTAAACGAGATGCCGAACTTGACCGGCGTAAGCGCTATTCCCCGTTTAAGGATTGGGCTGGCCGCATTATAAGCACGCACCTCGTCCCGCCGCTTACGATAGTCCGCCTGCGCTTCCAGCGCCGACATCATTTCCGGCGCCACGATCTCTTCCACCGTTTGATGATAGGGCGTGGTGTTGCGGCCATCTGCCGTATAGAGATTTCGTTGCCGGACGTCCAGCGGATCTGCACCCAATTGCTGCGCAATGGCATCCATCACGCGCTCGATGGCGATCATGCCTTGCGGCCCACCGAAGCCGCGAAATGCCGTGTTGGAAACGGTATGCGTCTTACACCTATGCGACACGATGGTGGCGTTCTTGAGGAAGTATGTGTTGTCGCAGTGGAACATGGCGCGATCGTTGATCGCCCGGGAAAGATCGGTGGAATAGCCGCAGCGCGACGACAAGTCGAACTCGATTCCCTCTATCACCCCGTCATCGTCGAATCCCACATCGAACTTGATCTCAAAATCATGGCGCTTGCCGGTCAGCACCATGTCGTCATCCCGGTCGAGCCGCAGTTTGGCGGGCCTGCCGGTTTTAGTAGTCACCAACGCCGCCGCGGCTGCCAAGAGCGCCGGCTGTGTCTCCTTGCCGCCGAATCCCCCACCCATACGACGCACTTCCACCGTGACCGCATTGCTCGGCCGGTTGAGCACATGGGCCACAAGGTGTTGAACCTCACTAGGATTTTGGCTCGACGAGTGGATCAACACATCACCGTCTTCCTGCGGCAAGCACAGGGCCACTTGTCCTTCCAGATAAAAGTGATCCTGCCCCCCGACATAAAACCGTCCGCTGAGACGATGCGGCGCGAAATGCAGCGCCGCTGCGCTGTCACCGAGTTTCATGGTCTGCGCCGGTTCGATGAACGAGTTTGCCTCATGCGCCGCTTCGATGGTGGTGGCGTGCGGCAGATCCTCATAGTCGATCACTGCAAGCTTCGCGGCTGCGCGGGCATTTTCGACCGTATCCGCGGCAACCACAAACAAGGATTGGCCATGATACTCCACGACCCCATCCGCAAACAACGGGTCGTCACCTGCGACCGGCGCCACATCATTCGTCCCCGGAATATCCTCGGCGGCCAGCACCGCCTCCACTCCATAGGCGTCTCGGACCTTCGACAGATCCATTTTGACGATGCGCGCATGGGCTCGTTCGCTCATGGCGATATACAAATTCAGCAGGTCGGGTGGCTCGGGCAGGTCGTCCACATAATGTGCGGTGCCCGCTACATGCTTATGGGCACTGTCATGGACCTTGGCCTGA
>JANQMY010000456.1 GCA_028279895.1 Alphaproteobacteria bacterium
GGATGAGGAAAACAAACAAAAACCTCATGGTGAGGAGGCGCGATAGCGCCGTCTCGAACCATGGGTTCCTAAGACCATGACTTTTTCAGCAGCCTGCTAAACCATCATTCCCCTGCGTGTGCCCGGCCCCTTTTTTGGAGCGGCAATTCTAGAGCCCCGGCCGTAAAGGTCGCTGGGCGCATGGGCACATCTATTTCTCTCTGTACGCCGACGACCGCCGGCTTGCTTCTCGGGTGTTCCTTTTAGAAGGCCCAGCTTTCGTACGGCTTGCCGCCGAATTTGCAAAGACTGTTGACAGGAGGGCAAAAACTACCATACGGTAGTTTAACTAACAAAAAGAAGTTTTCGTGTTGGGAGACGCGGGGAGATGGTCATGAAAACAAGCAAAACCAAGCTCGGATCTATTGCTCTTTTGACGGCCGGTCTTGTTTCGGCAGCCGGTCAAAGTCCTGCCTATGGGCAACTCGACGAGATCATCGTCACGGCGCAAAAGCGGGAACAAAACCTTCAAGATATTCCGGGAGCGGTCTCGGCCGTTTCCGCCGAAACAGTGCGCATGGCGGGCCTTCTGACAATTGAGGACCTCCAAACCCTGTCGCCCAGCGTGTCGGTCTCAAGCGTCAACATTTTCGGCCAGTCGACGATCATCAATATGCGCGGTGTCGGCACGAGTTCCACGAATGTGGGTTTGGAATCCGCTGTGGGCTTCTTCTTGGACGGCGTTTATCGAAGCCGGTCCGGCTTGGGTGTGGGCGACCTGGTCGACATCGACCGGATTGAGGTGCTGCGTGGTCCGCAGGGAACACTCTTCGGGAAAAACACGTCCGCCGGCGCTATTCACGTCATCACGCAAAAGCCGACCCATGAATTCGAAGGCATGGCGGAAGCAACATTCGGAAACTTGGATGCAAAACGTATCCGCGCTTTCGTCAACGCACCGGTTATGGAAGACAAATTGGCCCTTCGCGTATCCGGCGGCTATAGCCGGCGCGACGGATGGATCACCGATGTGACGTCCGGCGCCGACTATAATGATCTCGACCGATGGAATGTGCGGTCGAAGATTCTGTGGGAACCCACGAATTCGCTCGATGTGCTGATCATCGGCGATTGGTCCGAGGCGGACGAAACCACACAGGTCGCGCTCCGCAGTGCTAACGGACCCGTCCCCTCCGCACTTTTCGGTCCGCTATCTTTGGCCACGGGCGGTGTGCTGATCGATCCGCCCAATCCTCCCAGTTTGGAGACATCCTTGAATGATGGGGCGCGCGGCGAATTTTCGGACCGCGGCATCTCGGCGGAAGTCAATTGGGACTTTGGACCGGCCACGTTCACCTCGATTTCCGCCTACCGTAATTATGAGTCTTTTGCTCTTAAGGATGGGGACAATACGGCCGTAGATCTTTTCTTGACCGACTTTACGTTCGATCAGGAAA
Source organism: Alphaproteobacteria bacterium (assembly GCA_028279895.1). Taxonomy (GTDB): domain Bacteria; phylum Pseudomonadota; class Alphaproteobacteria; order JANQMY01; family JANQMY01; genus JANQMY01. The sequence continues at coordinate 1,437 of JANQMY010000456.1, forward strand.
TGTTCACGCAAGAAGCACGCATTGCGGGACTCTGGGAAGATCCGCCCCTGATTCATTCTGTGGACTGGCTGGCCGGGTTTTACTTTTCCAAGGAAACGATCGGGTCAATGGCCAACTTCCCGGCCCAAACTCAGACGCAAACCGTCTTGAGCTTCTTTTCGTCGCTTTTTGGGGCGGCGCTACCGCCGACGGCATTTGCCGGACCGCCTGATGGCGGCGGTTTTCAAACGCGCAGCTCGGACGGTACCAGCTATTCCGGGTTCGCCCATGCAACCATCAACTTAACCGACCGTCTGGCGCTGACGGGCGGTGCAAGGTTTAACCGTGAGCGGAAGATCGCCAACACGGTCGATAATACGGTTGCTGGAATTGGCAACAATCTCATCGGTTTCCAAGGGAATTTCACTGAACTCGATGATGAGAGGTTTACGGACGAAGAGTGGACCGGCGAAGTGGCCCTTCACTTTGACTGGACCGATGACATCATGACCTATGCCAAGTTCGCTCACGGCTTCAAAGCGGGCGGCGCAAACATCGATGGTGGGGGCGCCGGGACGGCGCTGGTGCCGGCAGATCCGATTTATGATTCGGAGACATCCAACAACTATGAAATCGGTGTGCGCAGCCAATTCTGGAACGGCAACGCAACGCTCAACGTCACCGGATTTCTGACGCAGTTCAATGATTTCCAGCTTCAGTCATTCGATGGTGTGTCGTTCATTTTGAGCAATGTATCCGGGGTCCGCTCGCGCGGCGTGGAGGTCGATGCTGTGGTCTCGCCATTGGAAGGTCTGTTGTTGGCGGGCGGGCTTGCCTTTATCGACGCGGACTTTGATGACGGCGTGACCAACGGCTTTGCCGTATTGGGGGACTCTCAATTGCCGAGTTCGCCCAAATGGGCCGGCAATTTGTCGGGAACCTACAGATACCCGCTGCCCAATACCGGCGTCACCGTTGTGGGGCATGGCGAGATTTCGTTCAGGTCCCGGACGAATCTGGATTCGACGGCGCTTTCATCAACCGCGATACAAAACGGTTACAGCCTGGTGAATGGCCGCCTGGCCGTGCAGAGCAACGATGACGGGTGGGAAGTCGCCTTGTGGTGCCGTAACTGCGGCGACAAGCACTATTCGATTTTCGCCTTCGAAGGCTTTCTCGCCGGCACGTTTGAAGTCATCGGAACGCCACGCACTTGGGGCGCAACGCTGACCGGCCGGTTCTAGGGCATGATCACTTTTCACGGAAACATGATCATGCCCCAAAACGCTATGGGGATTCACCGTTGGTCGTGCCTGCCTTCGCCGAAGCGAA
>JANQMY010000526.1 GCA_028279895.1 Alphaproteobacteria bacterium
GTATATGGTCGATTTCTGCCGGTACTGGTCGCGTTCGTACGATTGGCGCTCCCGCGAAAAACGCCTGAACAATTGGCCCCAATTTCGCACAGAAATAGATGGGCTCGGCATTCACTTTGTGCATTGCAAATCCAAAAATGAAAGTGCCGTTCCCCTCATTTTGACTCATGGCTGGCCGGGCTCGTTCATTGAATTTCTCAAATCGATCAATGGCCTGACGACTCCTCGTGAAGACGAGGAACCACTGGCCTTTCACGTTGTGTGCCCCTCTCTACCCGGTTACGGATTTTCGGATCACCCTTCCGAGACGGGATGGTATTCGAAACGGATTAGCCACGTCTGGAACGAGCTCATGCAGCGCCTTGGCTATGACCACTACTTTGCACAGGGCGGCGACTGGGGCGCAATGGTGACAACCAGTTTGGCCATACATCACGCCAAAAAGTGCCGTGGCATTCATCTCAATCTGCCCACGGTGCAGCCCGACCCCGAAACCATCGACAACCCGACCGACCAGGAGAAAAAGGCGTTGGAAGCGGCCGCTCGATTTGACCAGTTTGAGTCGGGATATGCGAAAATACAATCGACACGACCGCAAACGCTTGGTTACGGGTTAAACGATTCTCCGACGGGTTTGGCAGCTTGGATCATCGAAAAATTCTGGCGATGGTCCGACTGCGGAGATCATGTGGAGAATGTGTTCTCGCGTGACGATCTGATTGACAACATCATGATCTATTGGATCAGCCAGAGTGCGACTTCAGCGGCGCGGCTTTACTGGGAATCAGGAGGATCCGCGGATTGGGGCGCGCCGATTGATGTTCCAACAGGCCTAACACAGTCCCCAAAGGAAGTTCTGCTCACGTCGGAGAGATGGGCAAGAAAACGATTCCCCAATCTAATTTATTGGAACGAACTGGAACAAGGGGGCCATTTTGCTGCCATGGAACAACCCACCGTATTTGTGAACGAAGTTCGGAAGTGCTTCTCGGCAATCTTGGGAACCCTAGGCACGCGGAACCTTTGAAATCGAGTGGACTGCCCGCCATTCATTTTAAAAACGTACTCGGCAACGCAGAAGATTTGTCCGCTGAATTTTCTAAGAGAAGAAGAGATCTGGTTTTGGCAATCGCGGCAAAAGGCCCAGATCCGAAATTTGGAGGAAAGTGAGGGTAGCTCCAATGGAATTGGCTGAAGACTTTATGGGCCGAAAAGGCCAAATGCGGGTTCTTGGCACATCCACTAATGTTTTCGCAGATTGGTGCAACGAAAACCTAAGCGACGATGGGCAGACCGTGTTGAGCGATGTGCAGCCAATCTCGGAAAGCGCCAATGGTCGTGCCGGCGAAATCTTTGTCTTTGCATTGAAACACGCAAAGACTGGGACAACCCGCAAATACGTTCTTCGTAAAAAACCGACAGAATATGTCGTTCATATGGATCACGACTTTTTGGCTGAATTTACATTTCAAAAGCAAATTCAGGCCACAAGAGTACCGCTCATCAATGTGCACATTTATGAGTCGGACGATTCAATACTGGGCGCGCCGTTCTATGTGATGGATTTTCTCGACGCAAAGGTGCCTTCCGACGACCCAAGTTTTCACAAAACGGGCTGGGTTGCCGACATGGACCGTAAGGATCAACGACGACTTGCTGAAAGTAACCTGCAGGCGCTTGCGACGCTTCACAACTTGGATGTTTCGAAATTCGACTTTGGGCATGTAAACGAGCGAGCAAAGAAAGCGGGCAGTCACCTCGACTGGATGATTGACTATTGGTGGCGCTACAGCGCATGGGCGTGCGGTGACAAGCAGTACGCGACTGCTCTCAAAGCCCTCGATTGGTTGTCCGACAACAGACGGGATGAGTCACGTCTGGCAATTTCTTGGGGAGATGCTCGGCCCGGAAATTCAATGTTTGTGGGCGCCGAATGCGCCGCGCTCATTGATTGGGATATGTCAAGCCTTGGTGACGCGGAAAAGGATCTTGCCTGGTGGTTGATCATGGACGAATTCAGCATCAGGCGGTCGGGCGGTCTGTCACTGCCAGGATGGCCGAGCGTTCCGGAGAAAATTCAAATCTACGATGATGTGTACGTGCACCAAGTGGATCTTGCCGCCGTGCTCTATTATTCGGTGTATGCGGCCCTTGCAGCACTGTTATTTACACACCGCGTTTTGAGCATTTCCCCTGATGTAACGGAAGAAATTATCGCCGCCTCAATGGCGCACCCACAGTACTCACCTGAAATTCTGCTTCAGGATGTTCTCGACGGAGAATTTGAAAAGAAGCTGACCCAAGCCTAAGCACGACCAAGGAGACTGAGATGCCGCGTAACGAGTCTGAATCCGCCACACCCGTTTCTGTCGGACCGGAAAAAAGTTGGAATGAGTCGCAATGGTTTTGGTGGGCCGACGCGAAGCAACGCGTGTGCGGGTTTCATCGAATTGCGCATCAACCCAATCGTGGCAACGCACACATCTGGAACGTGGTGATCGACGATACCGGACGCTATACGCGCCGTGTCAGCAGCGAAGTTGGCTTTTCGGACGCGATGAGAGGAGAAAGTCATTGGTCCGTCGAGCGACTCAGTTTTCGCCAAAGGGAGCAAGGCGGTCTCGATTGCGAAATGAAACAAGACGACGTTCGCATGGAATTGAGCTTCGAAGATCTTTATCGCGCTGTTTCATTTGATGAAGTTGCACCAAGCGACATAGCAAAAAACATGTCCGAAGATACTGCACCTCACCATTTTGAGGTGGCCGGCCGCATCAAAGGAACAGTAGAAATTGGCAATCGAACGATTGACGTTTCAGGGCTTGGGCATAGAGATCACTCTTGGGGACCACGCGACGTTGCCAATATTCAGTCAAGCACATGGACAAATGGCTCGGTCGGCGAGGAATTTTCATTTTTTGCCACCGCGGCGGCAATGCGTGGCCGGCCGCTGATTAAACTTGGCTACATCGTTGAGCACGGCACTGTCACGCCGCTGAGCGATTGGAATCTATATCCCTGGATGGAAGTTGATGGCGTCACGTACTGCAAAGTGACCGGATACCTTCAAACGGTGAACGGCAGGCGGATTGATCTTGAGTATACGGATCTCATGGGCGGAACGACAGTAAACCTCGATGAGTGGATAGGATTTGAAAATGCATTCAACCTCAATGTAGAGGGCAAAAGGGGCGTCGCAAACTTCGAGAGAGCCGTCAATCCTTGTGGCGGCAATCGTATGCCGACGATTTTGCTGAATGGTGCATCAGAGGACGGCACCGGACAGATAGGCAGAGCGCAATAGCCTCGAATGTCGAGCACAAATCTGTCAAAGTTGGACGATCGGCTCGCGCCACGCGGCATCAAACTTATATCCACGAATCAGATCAATGACTTCGAAGCTTTTGACGATGTCGCTCGTCCGCAACCGCTCCGTTATGAATCCGTGAAGTTGCGGGCGACTTCTGGCATTGATGACCGCAACAAAATTATGGCGTCCGCTAATTTGGGACAGATGGCTGACTTCTTCAAACGGCAACAGTTTATTCACGAAGTCCGACACAAACTTGTAGTCCACGCTTAGATATACCAAACTCACTGCTCGGTGCCCCACAGCCTGTGGGTGCACGGCGGTTTGAAAGCTTATGACCCCCGGAGTTTCCGACAGTTTTTTCGAAGCAGACCGAACTTGGCTTTCCGGAATATTGGTGATGCGCGCAACTTCCCGGAGGCTCATCCGGCCGTCGCAATGTAGAGCGGCAAGGACGGCTAACTCGCGATCATTGAATTTTTTTGCGAGCGCCGTCGGTTTTAATTCCAACAGTCGTGTTTCAAAGTTCGGGTAAGGGGCAACGATCGGCCCCATGTCGGTGCTCCGCTTATAGGTTGCCAACACTACGCGCAACTCAATCGACGATACAGACTCTATAGTCGACACCTTCTCATCGATCGTTCTTGCCAAGTCAGCGGCATCTCGACCCATCATTTGGAACATCAGCTGAGCCTGATGCAGCTGCGATCCGATTGCGATCACTTCCGGGATACCGGCAAGCTGCTGCGCAACCTCATCTTCTTCCTGTGAATTACCATGAGCGATCTCGACGCCCCCCCACGCGAACGCGCCGAATCCCGCAACCCGCATGTCGGTAGATCCGACAACGCACAGCATGCCGGCTTCTTTCAACTTTTTCAGCCGTGTACCGATTGTCGCGTTTGAAACGCTTAATTCAGTGCTAAGGCGGGAATTCAGAATCTCGGGTTCGGCGCGAAGCCGAGATATAATTTGCGAATCAAGTTCGTCTGTTACTAGATATGACGAAAGTTCTGAGTGGGTCTTTCGCCAGTTCATTGCAGTTGTTCGATCATTCGACGTTTAGCGCACTTTGCCGCGAGCGATAGACCTTTCCGAGGACGACCTGACGCAAATACCAAGGCCTTTCGAAACGCCCATCCCGAGCAATGCTTTCAAATTTTGATACAAATAGATCTGCCACCTCGGATATCCAACTATGCAATTCTCTAAGGAAATCCAGCACCTTGTGGACACATTCGTTTGATTCGGTAAGACTAGGCCAGCCAATTGTTTCTTGGCAACACAGTTCTTGTTCCCGGCCGCAATAGACTACCGATTTCACCCTCTACCCGCGTGGAACAAAGAGAATTGTTGTTTTTGCCGGGTCTACCTGCCTCTCAGACAATTCAAGGTTTCCAACTATTTCGCTCCTCGTTGGTATCTTTCTTGACACTCATGCAGGCACATTTGATTTGCTGGCCCAAATTGCCTCAATTCGATTGTTGCGGCGGCCCCCGAAACGCGCCTTCAAAAGCGGCTTGACACAACAACGCGTGTCCAGGTCACTCCGTACACGTTTGGCCTCGCAACACTACAATGCAAATGCTGCGTTACCGCGGCTGACCGAGTTACTATAGAGCGGTATGAGATAAGATAGAATCAATTCTGTTTGCCGCCCGGCGGACCGATCCGCTAGAGCGCGATCAGGTTAAGTGGGAACCGGTTAACCGTCCGATCGCGCGACAAACAGAGACTCTTGGGCATGATCATGTTTCGTAGAAACATGATCATGCCCTTAGTATGGCCTGCGCCGGACAGCTTGGTCCTGACGCAAAACGACCTCGGCAGAATGGTTCCATCTTATCTCATACCGCTCTAGTACTCTGTACCAATTAATTTAACATGTTGCTGTTTTGGGCGTGGGCTGATTCCCTGTTTGCCGATTCGTGTGAAGAGGAGGCAGGTTTTGGCCAATATCAAATATGTTGTTGAGCTGACGTTGGACGAGCGCGCGGC
>JANQMY010000559.1 GCA_028279895.1 Alphaproteobacteria bacterium
GAAAGACCGTCCGCCGCACTAGCAGGCTGCTGAAAGAGTCACTTTCATCCTTCGAGACGGGCCTGTCGGCCCTCCTCAGGATGAGGAAAACAAACAAAACCTCATGGTGAGGAGGCGCGACAGCGCCGTCTCGAACCATGAGTTCCCAAGACCATGACCTTTTCAGCAGCCTGCTAGACTCACAGGCCCGAGTGCTTATGCGTCGGCCAAAATCATCTCCGCCCCTTTTTCGCCGATCATCATGGCGGCGGCGTTGGTGTTGCCGCTGATCACTTGCGGCATGATGGATGCGTCCGCCACCCGCAAATTCTCGATCCCCACCACTTTCAAGTCGGGTGATACGACCGCGCTTTTGTCGGTGCCCATTTTACATGTCCCCACCGGGTGGTAGGTGGGGATGGTGTAGCCGCGCACGAACGCTTCCCATTCGTCGTCCGTTCGGGGGCGTTTCCGGGGGATGATCGTGCCGTTCGTGACCGGCCCCAGCATGTCGCCGTCGCACAGGCGGAACATGAATTTCGTACCGGCCATCAGGGTTTCCAAATCGTACCGGTCCCCCAGCATGTTCGCCTGAATGGCCGGCGGTGTCGTCGGCGAGGGGTCCGCCAGCCGCAAAGTGCCCCGGCTGCGGGACCGGTTCACATTCGCTTGGATCGAATAGCTGTTTTCCTTCAGCATACCGATCGAATCGTCGGTGGACATAATTCCGCAGGGCGCAAAATGAAGCTGAATGTCCGGGTGGCTCAGCGCAGCGTCGGTTTTGATAAAGGCCAGCGCCTGAAAAATCACGGTGCTCAGCATGCCCCGGCCATGGACCAGCCAGTCATAGCCATGCCGCACCAGATTCAGCGGACCAAGCTGGGTGTTGAAAGACGCCATGCTGGTCGCCGCTTGCATCATGAGCGCGGGGTGTTCATGCAGATTGTCGCCAACGGCCAAATCCTGCACAACGGGCACGCCCATGTCCTGAAGATGCGCCGCCGGGCCGATGCCCGACAACATCAACAGATGCGGCGAATTGATCGACCCGCCCGCCAGGATCACTTCTTTGGCGGCGCGCACGGTCTCCGTTTGGCCCTTATGGTCGAATTCAACGCCCACCGCTTGCCGGCCTTCCAGCAAAAGCCGCGTGGCCAGGCAGTTGGTGCGAATGGTGAGGTTCCGCCGCCGCCGCGCCGGCTGCAAATAAGCCTGTGCGCTGGAATAGCGTACGCGGCCCGAATTGGTGAGGGACAACAGGCAAGTGCCTTCTTGGGTCGTGCCGTTGTAGTGGGGGTTGTGGGGCACGCCCAAGGCTTGGTTCGCCTTGATGAACAGGTGTGACAGCGGATGGGCGCCATGGGTCGGGCGCACGCGCACCGGGCCGTCTTGTCCGTAGTCCGGTGCGTCGAACTCATGCGCTTCGATGCGCCGGAAATAGGGTTCCACATCGTCAAAGGCCCAGCCTTTGTTTCCCATCTGGGCCCAATGGTTATAGTCGTCCCGGTCGCCGCGCACATAGATCATGCCGTTGATGGCGCTCGACCCGCCCAGCACTTTGCCGCGCGGCCAATAATCTTTGCGGTCGTTGCGGCTGGGGTCGGACAGGGTGCGGTAGTTCCAGTCATATTTCGGGTTTCGCACCCCCAGAAAGGCGCCCAGGATGGGAATGCGCATCAGCGGGTTGCGGTCGCTGCCGCCGGCTTCCAGCAACAGCACGCGGTGGCGGCCATTGGCGCTCAGCCGGTTGGCCAGCACGCAGCCCGCACTGCCGGCGCCGACAATCACATAATCGAAGGGGGTGGAACCGGACATGCGCTGTCTCTAAGAGGTGAAACTGGCGACGGTTTCGAGAGGTTCACGATCCATGCGCGCCGTATTGGCAGGCGCGTCCGGGTCTTCATAGCCGAATGACAATCCGCACATGATGGCGTTGTCTTCGGGGATTTGGGCGATTTTCCGCACCGGCTCGGGAAAGGCGGCCAGTGCGCCCTGCGCGCAGCAGGCAATACCCCGTTCCGTGAACAGCAACATGATGGATTGCAGAAAGATGCCTAAATCGATGGCGTTCGCCCGGTTCATGGTTTTGGGCATGGACAGAAACGCCACATGCGGCGCCCC
>JANQMY010000584.1 GCA_028279895.1 Alphaproteobacteria bacterium
GCGCCGTGTACTGAATGCTGCCTTGCTCGATCTCCGGGGCCCGGTCGGTGCCGAAGAAGACATCGATTTCGCTGTGCCCGGACGCATCGGACTGGCCTACGCCACGGGTTGCCGCCGCCGGCGGCGGAGCGGCTTCACTCTCACCGGACGGGGCCGGCACTTCTGCGGCGAGGACCTCGCGCCCTGCGCGCACATCGGCATAGATCCGTTCGGCTTCTTGTGGGCGCCCGGCTTGTCCTAACGCGGCCGCGAGTCGAAAGCGCGCCTGTTCGGCAAGGTCGCGGTCGTCAAGGCCTTCATCTTCGTAGATACTGACCACTTCCTGGAACAGGCTGGAAGCTTTCTCCCAATTCTCTGCATCGGCTTCCAGGCGGGCAAGATTGTTGAACGCGTCGATATAGGCCCCGTCGGTGCGTCCGAGGCTGGTTTGCGCATCTTCAAAGGCTTGGTCGGCGAGTTCTTTGGCGCATGTCATATCCCCGAGGGCGTACAGCGCGACCACGCGTTCATTGATGCCGCCGACGGTCAGTTCGTCAACGTCCTCGCAGGCCGATATGTCCGGACCGTCCGAGATCACAGGCGGTTGCGTGGGGCCGGGCAGATATCCTGCCCACCGGCCGCCCGCGACCCCGAGCGTGGCGAAAACCACCACCGCCAGTGACCAAACCATACCTCTCAGAAAAGACATTGATCCCCCCCCGATCCATCATGTCCTTCGAGCCCGCTCAGGCGCCTCGCGCGATACGCAAGCCTGTACGCCCGACAGGGCACCGAGCGAACGACATAGGAAACTGCCCTCACCTCGTGCCTGCCTCAGGCTAATCACGCAATTATTATGACCCCAAAACGCGTTTCTTCCAAGAAAAACGGGTAAGTATTCAAAGCGATAGTGGCCGTGCGTATCACCCGTGGCACAGTTTTTCCCGGGTGGGCGTTGCGCCCGCATGTTTGTCCCGATCGGCGGGATTCGTCACAAAAGGTGCCTTATGACCTCCAAGTCCAACGCCCCGAGGCGCAAATACTGGTATGGCGGCCAAATCTCAAAGGGCCAGAACGATGCGTTCGAGGCGGCCTTGTCGTCCGACCTTTGGGAGAAGGGCACCGCCGACGACTGGGATGCCTATTGGTATACCGGCATGCCGGAAAACGCCGTTTTCGAGCGGTTGGCGCCCGGCAGGACAGTCAACCATATTCCCGGCAACAACGGCGTGACCGTCAAAAGCTTGTTGTTCGACACGTTGGACACGGCAAAAAAGCGGCTGGATGGGCACCCGCTGGCGGAGCGGTTCGATTTCTTCCCCCATGTCTATGCCATGCCGCAGGACTATTTCGACTTGCAAGAAGCGGCAGCGCGCGACCCAGGCAAACTGTGGATCCAAAAGCCTAAGGGGCTGTCACGCGGCCGCGGCATTCAAGTGTTGGACGATGCAGCGGTCGCGCCCAAAGGAGACGAGTGGATGGTGCAAGAATATTTGCACCGTCCCCACCTTTATGACGGTCACAAATATGTCTTGCGTTGCTATGTGGTGCTGCGGTCCGTCGATCCTTTACGGGTTTATTGGTACAATGAAGGTTTTGCAAAACTAGCGTCGGAGAAATACTCCACAGACCCGGCCAGCCTCAAGAACCTCTTCGTGCACCTGACCAATCCGGATGTGAACGAAGACAATGAAGAAGCGTCGGCGCCAGTTGTCTTTATCTCTTTTGCGAATTACCGCAAATGGCTGCGCGACCAGGGTCATGACGACGTCCGGATCTTTCAGCAGTTGGAGGACCTGATCGTCCTGACCATGATGTCGGTGCGTGAGCGCATGCGCTGGCGCATGGAAACCCTGAACGTGCATGCGGATGGCTGTTATGAGCTTTTCGGATTGGACTGCATGTTGGATGCGGATCTCAAGCCCTGGATCCTCGAGTGTAATTTAAGTCCCTCGCTCGACGTGTGCGCCTTGCCCGAACATGGCGGCATCGACGAAGGGCGTATCAAGCGGCAGCTGGTGTTCGATTTGGTGAAGATGATCGGGGCAAATGAAGACGTGCCGGATTGGTCAGCATTGGAACAACAAGACGGCATTTTGGCCCAATGGGAATGGGAACGCCAGCGCCTGGGCGATTTTCGTTGCGTTTACCCGGGCAACGACCCTGCACGCTACCTGGAGGCCTTTCCTGTCCCGCGCTACAGCGATGTGGTCTTGGCACAACAATTGGGAGCGCAGCCGGATAAAACGTTCAAACTTGTGCCCGACCAAGTTGAGGAGTTTTTCCTCGACGACGCACTTGTTCTTTACGCCGGCGCGTCAAAACAGTTCTTCGTCCCCAACCCCACAGCCAGCTGGATTTGGTTGCAGATGGCCGAAGGTCTGGCGATTCCGGATATTATCCATCAGCTGGCGGAACAAACTGGGGCGCCGCGTGCCCAGGTTGCCCGGGATGTGTGGGATACGATTTCGGATTGGGGGCACAAGGGCTTGGTGCGCCACGAGAGGCAGGTGTCCCGCGTTCCGGATGAAAAACACGCCGCCCCCGACGACGCCTGGTGTGGACGCCAGGAACTTTCTTTGGGAAGCGGGGCTTGCACAGTCCGCTACACCCACGCCCCCGTCGGCGAGCGGCTGCGACGTCTTGCGGAGGCTTGCCCGGCGCCCGGTTCGGCGGCAAACACCGCTATCGATATTGTTCGGGGCGCCCAAGGGTACACGATGCTGGGCAATGTCCGGGTTGTTGCCTCTGATGTGCGGCTAAGCCGTGTGGTGCCGTTGCTGGTCGGCGAGCTTTGGCGTGAGCAAGCGGCGCACAGGCCGGACGCGATCTTGATGAAATGCGCTTACATTTCCACATCGGACAAGACGGTTATGATCGTCGGTGATGAAGACGCCCGCTGGGACAGCTTGGCCTGTGCGCTCGGGTCGATACTACCGGCTTGCAGCTATGGCGGCGGAGGTGTGATGACTCGGGACGTGGCGCAACTGACACCCTTGTCCTTTCCACTTTGGTTGGACGACTGCTGGGGCGCCGCCAATGGAGACGCTTTGTGCGATCGTCTGCTGCAAGGCGTGCATGAGATGGCGATAGGTCAACGCGTCAGGCTGATGCCGGCCTCAACGCAAGCGGGGCACAGCGCGCTCAACGTTCACAGTGTGGTACTGCCGGATTATGATCCCGACGCAGCCACGACAGCGGAGCGTGTGCCGATAACGGAGGTTATGCCGCGGCTTTATGCACGGCGCGCGGGCAGCGATAGCGACAGTTCACAGTTCGTCGATTGGCTAAACGGATTGCCCGCTTATCGCGTGCGCTTTAGCGACCCGTTTGAGGCCGCGCAAAGCCTTAAGGCGCAGCTTGCACTCGACTGAAAAAGCTTGTCCGAACAAGATGAGGGCGGTGACCGCCTGTGCCGCCACCGCCCGCAATCAAATCATTGGTGTGGTGATTATTCGGCGGATGCTTCCGCTTCAGCTTCACCCTCAGCCTTGGCTTCGCCTTCGGCTTTAGCCTCGCCTTCCGCTTTGGCTTCGCCTTCCGCTTTCGCTTCGCCTTCTGCACCGTAAGACTTTGCTTTGGCTTCAGCTTCTGCTTCAGCGACCACCAGCGTTTTGCTTTCCGCAAACGCATCGGTCGTAAAGGCGCCCGCCACCAAGAGCGGCGCCGCATACACTAAGCCTTTTGATAGCTTCCCGAGGAGTTTTTGGCGTTCTTTAGTCTTAGACACGTACATACCCTTTATCAGTTTACCCAGTCCTGCCACGCAGGATGGTAAGGACTGATAGACGTAAGGACAAGCCAGGTTGTATCGCGTTTTCGTGAGCGGCGGCGCGGAGATAAAAAGTCCTATAATTCAATGGGTTAGAAAAATATTCAGTCGTTCGGCGCCAAGTGAATCCGTAAAACGCGGGACAATTCGGCTTGTAAATTGCGCCGCAGGCGGGCCGTCAGCATCGGATTGTTCAACCCTTGAGTCGTCACCATCAGCGCTTCGGCTATGACTTTGGCATCGCCTTGGCGGATGAAACCGGATTTCTGGCCCCGCTCAATAAAGCGCTGGTAATGCGCCAATACTCGGGACTGGCGGGTACGGTAGGCATCGCGAAGCTGTTTGCTCTGAGGCAGCAGCACCAGGGCCGCCCGGAACACCAAGGCATAGCGTGTGAAGTAAGCGATCACATCCCGAACGAAACTTGTGCAAACCGGTTCCAGTCCGCGATCTAACAGATCGTCAATGCGTAGTCCTTCTTCCGCCACATTGACCAATTCATCCAGCGCGAAGCCAAAGGCGGCCGTGAGCGCGTCTTCTTTCGACGGGAAATAGCTGAAAAAGGTTGCGGGTGAGCTTTGCGCCCGTCGTGCAACGGCGTCTGCGGTGAAGCTGCCTTGATCGCAGAGTTCTGCCAGCGTCGCGTCGGCGAGCCGGTTATACGTACGCTGAGCCTTGCTGCCGGTCGGGCGGTTGGGCGTGTGGGAGGAGAGCGGTGTCGACATATTCTAGAGATATTATCTGGAATTTTATAACAAAACTAGAGCTTGACTCTAGAAATATCTTAGCCCACTGTCGCCGGATCATTGTGAACCCGGGAGGAAACATGTCGGCTGAAGCCCTCTATGAGATGATGCGCACCCAGCGCGCCATTCGGCGCCTGAAAAGCGACCCGATTCCCGATGACGTGATGCACAGAATTCTGACGGCCGCCTCTTGGGCACCGTCCGGCGGCAATCAGCAGCCCTGGCGCATCGTTTTGGTGCGCGACGCGGCTAAGAAAAAAGCCCTAGGCGACATGTATGGCGCCCTGTGGGAAAAATTCGCGGCCATGTACCGCAAACGTTTCGAAGGGCTAAGCCCCGAGGAACAAGCCAAGGAAGAACGCACGATCGCCGCGGGCGATTATCTGTGTGCGCACTTTCACGCGCTGCCGGCAGTCGCGATTTTCTGTTTCAACCCGAAGATGATGGCGGTTACCGACGCAAAACAGGACCGGGTGTCTGTTGTCGGCGGTGGGTCCGTTTATCCTGCTGTGCAGAACTTAATGCTCGCGTGCCGTGCCGAAGGGGTTGGCTGCGTGCTGACAACCTTGCTGTGCCAGGTCGAGCCGGATGTGAAGGCGCTGCTCGACATGCCGGAAGACTGGTACACCTGCGCGGCGGTGCCGATGGGGTATCCGGTGGGTGGCGGATATGGCCCCATCAAGCGTCGCGCGGCCGGCGAGCTCTGCTTCGAGGATGGCTGGAAAACGCCTCTCTCGCTATAGGAAGGACAGTCCGATGACAGAAGCGGTTCAAGCGGTTGAGGCAGATGCGCCAATCGGCCTTGCGGCGGCGCGCGCCCTGCGCCACGAAATCGAGAAGCGCTCCGATGAAGCCGAAGCGTCGAAATGCGTGCCCGCAGATTTGGTGGAAAAGCTGAACGAGCACAGATTGTTCAGCATGGCGATTCCAAAATCCCTGGGGGGCGAGGAATGCCATGTGTTGGACATATTGCAAGCCATCGAAGAAGCGTCTTATGCGGACAGTGCCGTCGGCTGGCTTGCTATGATTTATTCCACCACGGCCACCACGTCCGCGGCCTTAGACCCGGCATGGGCAGCTAAGATTTACGATGCCAAGAACCAGGTGCCGATCAGCGCGGGGGCCACGGCACCCACCGGCAAAGGCAAAAAGGTTGACGGTGGGGTGGAAGTTACCGGCCGGTGGCAATGGGGGTCCGGCGCCCATCATGCCGACTGGATTTGCGGTGGCACGCTTGTTCAAGACGGCGACGATATCAAACGGTTCCCCAGTGGCGAGCCTATGGTGCATGTCATGTATTTCGAAAAATCGCAGGTGAAGCTGCATGACAATTGGGACCCATCGGGCCTGCGCGGCACAGGCAGTGTCGATTTTGAGGTGGAAAATGCGTTTGTTCCGGAAGGGCGTTGGACCGTGTTGGGCGGCTCTAAACGGGTGATCGACGGGCCGCTGTACCGGTTTCCTTTTTTCGGTTTGTTTGCTGCTGCCGTCGCGTCGGTGCCGCTTGGTATCGCCCGCCGTGCCGTTGATGATTTTTCGGAGCTTGCGCGCAAGAAAATCCCGGCCTGGCAGAAGAAAACGATTAATGAATCCTCCATCACTCAACTTGAGCTGGGCCGCGCCGAAGCCTTGATGGAAGGGGCGCATCGATATCTCGCCCATACGGTGGGGGAGGTTTGGGACAAACTGGAAGCGGGCGACCATGCAACACTTGAAGATCGCCGGCAATTGCGCATGGCAGCCACCCAAGCCACGTTCATGTGCACGGAAGCGGTGGACAAACTTTACGATGCGGGCGGTGGCACGTCCGTCCAAGGCCATTGTTCGCTGCAGCGCCATTTCCGCGACATCCATACGGCCACGCAACACCGTATGGTCGGTCCGGGCGCGCTTCAGTTGGCGGGCAACATTAAACTTACGGACAAGGCGCCGGGCGCAACGCAATTATAGCCTCGTCCTTAGGCCTGATTGCGATTTTCCAGGAGACCGGGTTGAATGGCCACGCATCGAAAATGCGCTGCCCCATGAAACCCAATTCGGGAAAACCAGGCGACTATGAACGGCCACAGATCAAGCGTCTTTCTGTGTTACGCGCGTGAGAACGAATATCACGCCAGGGTGTTGTGGCGCGGGCTCAGGGAATTGGGAGTTACCGTTTGGTGGGATCAAAGCGATCTGCAGCCGGGAGCGGACGTCAGATGCATGTGATGAGCAATCACCAAAGACTTGTACTGGCCGCGCATGCGGTTTACCTCGAGAAAGCTGTTCGGCTCACAGAAGACAATTGAGCACTGGGTGTCCATTGCGTCGGTGCGCTTGAGAATTCAATTCGAAATAGGGAGAGGCTGGTGGAATACAGAGACTATAAAACCCTGAAGTTTGAGACATCCGGTCGAATTCTGACGGTGACCATCGACAATGGTCCCATGAATGCGGTCGATCACGATCTGCATGAGGAATTGTCGCGCGTCTTTTCGGAAATTCAGCGGGATCAAGACTGCGATCTGGTGGTGTTGACCGGGCAGGGCCGTGCTTTCTGCGCTGGCGGTGACATGGATTGGTTTCAGGAGATGATCGACCATCCGCAGAAGTTTCGTGAATTGGGCGTCGATGCAAAACGGATTGTCTTCGATTTGCTGGAGCTGGAAAAACCGCTGATCTGCCGGCTTAACGGTGCGGCGGCGGGACTTGGCGCGAGTATCGCGCTGCTCAGCGACGTCATCATTGCCGACGACAAAGCGGTGATCGGCGATCCGCATGTAAAGGTGGGGTTGGTTGCGGGCGATGGCGGCGCCGTGATTTGGCCGCAACTCATCGGTTATGCCCGTGCCAAGGAGTTGTTGTTGACCGGCGATATGGTTTCCGCACCGGAAGCAGCGGCCATGGGGTTGATCAATTATGCAGTGCCTACGGATCAATTGGATGTCAAAGTGCAGGAAATCGCACAGAAGATTCTGGGTAACCCGCGCTTTGCCGTCCGCTGGACGAAAACCTCCGCCAACATTCCGCTGAAGCAGATCGCCCACAGTGTGATGGACGCAGCCATCGCTTACGAAACTATTACCAATCTCACGCAGGACCGGCAGGAAGCCGTCACGGCCTTTGTTGAAAAGCGAAAACCCAGTTTCTCCGGCGAATAAAATCGAAATTTGTTTAGATTTAGATCGAGACCTGGTGAGGGCCTTCTCACGCGCGTTCAACAATTGATGAGATGGCGATTGAGCCGTTGTCGGCTTGGCAATCCGGGTGTAGGTATCCGTTCATTGTGAACCACCCGGAGAACGAGACGTTCGCAATCGCTATCTCCAAATGACGATGTCTCGTCGGTAAACGAAGGGTCGGGCACGCCGTCGCGGGCAAACGCGATACGCGTGTGTTTCGACTTTCATTTCTCCGTATAAAGAAAGAATGCAAACCACACGTGGGAGGCGGCGGCCCCTCGCGGCAAAAGAAAGGTTTGTCGCTATATACTCGCAATGAGAGTGTTAGTAGTTTTTTTTCGTAATAGGTGTGCGCCGGAAAAATTGCGCGGGCCTTCAAAACAAAAAAAGGAAATAGGCATGAGTTTACACGCAATTCAACGTTTCAAACGAGGGTGTTTCGGCAGAGCCGGCACGGCAGCAGCCGCGCTGATTCTCAGTGGAGCGGTTGTTGGTTCGGCACAGGCGGACGACAAAGACTGGTATGCATCGATTTTTGCCGGCGCGGTGGTGCCCGTAGATGATGTGGATTACACGAACGGCATCACAACAGCCGAAACCGACCTCAATACGGGGTTCACCTTTGGCGGTGCGCTTGGGTACAAGTGGAATGACGTCGACCTTGGCGGATTTACGCCGCGCACGGAGATTGAAGTCAACTACTCCGAGAACAATGTGGGCTCTCTGGACTTTTCCGGCAACGGTGTCGGCCTTGAGACGGTGTTCGAAGGCAGCCAAATCTCTTCCGTCAGCATTTTGGGCAACCTGTTTATTGACGGGCCGGAGCTGCTCGACACAGGTATCACGCCTTATATCGGTGGCGGCGTGGGCGTTGCGATCACGAACCATGATGTATTTTACAATGCCGGTTTGAATTTCAACGATGACGGCGACACCTCGTTCACCTGGCACGTAACAGGCGGTGCCAAATATGCGCTCACCGATTCTGTCTCCGTGTTCACCGATGTCGGGTTCCGCCAAATCCGAAATGCCTCCAGTGAACGTCGTTTCGATGCCTTGCCGATTGCCGGCGGAGGCGGTGGTATCTTCGAAGACGACATCAATTCGATCTATGTGCGTTCCGGCCTTACCGTCGGTTTCTAGTCGGCTTTGACGTGAGATCGGGTGCTCCAATGGCTGGGCACCCGGTCTTTACCTCTATCCCCAATGCTTGTCGCGCTTAAGCTGATTCATGCGACAGGCTTTGGGTTTTTATCTTGTCGCGTGCCTTTTGCGCATACCGGTCCCCACTTATGCGCGACATGCTCTAGAATTCCAACGGTGTCTTGATGTGGTTCGCAAAGATGTAATCCCGCTGGTCGAAGATGGCGTCGTCTAGGTTCTGCCAATGCTTTGCGCCGCCTTCCCAGGCGGCGCGCACCGGCCCTTCCATCGGGTTGATTTCAGGCCCGGAAATCCGGAACGGCTGCGAGAATACAGCCCAATAGAGATCGGCGGCCGTAAGCGACGGCCCTACCAAATACTGGCTTCCTGCTTCCTTCTGGGACCGGACTTGCGCTGTGATCATGGCCAAGATGTCCTGGATGCGATTGACCGATGCCTTATAGGCCGCTTCGGAGTAGCCATATTCCCGATACATGGGCGTATTGAGAACGGCATCGCCTTGCGCTTTGTATCCGGCGTGCAGCATGCCCATCCGCGCTTGCCACAGCAGGCCGCCTTCATCCGCGATCTCACTGATAATAGCCACCATACGCATACGCTGGTCGATGTCTTCTGGCACTAGGCTTGGTCCGCTGCCCAAACGTTCCGCAAGCGTCATAGTTTCATGCCAGCGCACACGCGGCGGTTCGTCATTGTACATCACAATGGGGCCGTTGCGGTGGCGCGTCCATTCAACAAGCTCCGGATTTTCCTGGCCGCCTTTTTGTTCGACGGCAATAAACGGAATGTTGTGATGCTCGAACATAGCTTTCGCGGCCATGCCCCATGGGCTGGGCACGCCCCGCACGAAGGCCACGCGCAATCCATCCATGCCGCGGGCTGTCGCGACGTCCACATAGTCCATTCTATTTCTCCTGCTGGTTAGCGATAAATGGCGCGGCGCCAGCCTTTTTTGGAAAAGGGGCGCCATTGGTCGATCGGCTGGCTCAGACGTTCCGCGATCGCATAGAGCACAAAACCATTCACGCCCAAGCCGCAATGGCTGCCCGGCACTTCAATGTTTTCCGTCGTCTCTGTTTCCGGCTCGAGGCAGCTCCGCCAGGGCACGATGCCGTCCGTTTTGGAGTAGATAGCTGTCGACGGGACCGGTGGCGGCAGATGCAGATTGGCGGCGATTTGCTCGCGCAGGGCGGCCTGATTGTCGCGGTTGAGCGACCGGTAAAGCCTGCTGGTATTGCTGTGCCGGCCGCCGGTACCGAAAGGGCTGCCCAATGTGATCACCTGACGCACCGCGTCCGGTCGGCGTTTTGCGATTTCCCGCGCGTAGACACCCCCGAGGCTCCACCCCACTAGGGATACTTTGCGTCCCGACCGCGCATGAATCTCATTCACCCGGCCGAGCATCATGTCCCAGGTCTTGCCGCGCGGTCCGAGGTTGCGCCCTAATTTCCATGGTTCGGGCGTGAAGCGTTTACGCTCCAGAAAGTCTCGTAAGATTTCGGTCGACCGGTCGCTGGCCATAAAGCCCGGCAACACCAGCACGGGGTGGCCGTCGCCATGGGGCAGACTCATCAGCAGCGGGGCGGCTGTTCCCAGGGTGAGTCCCTCGAATAGGGCCCGGGGAAGTTCGGCGATCATGAGGGCTTGGGACGGGCGTTCGTGCGGTTCCTCGGTCGTGTGAACGCTGGCCATAACTGCATCTCCTCGGCACGGACAGATTTGCGGACGAAAAGGCTAACCCAATCACAAGCGATTGCAAAATTCCTCGTTGTTTTTCTTTGGCGGTAACACAATTTGGCGTTATCCCCTAGGGCAACATGCGTGCCCAAACACCGGCCTGCGTAACACGATGGAGAAAACCATGCCGCATGCAGTCATTGTGGGGGCAGATCGGGGAATCGGTGCCGCCTTGGTCAACAGATACGCGACGGCTGGGTATTATGTGACGGCCGTCTGTCTCGCCGGTGGAGATTTCGGTACGCTCGCCAATGTGCGGGTGATTTCGGGAATTGACGTCACACGCGACACCGCCATTCATTCCCTTACGGAGCAAGTGGCAGATACGAAGATCGATGAATTGGTGCATGTGGCCGGTATTGGTGTGTTCGAAAAATGGGGTGCGTTCGATTTCGATGCCATGCTCGACCATTACAACCTGAATGCGCTTGGGCCTTTGCGGGTCATTCATGCGTTGGCGGACAATATGGCATTCGGTGGTAAGATCGGCATTGTTACCAGTCGCATGGGGTCGATCGGCGACAATCAGTCGGGCCGCATGTACAGCTATCGTATGTCCAAAGCGGCGGCCAATATGTTGGGCGTCACGCTTTACCACGAGTTTCGCCCCCGCAGTGTCGCGGTGATCTTGCTTCACCCGGGGACCGTCGCCACCGATATGACCAAGGGCGCGAAAGGCTGGGATAGTTTCACCAAACCGGATGAAGCGGCCGACGGATTATTCCAACAAATGCAGGCATTGGGGCCCGATACGCCGCCGGAATTCCGCCACCAAGACGGCACGCTATTGCCTTGGTAGGGGCAGCTGGCAATGTCCCGCCTTAAAGGCGGGTGGTCCGATGGGTTCACAATAAATTCAAGGAAATCTCGGCCTTAGGCTCATTTAGTGATTTCCTTGCTCTGGGCAAATCAGATAGCGTGATTACATTGCGGGTAGAGATAAGCTTGAGAGGATCCCATGGCACGCCTGTCCGGTTACCTTTGGTACGGCCATAAAGGCGTCGATTCCTTCCCGGAACTCGCGCCGACCTAGACCGCGATACCGTCGCGGCGCACTTGCGTGCGCCCTCATTTTTCCTTCAAAAAGAAACTTCGTAACCAATCGGGTGATTCATGACTGATGCGGCGCGACTGGAAGATCGCGGCATCAAGCTAAACATATATGGCGCAGTGTTCTTCGTGGCGCTGGCCTTTGGCTTTGCCTTCATAACGCATTCCTACGGCGTGTGGCTGGATGGTGCGTATTCCGCGGTTGATATTCTGATCTCATTTCTCAGCCTTTTTGTGGCGCGCCTCGTGATGCGCCCCGGCGACGAGACCTATCCCTTCGGCTATGCGATGTTTGAACCGCTGTTGGTTCTCTTCAAGGGCCTCCTCATCCTCGCCGTGTTGGTTTGGTCCGGCGTAACGGCGGTGCAGCAGCTTGCAAGCGGTGGCAACCCAACCGCGGCCGCCTTGGTCGTGGTCTATGGCCTGGTAGCGTCGGTTGGCTGTTTCGCGGTGGCCTTCCGCATTAAACGCTATGCGGACCTTACAGAGTCCGACATCTTGTCCGTGGACGCTAAGGACTGGATGATCGACGGTTATCTGTCTTTAGGCATTGCGGCCGCTTTTGTCATTGCCGTTGCGGTTGAACAAACGGACTATGCCGCGTTTTCACCCTATGTGGACCCTCTCGTGGTTCTGGCCATGGTGCTTGGGACACTGATCATTCCGATACAGATCATTCGGCAAAGCTGGTTCGAATTGACACAACGGTCGATCGACCAGGAAGATAGGGACGATCAGCATGCCTTGGCCCAAGAAGTCTTAGAGCCTTACGGGGCGCCGGAATTTCGCCTGCGCTCGGTCTGGCAGGGACGGGAACTCTACATTCACATCTATGTGTTACTGCCCGCTTCCGGACGCCATCCGTTGGCGGACCTTACGGCGCAAGACAAAGTACGCCGAGAATTGGCTCAGAAGTTCTTGGAGCTGGCGCCGGCGGTGTCGATGGATGTGGTCTTCACTGCGGATCGGGATCTCGCCGACGGGCCGCAGCGCGTCGCGCGGTACTAGAAGGAACCGTGACGAGCTATGGCACAAGGAAGTCGATGATCTCAGTTATCATGGATTGTTAAGGCAGCTGCGTTAAGCTTTAGGCTGTGTATGCTAATTGGGTGAGGTGGATGTGCCTTGTGTTCGCGTCTTTTTAACTCTCATTGGATTTTGGCTTTTCATGGCATCTCCGGTGAGTGCTGAGGGGAACATTTGCAATGGTCCAAATCGCTTCGAAGCGATAGAGAAGCATCTCGCTCCGTATGAGAACGAAATCCAAGCCGCGCGAGCTCATTATCACAGCGAAATCGATTCAAGGCTGGAGAAACTAGGGGCTTGGAAGGGCTGGTCTGACAAGCAGGCCGCCCGTTACAAGAGCAAGATTTCAAGCCGAGCCAGAAAATCCCTGATGTGTGAGAAGAACCTCGATTGTCATGAAGCGATGGTTGCGCTGGTGCGAAAAACTGCTGTTGTGTCGCCGCGGAACGGAACAATCAGCCACGAAGGGTGCATGAAAGCAATTACGGCTGTTCAGGAATTGCAGGAATTTGGTCATTGCCAACAAGAGAACTGGCGGAAAATGTTAGATTTAATGGATAGTGATCTCAAGGCGATGGATCGATAGGCGCTTTGTGCCTCGCCTACGTGGTTTGCTCGACATCTGATCCCGAAGCTCCATAGCTCGATATTCTGGTTTTATACTTTTTCACTGCTTGGTTGAGTGCAAGTGCCAGATCAATATCGAGTTCGGTCGCAAGCGCATAGAGCGAGAAGGTCAGGTCGCCCAGCTCTTCCCGCAGGTCCGCGGTGACGTCAACGGGCCGTTTGCCGTAATCGCTGCCCTTCAAGATCTCTTTGGCCACTTCGCCGAACTCGCTGGCGAGGTCAAGCGCGCGGGTTGCCGGGTCGCACCGCAGGTCATGGGCGTCGAGAAAGGTGGCGATTTCCTTCTGTAAGTCAGACATGCACACTCCGTTCGCGTGAGGGGTGTCCTCTGTATCGCACCTTGTGGCCCGGCGGAAGCCGCCGTGCTAGGCTTTTCCGGCATAACGCACTGCAATGAAGAAGGGGAAGGTCAACCCATGGAATTTCTCATCGGCATCGGCATTTTGGTGGCTGTGGGCGTGTGGCTCGTGTCGATCTACAACCGGCTTGTGGCCCTCGGCCAACGGGTGGATCAATCCTATGCGGACATTGAGGTGCAGCTCAACCAGCGGCACGATCTGATTCCCAATCTGGTCGAAACCGTCAAAGGCTATGCCTCCCACGAGCGCGAAACCTTGGAAGAAGTGGTGAACGCCCGCAATTCGGCCGTCTCTGCTTCGGGGCCGGCGGCGCAAGCCAGTGCGGAAGGAGTGCTTACGGGCGCGCTCGGCAAGCTGTTCGCCTTGGCGGAAGCCTATCCCGACCTTAAGGCCAATACGAATTTTCAGCAGTTGCAGGACGAATTGTCCGACGTGGAAAACAAACTTGCCGCCGCGCGCCGGTTTTTCAATAACGCCGTGAGTGAATTCAACACGGGCATTCAGCAATTCCCGGCCGTTCTGTTTGCCGGGAGCTTCGGTTTTAACGAACGGGAATTTTTCGACCTGGGCGAAGACCGCGCCACGGTGGCGGCGGCGCCGAAAGTGGAATTCTAATCCGGCAGAGAGCCGCGAGTGATGGGCGCCTTCGGTCTTTACACGCATATTCAGGCCAATCGGCGCCGTTCCGTCATTCTGATCGCGGGCCTGTTCCTTCTGGTCTATGTGTTGACATTTGCGGGCGCGTTGGCGGGGCGGGCCTTCTTCGGCGATGCGCCGCTGGACATGCATCTCGCTGGCGCGCTGGGGGATCTGCTTTATGCGGCGCCCATCGTCACCGTTTTGATCGTGCTCTGGATCCTCATCGCCTATCGATGGCATGAGCGTATGATCGATGCGGTCACCGGGGGGCGGACGCTGGCTCGCGAGGACGATCCGCAACTCTACAATCTGCTCGAAAACCTGTGCATCTCGCGCGGTGTGCCGATGCCGCGCTTGAAGATCGTGCCGAATGCGGCGCTGAACGCCTTCGCCACGGGGCTGAACGACAAACAATATGCCATCAGTGTCACCACGGGCCTCAAGGCGCATTTGACCGAACAGGAAATGGAAGCGGTGCTGGGCCACGAGCTGACGCACATCCGCAATGGGGATGTGCGGGTCTTGGTTATTTCCGTGGTGATGGCCGGCATCATCTCGTTTGTGGGGGAGATTGTGTTTCGCGCCATTTTCCGATCCGGTTTGCGCGGCATGCCGCGCCGGCCAAGCGGCGACCGGAAGGGAAACGGAACGGCGCTCGCCATTCTCATCGCACTGGCATTGATTGCATTAGCCTGGTTTCTGTCGATCGTGATTCGTTTTGCGTTGTCGCGGTCGCGGGAGTATCTCGCGGATGCGGGCGCGGTGGAGCTGACCAAAAATCCGGATGCGATGATTTCAGCCTTGCGCAAAATCGAGAACCGCGGCGAAATCGAAGGGGCCACGTCCGCCGTCATGGAGATGTGTGTGGATAATCCGCGCAATGAATTTGCCGATTTGTTTGCCACACATCCCAGCATTGAGGACCGCGTTGCGGCCATTGTCGATCATGCCGGCGGGGTCGATCCCGGCCCGCTGGCACCATCGGGCACGATAGAGCTGGAACAACGGGATACAACACCGGCGTCGACGAGCGGCGTGCCTCAAGTAGAGAAGGGATAATCAATATGGCCGATCAGAACGGACGGTTGGGCGGAAAAGTAGCCATCATCACGGGGGCGGCCAGCGGCATGGGCTGGGCGGCCGTGCATCTGTTTCTCAACGAAGGCGCATATGTGATCGGCGTCGACCTCAATGCGGAAAACGGCGCGCAGCTTACCGAAAGCGTCGGCGCGGCTTCCTTCGGCGACCGCTTCCGCTTTTTGGCGGGCGACGTAGCAGAGGAAGCGGACATCATCGACGCTGTCGCGCTTGCCCAGTCCAGTTTCGGCAGGGTCGATGTGATGTTCAACAATGCCGGTGTCGGTGGCGCCTTCGGTCCGTTGACCGAAACCGAGGTCGATCATTGGGATGTGACGTTTGCGATCAATACGCGCGGCGTTTTTCTCGGTACCAAGCATGCGGCCAAAGCCATGATCGCCCAAGGCGATGGCGGGGCGATCATTAATACGGCGTCGGTTGCGGGTCTGACGGGTGGATCCGGACCGACGGCCTATTCGGCGGCCAAGGCGGCTGTGGTCAATTTCACTAAGAACGCAGCGCTGGAGCTGGCGGCGCATCGCATCCGCGTCAATGCGATTTGTCCGGGCATTGTTTTTACGCCGCTCATGCATCGCGGCCGCATTGCAGAGGCGGAAGAAACCATGAAGCGCGTTCAACCTTGGCCGGACAAAGGCGAAAGCGAGCACATTGCGCGGGCGGCTCTGTATCTGGCCTGTAGCGACAGTGCTTTCGTGACCGGCGAGGCTCATGTGGTCGATGGCGGATACGCCGTCTCCGGAGGGTTAGGTGGGCAACAATTGATCGGCACCCGAGAACAAACCCGCGCTGGGATTGCCTATGGGACCACCGGCAAAGATCCGGAAGTCCGAACGATTGAAGAGTAAGCGTCTATGATACGCGCCGAAAATCGGGTTTGCGTTTTTCCAAGAACGCGTTCACCGCTTCGTGGTGCTCCGGCGTGTCGTAACACTGGTTGAGCAGGTCTAGTTCGCGCCGCTCGACCGCGCCAAGGTCGGATTCCACAGCGTTTTGGGAGATGAGCTGTTTGATCATGCGCATGGATCCTACAGGATTGCCTGCGAAGCTCTCGCCCAGTTTCAATGCCTCGTTCAGAAACTTATCTTCCGTATACAGATAATCTACGAGGCCTTTCTCAAAGGCTTCCCTGGCATCGTAAAGCCGCCCGGACAGCATCATTTCCGATGCGCGGCCGAATCCCATGCGGCTCACCAGGAAATGGCTGGAAGCCAATTCCGGCACCAACCCCATCTTGACGAAGAAGCAGCCGAATTTGGCGTTTTCCGACGCGACGATCACGTCAAAGGGCACGATCATCGTCAGGCCGACGCCGACGGCCGCCCCGTTCACGGCGGCAATCAGTGGTTTGGCGTCGCGCACCACGGAAACCCATTTCAAGCCTTCCGAGTTGGAGCCGCCATTGGCATCGCCCTTGCCGTCCAGTTGTTTTTTGAAAGTGGCCTCCATGTCCGCGCCGGCGCAAAACCCACGACCGGCGCCGGTAACGACAATGGCAGCGATATCCGCATCGTCGTTGGCCAGACCGATGGCGTGGGTTTGCTCGTCGTTCATCTGGCGCACCCAGGCATTCATGCGGTCGGGCCGGTTGAGCGTGATCAGCGCCACGCTGCCGCGCTTTTCATACAAGATCGTGTCGTAGGTGGGGGTGCTCATGGCGTCGGTTCCTTCGCGATGGTTATTGTTCCAGCATCTTTCTGAGTTCATTCTTGGCGATTTTTTCCAGAGTCGAACGCGGGAAGGCATCCAGGATGATGATGTCGCGCGGCTGTTTGAAATCCGCCAGTTCCTCGGCGCACGCCTTCCGCACTCGTTCTTTGAGGGCGTCGGCGGCGGCCTGATTTTCTGGATGGGCCAACAAGAAGGCCACCGGCACTTGGTCCAGCATGGTGTCGGATTTTGCGACCACCGCGATTTCGCTGATGCCGGGGACGGTGGAGATCACGCGCTCGATTTCCGATGCCGCCACATTCTCGCCGCCCACCTTCAGCATGTCCTTGTCGCGATCGGCAAACTGCAAATAGCCGTCGTCGAGCAAAATCACCCGGTCGCCGGTGTCGAAGTAACCTTGGGCGTCAAAGCTGCCTTCCGTTGCCTCTCTGTTATTGAGATATTCCGCAAACAGAGAAAGGCCGCGCACGCCGCGAATTTTCAGCCGCCCGGATTCGCCGAAAGCCACCGGGTTGTCCCGATCGTCGACAACGGCGATGTCGTATTCCGGTGCCGGCCGTCCCATGGTAAGCGGGCGGTCAGGTGCGAATGGATTGCCGACCGTGCCGTGGGTGATGGTTTCGGTCATGCCCCACCAGCCGATGGTCCGTACACCGAAATGCGCGTCCCATGGCGCTTCGCATATGCCGTTGCCCCAAAACCGGTAATGATGGGCTTTCGGCACGTCCCGATCCATCAGGGCGCGGGCACAGAACGGCACCATGGACGACCAGGTACAGCGGTGCTTGAGAGAGATTGGCCAAAACCGGCTCGCGGAGAAGCGCGGTTGAACCACAACTGTCGCCCCTGCCCATAACGCCGCCAGCACCGAGTAGGATTGGGCGTTGGTGTGAAACAGGGGCAAGTAGCAGAGATGTATGTCGTCTGCCGTCAGATTTTCATGGACGGCGCACACCTTGGCGCCCCAAAGCGCGTTCGCGTGAGTCCATACGACGCCCTTGGGCCGCGACGTGGTGCCGGATGTGTATTGAATACCGACGGGAAGTGAACAGTCGGGGGCGCGGGCGACGAAATCGGAAGCATCGCGATAAAGCCGTTCAAAGCTTTCCGCGCCTTGATCGGGGCGGTCTGCCGGCTGGCTGCCGTCGCTGTCGGTCTCTGTCACGGCCATCCATTTGAGCCCTGAGCAATGGTGGCTCATCAGCTCGGCGAAGGCGGGTTGGGTCAGGCCGGCAACGGCCTGCGAATGATCCGCAAAGTAAGCTAGCTCCTTGCCGGCGGACCGGGCATTGGTGGTCACGGCCACGGCGCCCAAAGCGGCGCAGGCATACCAGGCCAGGATGATTTCGACACAATTGTCCATGTGGATCAGGACGCGATCCCCGGGCTTAACGCCGCGTGCGGACAGTCCGACCGCGAGCCGGCGCACAGTATGATCAAACTCCGCATACGACCATTGTCGGGGCTCGCCTTCGAACGGTTCCCAGATGAGAAACGGGTGATTCTTTCGGTGTTCGGCCTGTACCGACAAGAATGTGGGCACATCCAGGTGGGCAAATGGATTGATCGGGGCGATAGTATTGCTCATGGATTTAACGGTCCTGGTTCGGGGCGCGTTAGCTTAAATTGCAGATAAGACTTGGCTTTTGGCGTGAGTTGGTGGAAAAAACACGCGTATTGCTGGCGTGTGCGGCGCAAATACTTAACGCTCGCGGGAATTATTTCGTTGAGTAAGCCGTTATACAGACATAAAGTATTAACTATAAATATACTGGGATGACAGACATGTTTCGTAGATTGCATTTGTTGGGCGGTTCCCTGCTCCTGCTTTCCGCCTGTGCATCTCCTCAGCCCACCGCCACGACCTCCAATTTGATTGCCGTCAACTCGACGCCGCCGGGCGCAACCGCCAGTGTGAGCAGCGGCGAGTGGTGTGTGACCCCCTGCACCCTGCACCGGCCCATTGCCGGGACTTTTACGGTTCGTCTGCAAAAAGACGGCTTCGAGCCTCAAGACATCAGGGTTGAACCGGAGATGGCGTCTCGAACGAACAGCCAATTGCGGCGGGTGCGCAAAGACCCGGACCTGCGCCGCCAGAATGAGCGCGCGCAAGAACCCTCTTATGCGCCGGTGATGGCGCAACTGCAGCCGCTGCCGGGGAATCCGGATGCGCAGATTGCGGCGCTCGTCTACGCCCAGAAAGTCGATCCTGTGATGCGCCAGGCCGTGGGCTCGAACGATTTGGACAAACGGGCCGCAACCGGTCAGCAGCTCGGCGTGCGGGTTGCCGGGTATGATCAGGCGCCCGTTGAAAT
>JANQMY010000593.1 GCA_028279895.1 Alphaproteobacteria bacterium
AAGCGAAAAGTATCCTTCTCGCACAGGTCAAGCTCATCCCCGACCCGCAGGCGGGCTGCGCCGGCAAAGGACGCAAAGGTTTTCGGATTGCCGGCCACGAAGAAAACGGCATCGCCGTCTTTCAAACCAAGCTTGTCGCGCAACGCCGCGGTACGTTCCTCTCCGATGTTTTTGGCGACCGGCCCTGCCCCTTCGCCATCACGAAAGAAAATGTAACCAAGACCAGGCTGGCCTTCGGATTGCGCCCAAGAATTCATCCGGTCACAGAACGCCCGGCTGCCACCCGTCGGCGCCGGAATCGCCCAGACTTGGGCGGTGGAATCGTTCTCCAGCATTTTGGCGAAAATCTTGAACCCGGACCCGCGGAACGTATCGCTCACCTCGCACATCTCGATGGGATTGCACAGATCGGGCTTATCGGACCCGTATTTCGACATAGCTTCCGCATACGGAATACGTGGGAACGGCAAAGGCGACACCGTGCGGTTCCCGGCAAATTCGTCGAATAGACCGAACAGCACCGGCTCCATGGTCTGGAACACATCTTCCTGGGTAGCAAAACTCATTTCCAGGTCGAGTTGATAGAATTCGCCCGGACTGCGGTCGGCCCGCGCATCTTCGTCGCGGAAGCACGGCGCAATCTGAAAATATTTGTCGAAGCCCGCCACCATGATCAGCTGTTTGAATTGCTGCGGCGCTTGGGGCAGTGCATAGAACTTGCCCGGATGAAGGCGGCTGGGCACCAAAAAGTCCCGCGCGCCTTCGGGGCTCGATGCCGTGAGGATCGGCGTTTGGAACTCCATGAAGCCCGCATCGGTCATGCGCCGCCGGATCGACGAAATCACTTGAGAGCGCAGCACAATGTTCTGGTGGATGCGCTCGCGCCGCAAATCCAGATACCGGTAGGTCAACCGCGTCTCTTCCGGATATTCCTGGTCGCCGAAGACCGGCAGCGGCAACTCATCGGCGGCCGATTGAAGCGTCCACTCCTTAATCCGCAGTTCGATATGCCCTGTGGGCAGGTCCGTATTGATCGTCTCGTCCGAGCGCGCAACGACAGGCCCGGTTACCGTGATCACACTTTCGGCCCGCACGGCTTCCACCGCACTGAAGATCTCGTTGTCCGGCTCGATTACGCATTGGGTGACGCCGTAGTGGTCCCGCAGATCGATAAACAGCAGGCCGCCATGATCTCGCTTCCGGTGAACCCATCCGGAAAGGCGCACAGTTTCGCCAACATGGTCGGCGCGAAGCTCGCCGCATGTATGGGTCCGATAGGCATGCATAGTCATGGATCCTTGTTCAATTGGGCCGATTTTTGGGGATGGACCGTCCGGCCGAAGAAGCACATAGATTCTTGATCGCTGTCAAGCGCGACAGCGCATGCCACATAGGCTATAGCTCAGCTGTATGCAAATCATTACTTCCACAAAAGAACTCAAGGAAATCTGCAAAAAACTGGGCCGGGCCGAGTTTGTCACGGTCGATACCGAGTTCATGCGCGATTCGACCTATTGGCCCAAGCTGTGCCTGATCCAAATGGCCGGCCCCGAAGACGAGGTGATCGTTGACCCCCTTGCCGACGGCATCGATTTGGCACCGTTCCTTCACTTGTTGGGCAATACAAAAGTTAAGAAAGTCTTCCATGCCGCGCGCCAGGACATCGAGATTTTTTATCATTTGGGCAAAGTCATTCCCGCCCCTCTGTTCGATACTCAGGTGGCCGCCATGGTGTGCGGTTTTGGCGATGCGGTCAGCTACGAAAACCTGGTGAAACGCACGCTCAAGGTGGGGGTAGATAAGTCGTCACGGTTTACGGATTGGTCGCGCCGTCCCCTCTCGGAAAAGCAACTCGCCTATCCCATGGCCGATGTCACCCATTTGCGCTTCGCCTATGAGGAGTTGTTTTCGCAAATACAGGAAGCGGACCGAGAAGCCTGGGTCAACGAGGAAATGGCACTTCTGCTCAACCCCGGGACTTATGATTTGGCCCCCGAAGATGCTTGGCGGCGCCTCAAGGCGCGCCACAACGGACGGCGGGCCGCAGCTATCTTGAAGAAGGTCGCGGCCTGGCGCGAGGCGGAAGCCCAGGAACGGGATCTACCGCGCGGCCGTATCC
>JANQMY010000606.1 GCA_028279895.1 Alphaproteobacteria bacterium
AATGTTCGGCCACTTCGTCCGGCCCGATCCATCGGTTGAAAAGTTGAAGACAGACAAGAAAGTTCTTCTCCCGCAACCAACGGCGGGCGGCGAGCAGCCAGTCGTCGTCACTTTCATGGGAAGAGGTCAACTGTCCAAATTCACGCTGGAGAACGGCGCGCCCTGCCAAACGGCGCGATCTGGGTGGCGCGATCATCAGTTCGAGCAGATATGGATAGGCCGCAAGCCTGGCGGACACCCGCGGCGCGCGTCCCAAAAGCCGGGCAAGTTCGGCCAGTAATCCGCCATTATGATGTAGCAACGCGAAAACCTGCGTGCCCTGGGGAAGGCGTTCGACAAAGTCGGCGAAGTGACGAAACGCATCGTTCGGGTCACCCGTTTCGGCACACGCCTTCAACAGCGCCGGTACCAGTTTGGTTAACAGCTCCCGCGCACGTTCGGTTTTGGTGGCGCGAACATGTCCGCGATGCCATTGGCGAAGCGTTTCTGAAACCCCGGCGGGATCGTCGAAACCCATGCCCTGCAACATCTCAAGCGTGGCCGGGTCGTCTTCGACGCCGGTGAACACCAACGGCCCTTGAGCGGCTTTGGCCGCGGGCGCATCTTTGAATAGATCAGCATAATGACCTTCGACACGCCGCAAATGTTCGAACAAGGCTGACTGTAGACCGCCAGGCCGGCGATAGCCCATAAAATTGGCGATCCGCAGCACATACTGAGCGTCTGTCGGGACCGTATGGGTTTGCTGGTCTTCGATCATTTGAAGACGATGTTCAAGGCGGCGCAAAAAAGCATAGGCCGCCGTAAGCTGCGTTAAGGCGCGGCTGGAAATCAAACGGTGGGCGGTGAGTGCCCGCAGCACGTCCAGAGTGGCGCGCCCACGCAGGGCGGGGTGTTGCCCGCCCAGGATGAGTTGTTGGGTCTGGACAAAGAACTCGATTTGGCGGATTCCGCCCCGGCCCAGCTTAATGTTGTGTCCTTCAAAACCGAGCGCCGCAGATCTGACATGGGACTCAAGCTGCCCCTTAATGGCATGCACATCTTCGATCGTGTTGTAATCCAACTCGCGGCGCCAAATGAACGGCTGCATACGATCCAAAAAAGCGCGCGCACAGCGTTGGTCCCCCGCCACCGGTCTGGCTTTGATGAGCGCCGCGCGTTCCCAGTTCTGGCCATAGGCTTGGTAGTACTGTTCTGCCGCCTTGGTCGACATCGCAATTTGCGTCGATCCCGGATCGGGGCGCAGCCTAAGATCGACACGAAAAACATATCCCTCGCCATTGTCTCCCTGCAAAAGTTCCAACAGGCGCCGTCCAAAATCAATGGCGAACCGGCGTTCTTTGTTGTCCGTTCGCGATGCCAACACCGCTTCATCGAAATAGATGACAATGTCGATGTCGCTCGAATAGTTGAGCTCACCGCCGCCGAGTTTGCCCAGCGCCAGAACGAACAAACCGGCGCCGTTTTCCGGGACCGACGGGTCGGCCGCCTGGAACTCCCGCCGCCCGATGGCGTCAAACAAAAGCTGGCGTGTCGCTTCCCGCAAAACAGTGTCTGCGAATGCCGACAAGGCCTGAACAACCTCCGCCAATGCCCACCGGCCCGACAAATCCGCCAAGGCAACCGCCACCGCAACCTCTTGACGGAGGCGTCTAATCTCCGCGCCGATTAATGGCGTGTCCTTGTCGGAATGCGCCGAAATCGCCTTCAATAGGCGCTGAAAATGTGTGTCGGGGGCACGGCCCAAGGGGCCAAGCAGGGTTTCGGGGCGCCGCAAAATAATCCGTGTCAAGAAGGGGCTGCAGCCGAACACACTCAACAGCAATCGGCGGTTCTCGCTTTGCCGAATGGCCCGGCTCAGTCCGCGCGCACCTTTGAAACCGTTCCCCTGCAGCATCTCCGCCAATGCCCGCAGGGACCGGCGCGCACCCCGCCCGTCAAAAGGAATTGCGGGTTTGGGCGCATGTGGGTTGTTGTAAAGTCCGAACATGCGAACTCCCCCGAGCGCAGCGTTCACGGCACCAACCCTCAGCCTAGCGGTTTTGGACGCCGCCTTCACCGGCTTTGTTGAAGGTGCGCGCGCCAACCAATAGGATGAGGCGCACATCACAACAGAGGACGCGTTTTCACAATGGCACTTAAGCTTTACGGCGGCGCAATTTCACCGTTTACCATGCGCGTCGTCATACAGATCCGCGCCAAAGGATTGGATATCCCGATGACGGACCCACCGGGCGGCCTGCATTCGGAGACCTATCGCACACTCAATCCGGTCGACAAGATTCCCGCGCTGGACGTCGATGGCACGGTCATTCCCGAATCCGCCGTGATCGCCGACTTCCTGGAGCAGCGTTTCCCGGAGCCGGCGCTCACCCTATCCGATGATGTGATGCAAGCGCGGGTCGGTCTTATTGCGCGCCTCAGCGACCTTTATGTCATGAATGCCATGCTGCCGTTGTTCGGACAATTGGACCCGTCGACCCGGGATGCCGCGATCGTCGAGAACACCA
Organism: Alphaproteobacteria bacterium; assembly: GCA_028279895.1. Taxonomy (GTDB): domain Bacteria; phylum Pseudomonadota; class Alphaproteobacteria; order JANQMY01; family JANQMY01; genus JANQMY01. The sequence continues at coordinate 2,511 of JANQMY010000606.1, forward strand.
TTGGTGCGGTGACGAAGGGTCTCGGGTTTCTGGAGTCCTATGTGGCGCCAAAAGCCTATGCCACGGCAGATAGGTTCACACTCGCTGATTGCGCTGCAGCGCCCATCCTCTTTTACGCGGATCGGTTTTTGCCCCTATTCGGCGCGACGGACCCATTCGCCCCGTACCCCAACGTCTCGGCCTATTGGGCCCAGGTGGGTGAAACGTCGGCGGTCGCCCAATCCTTAGAAGAGATGCGGCAGGCTTTGGACGCGCTGAGCGGTTAAAGCACGTCCAATCCTCCCATACCGTTGCGACAGTGTGTGGCTACTGATAGGCCTTCAGACCGGCAAAATCAGTGCCTTCCACATGCTTCAACTTGTTTTCCTCGCTGCAATTGCCGCCATATTCGAGGAAGAAATTGTTCACCGTGGTTCTGATTTCGCCATTATTCGCATCGATCATGACCCGTTCGCCATTCACCCGCTTCATGGTATTGCCGGAGGCTGACGCGATGGCCGGATTGGACAGCATCATGGTGAAGGATTGAATCATCGGCGAGTCGCCGGTGATCGAAACAGTGCATTCTTCTGTCCCATTGCTGTATTTGGCAGACGAACTGATGCCACCGCCAAACATAGCCGCCCCCATGGCTTGCGCATCGCCGTCGGTCCGTGTCCATTCAGGTCCAATTGGGCCCGGCAGGTAAGCGCTGAGCCCTTGGGCCTTAAGCTGACTGATCAGTTGCACGGCAAATTCCAATGTGGACTTGGCTTCGGCGATATTGCCATCAAGATAGGCTTTCACCCCCGCAACCAGCTCCGCCGTGACATCGTCCTTCTTGTCGGCGGGAATTTCGATTGTTTCAGCTTCTGCCATCGCCGACGGCGCCCCGAGCAGCAAGACGAGGCAGGCGGCCCCTACAATTCCGCGAAAGATGTTCATTTCGTTCTCCCCTGAACATGACTCACCCAGTCAGCGTATCAGGCAATCCGCCACCATGGTAGTGTGCCGAAAACCACGTCAGGAGACCCCATATGCCCAGACCAACCACAATTGAGGACGTCCTTGCCACCCACGACATCAAGGATGTGCTGGTGCGCTATTGCCGCGGTCTTGACCGTATGGACCGCGCGCTCACCCTGTCGTGCTGGCACGATGGCGGCACCGACGACCATGCGCCGCTGTATAGCGGTTCTGCCGAGGGTTTTTTGGAATGGCTCTGGCCGGTACATGCGGCTATGCTCAGTACACGGCATGAAATCTTCAACTATCAGATCGCCGTCGACGGCGACGAGGCCGGCTCCGAGTGTTACTACCGGGTGTTCTTGGAAATCCCGCAAGACGGCAAGGTTTACTTTCTGATTGGCGCCGGCCGCTATGTAGACAATTTCGAAAAAAGAAATGGAGTTTGGGCGATCCGGCACCGGCAGGCCGTTTCCGATTGGACTCAAGTGTTCGAACGGTCGCCGGAACTGGACGCCATGGCCGGCACCTTCATCGCCCCCAACAATCCGGACGCACCGCCGACCGTCGGAACACGCGACGCAACCGATTATTCCTATTCGGTTCTCAAACGCTTTGCCGGATAAAAAAAGCCGCCACCGTCGGAAAACGGTGGCGGCTAAGGGGCGAGAGGGGCCTTAACGCGGGTCGGGAGGGACCAGTCTAACTAAGGCAGCCTCTCTCTGGGCAACAGCCAATATATGTCCGATGGTCAGTCAGACACTCAGCGTGCTGCCACATCACTGAAAGGCGCAGAACTATATTTACCCGCCCATTTGCCCGGTGCCGATTCAAGCGCGATCAATTCACCGGAGGACGTCGCAATGCAGAACGACCGCAAGATGGACTTATCTTCCAGCCGGGTGTCAATCCACAATTGGATGCGCCCGCCTGCACGGCTCTTAACCTTTTGCATCTTGTGGGTGCGCACGTCGCCCGCTTGCGATTCAATCTGGTCGTAACACGCGTTTAGCGCCGATGTATAGCTGGCGGCAGAAGCAGGCATGGCGGCAAAGGCAAGCGAACCCGCAACCACAGCGCCGGCCAATACGTCGATCGTTTTCATGAATTCTCTCCTCAGGGTGCATTTTTTGCAGCAAGAACACCTGGATATGTGGGTCTTTTGCAGCAAGAACACCTGGATATGTGGGTCGCGGTTGCCCCTTTAAAATGTAAGGTATTCGCACGAATTCCGCTCAAAATTGCACGGCATGTTGATCGGTTTTGATCGGTTTGCCCCGCGCGGAAAAAATCTAAGCAATACGAAGGAGTTAGCGCCGAACTGCACAATCGGGCCAGGCCGATGCCTCATTCGGCATGAAAAAAATGCGCAGGCTCGCTGGAAAAATGCACGGGCATGCCCCATCTAAGTCAGTGGGTTTGCGGTCAATCGGGCAGAATACGTAGAACATCTTGGGGGTAGTATGAAAACCTGGATGCATTTGCCCTATTTTCTGGCCGTCGTGCGGCGCGGCTCCATGGAGGCAGCGGCCAAGGAACTTGGGGTCAACCGAACGACCGTCGCGCGGCACATAACGGCCCTAGAAAACGAACTCGGCGAAAAAGCGCTTCAAAGAGAATCTGACGGCTACCACCCGACGGAAGTCGGGGCCGAAGTATTGGCAATTGCGCAAGAGGTCGAAGACCGTGTGGTCACCATTGAGCGGCGCATCTCAGGCAAAGACCAATCCCTGCGCGGCGAAATCCGCATCAGCGCCCCACAGGCGATGGCGGCGGGACACCTTGCGCCGATCCTGCACGATTTTTCCAAGGAATACCCCGATATTGTGCTGAACGTTCAGGGCACGAACGATTTAATTAACCTCAATCGCGGCGAAGGCGATGTGGTTCTGCGCGTGACTCAGCAGCCGCCCCTGAGCTGGGTGGGACGCAAGCTTGCGGATTTTCGCTGGGCCCTTTACGGCGCGGATTGCGAATACAGCCGCGCCGATGCGGCAACCGCCGAAAAGCCGATGAAGGGTCCGACACCGGTGATTATGGGCCTGGACGACGATTCCATCAGCAGCACCCTTTCCCCTTACCTGGCGCAACCGGTGGTCGCCGCGCGCTGCGACGATGCCATGACGATCCGCGAAATGGTGGCGGGCGGTCTTGGAATTGCCCGCATGCCCTGCGCGATGGGCGAGCCCGATCCGCGCTTGGTACGCCTATCGCCGGTGTTCGAAGACGATGGTTGGGATTTGTGGATCCTGACCCATGAGGACACTTATTCGTCCAATCGGGTGAAGGTGTTCATGCGTTTCGTCGGCGACCGCATGCGCGCCCTGCGGGGCATCTATTCCGGGGAAGATGGCGCCACCAGAGACGCGGGCCCTTCGACAAAGGAAAGCGTTACTTCATCCTCATAGCGGGGCTGCGTCAGCGCGCGCAGTGCCCCTTTGAATAGCGACATCCTGCAAGCTGAAGAGTGAGTTGGCGACAACCAACTCAAATGCTCAACATGCGTGGTCAGCAGAGTCTTCTTAAACAGCCCGTTTCATAGACGTGTTGGGGCGGTAAAGGCCCCGCCCGCTGTCGGACAGGCGAAACGCGTCCGATACGCCGATGACCGTTTCGGCGGCCCCGAGAGAGAGAAAACCGTCATCCGGCATGAGCTTGACGATCCGCTCAAGCACCGTCGCTTTTGTATCCGGCTCGAAGTAGATGAGAACGTTGCGGCAAAAGACCAGATCAAACTGGCCGAGCGGCGACAAATCATCGAGCAAGTTGAAGACGCGGAAATCGATCCTCTTCCTCAAAGCCGGGCTGATCACCCATTTCGTCCCTTGTTCGCGGAAATAGCTCCGGCGCAGATCGGCCGGAAGGCCCCGATTGACCTCAAAATCCGTGAATTCCCCGGATTTCGCGCGCGTGATCATCTCTTGGGAAATGTCGGTCGCAACGATATCGATCAACCACCCATCGAACTGGGCACCCATTTGATCCAAGATCATGGCGAGCGAATAGGGCTCTTGGCCGCTGGAGCAAGCCGCGCACCAAATGCGCAGCCGCCGAGAGGTTGCGCGGGCCTTGTGCAAGTATGGCAGGATCAGTTTGCGGAAATTGTCGAAGGGAACCTCGTCCCGGAAAAAGAAGGATTCGTTTGTGGTCATGGCTTCCATGACATCATTGAGAATCTGCTCACTGACAAATCCGCTCAAGGCCGCAACCAGCTCGTCGACATTCTCATAGCCGTGCTTCTTAGCCACAGGGGTAAGTCGCACTTCGGCCAAATAGGTTTTGTCCGGTGTCAACGATAGACCGGATCGACTTAAGAGAAATCGGCTTAACCCGTCGAAATGTTCAGGACTCATAATGCGCCTCCTGGTGATGTCGCAATCTTAGAAATCAGTTCGCCTATTTGCTCGAGCGGCACGACCGCATTGCAGACGCCTTCGGTCGCCACGGCGCCGGGCATCCCCCAAACGGTGCTGGTTGCTTCGTCTTGTGCGATGACGGCACCACCTAGGTCCGCGAGCTTGCGGCTGCCTTGCAATCCGTCATGCCCCATGCCGGTCAGAATGACTGTCAAAACCTTGGATCCGTATATGTCGCTTAAACTGCGCAGCATGGGGTCCACGGCGGGACGGCAGAAGTTTTCCGGCGGTGTCTGCAGCAGTTTGAATTTTGGGGCGGTGGGCGTGCCGGCGATTGTCATGTGAAAATCGCCGGGGGCCACATAAATGTGACCTTCCTTGATGGTCTCGGCATTGGCCGCCTCCGCCGAAGGCCGGCCCGACTCTTTCCCCAAACGTTGGGCAAGAATTTTTGTAAACGTCGCAGGCATGTGTTGGGTGATGAGGATCGGCTGTTGCACTTCCGGCGAGATGGCAGAAACAACGGTGCTGAGCGCGGCGGGCCCCCCTGTCGAGCTGCCGATCGCAATAACGCTGGGATGCGGCACCAAGCCTGACCGCAAGTCGATACTTTTGCCCCGATACAATGACGGCCGGGATTCGGAGACCGGCTTTGATTTCGGCCGGGCGGGTGTGGCATCGACACGCTTTCGCGGTGACACCTTAGTCTTGCGCCCGGCTTGTCCGAGCGCCGCCACTTTGCGCAAGAGTTCGTCGGAGAACTTGTCGCTGCGCATATCCTCGGACGAGGTTGGCTTCGCAATGTAGTCCTTAGCGCCGAGCGCCAAAGCTTCAAGTGCGATATGGGCACTGCGCGTGGTCAGCGTCGACACCATGATGATTTGAACGGACGGCTTCAACTCAAGCAGCAAGGGCAGCGCGGTCAGGCCATCCATGACCGGCATTTCGATGTCGAGGAGCAAAACGTCCACATCGTTCCGCTCCAGCACTTTCAATGCATTCTTACCGTTAGATGCCGAAGCGATCACGGCGCACTGGTCATCGTGCTCAAGAAGCCGTGACAGCAGGCCACGCACGACCGCTGAATCATCGACCACCATCACACGAATGGGGTCAGCCGCTGCGCTACGCTCAATTTTCTTTGCTAGTGCCATCGAACCGCCTCAATAGCTATCGTGTATCGGCCGCTTGTGCGGGCATGAAAACAAGTAGCCGAGCACAATCGCAAAAAGTAAGCCGACGGAAGAAATAACGTATACGGATCCTGAGGTGCCAAACCAGATAACGCCCAAGCTGGTCAGCATCATCACTGTGGCGAACACCTTGGCGTGCAGAGGCACGACGCCATGTTCGCGCCAATCCCGAAGGGGTCGACCCAAACTAGGGTGACTGTAAAGCCAAGCAGCAAGCTGCGGATGGCTGCGCGAAAAGCACCACAGCGCGATCAACAGAAACACGGTCGACGGCATTATGGGCAGGACGACGCCAATAATGCCGAGCGCCAGACTGAGCCAGCCGCCAAGTATGAGGAGGATCCGGGCAGGACCTTTACAATGTGATGTAAGGGGACGCGGAGGGGCGCTCTCCGGTGTACCGTCGGCTGACGGAGGAATGTTTGACGACGCAAAAGACACGAACTCTACTCCAACTCTTTTCTTATTGGGTAGTCGGGGCTGCGGTTAGCGGCAGCCCCGTCCCACCTTAGTGCTTGGGCTACTTGCCGAGCCCATCGACGAATGATTCAATCTCGCTGCTGAGCTTCGTTGCCTGTTCCGATAGCTCGGTTGCCGACTGGAGCATCTCGGTCGATGCCGCACCCGACTGGGTGGCAGCCTCGGTAACGCCGGCGATATTGCTAGACACTTCGCGCGTTCCCGAAGATGCTTCTTGGGCGTTCCGCGAAATCTCTTGCGTGGCGGCACTCTGCTCTTCGACGGCGGACGCAATTGCGGTCGAATTCTCGTCGATCTTGGCGATGGTTTCACCGATGCCGCCGATGGCCGTAACCGCCTCCTTGGTGGCGGTTTGCATGCCGCCAATTTGCTCGCCAATCTCTTTCGTGGCCTTGGCGGTCTGATCCGCCAGGTTTTTGACTTCGGAGGCCACGACCGCAAACCCTTTACCCGCGTCGCCCGCCCGCGCCGCCTCAATGGTCGCATTGAGAGCGAGCAGTTTGGTCTGGCTTGCAATGTCATCGATCAGACCGACCACTTCGCCGATGGCTTCGGCCGCTTCAGCCAGGCTCCTGATGCCGTCATTGGTACGTTCCGCTTCTTGAACGGCCGACCGTGCGATTTGTGCGGATTGGGTGACTTGGCGACCGATTTCCTGGGTCGAACTGGCAAGTTCTTCCGAGGCCGATGCCACCGCCTGGACGTTCGCCGAGGCTTCTTCCGCCGCAGTTGAAACCGCCGTCGCCTGACCGCTGGTCTGCTCTGCGGATGTGGACAGAGATTCAGCCGTTGCTTTCAATTCTTCGGAGGCGGACGACACCACGCCGACCACTTCTTTGACCCGGTCGGCGACACGGATCTGTTCCGTAACCACACTCCAAGTGAGCAGCGGGCCGATATAGGTGCCCGAACTGTCTCGAATGGCCGCCACGTTAAGCTCGAGCGTTTCCTCGCCCAGCTTGATCATGGTGCGGTGAGGCAGGTTCGACGGATCCGCCAGCATTTTGCGCTGATGGGACGGGTTCTTGTGGAAGATGTCGATGGACTGGCCCACAAGCTCTTCCGCCCGGCATGGCAGCAAATGCTCAAGCTGCCGCAAGGTATCGATGCTGGTCCGGTTGGCGAAGGTGATCTTGAATTCTTCCAAGTCGCACATCATGGCGTTGATGGGCATGTTCTGCACCATCTCCATCAAGCGTGCATTGTCTTCGTCCGCCTTCACCTTATCGGTGACAATGCTCCAAGTGAGCATCGGGCCGATGTAATTGCCCTCGCGGTCCCGAATGGCTGAAACGTTGAGGTCGAGTATTTCGTCGCCGACCTGGATGTTCGCCTGATGCGGCAAGTTCGACGGATCCGACAGCAGGCCCCTCTGGTATGTGGGCGTCTTGTGGAAGATGTCGATCGATTGACCCACAAGCTGGTCCGCTTTGATCGGCAACAGATGCTCAAGCGTCTTCAGCGTGTTGATGCTGGTATTGTTCGCAAACGTGATGTCGAACGTCTCCGGATCGCAGGTCATCACATTGACGGGCATGTTCTGCACCATCTCCATAAGACGTGCCGCTTCCTGGTCGGCTCGGACCGATTCCGTGACGATATTCCAAGTAACCATCGCCGCGATGTATCTGCCGGACGAATCGCGCACGGGCGAAATCAGCAGATCCAGAACCTCATCGCCGAGGGCGATGCGCGCTTCATGGGGTAAATTGCGGTCATCCGCCAGGATCTTGCGCTGATGTGCGGGATTTTTGTGGAAAATATCGATCGATTGCCCGATCAGATCGTCCACACTAACCGGCAGTAGGTGTTCGATACCGCGAAGCGTCCGCAAAGTTGAAGCGTTGGCGTAATTGATTTTGAAATCTGTCAGATCGCAGGTGATGATATTGATCGGCATGTCATCAAACATGCGCTCAAGCGACGCGACTTTTTCTTGTAATTTATCGATCGAGATTTCTTCTGTGCGGTGACCATTCGATCCCTCAACGCCCGCTTCATCGATCGGTTCCAGCGTTTCGCTTTCCAGCGCATTCAACATGTCCCAAACTCCATTGTCTGTCAGTCGGATCGCCCGACAAGCGACCTATCAATAACCAAGCCGTTAACTTGACTATGGCCATTTCTTCTATTAGTTGTAATTTGCCAACGGCCCTGCCAAATCATTTTTCGATCGAATACTTTTCGACAGCTAATCTGTATTTGAAGATTAACTATGACGAACTAAAAAAACTTTAAAATCCAAATATTCATCAAGTTTTTCTTTAATATAATACTCTAACTCAATTTCTATACCTGGAACGCTAATCCGGATCATTAACATGGGTGAATAAAATAGCGTGCCTATTTCGCAGTTTGCTGCGCTTTCTTGGTTGCGAATCACTTCAAATAAACTAGGTTATGTCTTTGACTTAAGTATTTGATATCTTTGGGCAATTATAGTGTGAATTACTTCACGTACGCGGTAAAAGAGTATTTGGGAAGCCAGTCTTGGCAGCACACATTGGGCAAAAGCAAACCGCGTTCACCGTGTTGGGGCGGTGGAATGTGCGTGTGCACACTCAGAGAAAGGGCGTGTACTGAAGTATCGGAATTCAGGTCACGAAATTGATTGGATACCAGCGTTTTGGAAAAGAGTACTGCTTGGGATAGGACGATCAGGGTATCACGCGCCGCCGAAGTGCAGGAGCTGGTTGCGCATGTTCCGTTGTTCGGATCGATAAGGCCAGAATCGCTTGAGCGCATTTTGGAGCAAACCAATGCCCGATTGGTCGAGGACGCATCTCGCCAGTTCATCAGTCGCCAAGGTCAAGAAGTGACCGACGTTAGTATCATCATGGAAGGTTGGGTCATGCGATACGATCTTCTTGCCGACGGGCGTCGGCAGATCCTGGAATTCGATACATCGGGCGATACTGTGGTTCTCTTCGGGTCTTCAGCGACGCATCACCAATATTTCGTTCAGGCGATTACCCCCGTGCGGCGTTGGATGTTGGATGCCAAAAGCTTCGCCGCCGCGGCCAGAAAAGAACCCGAACTGCATCGGCGCCTTACTCTGCTGGCTTTTGCCGCCTTGTCAGAGAGGGAGGATGTGGTGACGGACCTTGGGCGCCGGTCGGCGACAGAAAGGATTGCCCGGCTGATCCTCAGACTCCTGGCACGCATGGACAGGGCCGGCAGCTCCAAAGGTCATAGGTACGATTTTCCGTTCAAACAGAGCCACATTGCCGATGCGACAGGCCTCACGGCCGTTCACGTGAATCGGACGCTCATGAGTTTCAGGAAATCGAATGCCGTGCACATCGATAACGGTGTGCTGACGGTCGGAGATATCAATGTACTGCTCTTATTGGCGGAAATGACGATGGCAGAGTTTCGTGCTTTGAAGCGCAAAAGTCCCGCTTAGAGCGCCGGGCGATGCGCCCCGGTCCACATCACCGGATCGCGTTTTGAGCATCAAGGGCCTTTTCGGGCGCGCTGACGATCTGGCTGATATCTAGGACCATCAATAACTCCGATTCCAGGCGGAACAGACCGTTCGACAGCTCTTGCCATTTGGGGTCCAAATTGGCCGGATTGGGTTCGCAGTCGCCCACATTCAATTCGAGCACCTCGCCCACCTCATCGACCAACAGGCTGCAGGCTTCTTCGCCAAATTCGACAACGACACTTTTCGGATATTGATCTTCCGAAAAAGGCTCCAAACCCAACACCACGCGCATATCAATCACCGTTACGATTCGCCCACGGAGATTAATCGACCCCGAGACTTCCGGCGGCGACAACGGCACCGGCGCAACGGTCTGATGAGACAGTACGTCCTGAACTTGAAGAACCGGAATGCCGAAAGTCTGGCCGCCGACCATCAACGACAAATATTCCTCAATTCGGTTGCGCTCGGCTTTGGACCCGGCATCCGTGATGAGACTTCCCTCTGTCATGCCGCGTCCCTCGCTTGGTTTGCGCATTCCTTAAGTTTCTTGAGCAACGAATCCTTATTCAGTTTTTCGACGTGTGACGTGAAGCCCGCTTCTTCGCAGCGGCTAATATCCTGCGGGCTGGCATGGGCCGAAAGAGCGACGATCGGCACTTGCTCAAATCCCGGATTGCGCCTTAGTTCCGAAACGAATCCGAAACCATCCAGCACGGGCATTTCAAGATCGGAGACAATGACATCGAAATCCCCGCCCGTCTTACACGCTTCCAGACCTACCTCGCCGTTTTCCGCCTGGGTCACCGTGTAGCCGGCGGCCTCCAAAATCGGAGTCAGCAAATTTCGGAAAAACGAGCTGTCATCCACAAGCAAGATCTGATGGGCGGGTTTTTGGCCGATCCCCGCATCGCGCTGTACGCCGAACCAATCGTCGCACGCTTGTTTCAGGAAAAAGGTAGTATCGATGAGATCGGTCGCCTTGCCTTCAATAATCGCCGTTCCGATGGTACCCCGCTGGCCGCCCTTCATCTCGACGGTCACGTCGGATTCGACAATGTCCACGATATCGTCTGCCACCAGACCGACCGACCGACCCTGATCCGAGAAGGCGAGGACCGGCTGCTTACCTTCAGCGCGAATAACCGTTGTATCTGACAGGGTCACCAGCGGCATGAGGCGCCCTCTGTATTGAATGGATGGTTGCCCGCCCGCTTCTTCGATTTCGTCGACGTCGATTTCTTCGATGCGCGAGACCAACGCCAACGGTACGGCTTTTGGTGCGCCGTCGCCGGCCTTGAAGATCAACATCGAGGTCTGCTCGCTGGTATCTGCTCGCTCCTCAACCGCATCCATGGATTGGTCGTCGGCAGTCGCCGATTCTCCCGTCACATTGGCAATACCGATCGGATCCAAAATCATAATGACGCTGCCGTCCCCCAAAATGGTGTTGCCCGAGTAGATGGGAATATTGCGCATCGCCCGCGAGACCGGCTTCACCACGATTTCTTCGGTGTCGAACACCCGATCGACCACAATGCCGAACATGTAGGTGCCCACTTGTGTGACGATCACATAGGTTTCGTCGTCCGCGCGCTCATCGTCTATTTCGAGGAGCGATTTTAGGGTCACCAAGGGCAGCAACCGATCGCGCAGGCGCAGCACCGGCGTCCCTTTGACGGCTTCCATTTTGTAGGTCGAGTTTTTGGTCACCCGGACAAGTTCGATAACACTGTTTTGAGGCAGTGCAAATCTTTGTCCGCCGCATTCTACGATCAGTGCAGAGACGATTGCCAATGTAAGTGGAATCTTGATGGTAAACCGGGTGCCCCGCCCCGCGACCGAATTAAGCTCCACGGTGCCGCCGATCTTTGCGATATTGCTGCGCACCACATCCATGCCGACGCCTCGGCCGGATACATTGGTAACGGAATTTGCGGTTGAAAAGCCCGGTTTGAAGATGAACTGATGAATTTGCTGGTCGGTCAACCCTTCCAGTTCGGTTGGCGTTGCAAGTCCGTTGGCGAGTATCTTTTCGCGAATACGGTCGGTGTTGAGCCCGTGACCATCGTCACCCACTT
>JANQMY010000609.1 GCA_028279895.1 Alphaproteobacteria bacterium
CTCGCTGACAGCTCTTCATGCCGTGGGTGTGAGCCGCCTCGACCGTGCCGGCAAAGGAGGCAAGGTTTACGCCGCCGGGCTTCAACGTGTCGTTGAATACCTCACGTGCGTTCGCACAGAAGGCCTTTTTGTTCTTGGCGCTGCGTAGCGACGATGCATTAGCAAGCTTCGTCATGAAGCTGTTCAGCTCGGTCTCTGCGCCACGCGTCGATGTGCGCTTGAAGTAGGCGGAGATGTCCGAATGGCTTTCCATCAATTGCGGCCGATACGCCTTCACAAAGGCGTTGTAGCGCGCCGCCTCGTTACAGGTGAGCGCCGCCACCATCAATTCGGTTTGCAATGTGCGCGTTTGCAACGAAATCTCTTCTTTCTTGCTGACGCATTCAGCCGCGAGCGACGGTGACATCGACAAAAGCAGCCACGATGTGCCCGCCGTCGCCGATACCACAATGCCTTTCAAATAGCGCTTTAGCCCGCTGCGCTTTTCTTTATGGATCCAGATGGTCATTTCGATACGCCTCCTAAACTGACACGCCCGGTGATTGTTGTGTTGCCGGACATGCATCCTGTCTTCGACGGCGCAGTCGAGACCCCGAGAAACCATGAGGAAAAGAAGCGAAGCGTGCCTGCAGATTTTATAAGATCTGTAGACGGAGAAAGCCCCTAAGCCCCACAGCGCAAGACGTGCCTGCACCGTTACGCGGGCACGATGGGGCAATGGCCTTTAACGCGGAGTAAAACGTAAAGATGTCATTAAATGAGAAGCAAAGTATACGGATCAATCGCGATTGATGTTATGGTTCATCAGAGCGCTTTCATAGGCAAAAAGCCCAGGCGCACCGCCTGTATGAACGAATAAAATTTTATCCGACTTCGAATAAAGTTTTTTGCGGCATAAGTCGAAAAGACCGGCCATGGCTTTTCCAGTATAGACGGGGTCGAGCAATATGCCTTCAAGCTGGAATGTTGTCAGTACGGCTTCTTTCATTGCTTCCGTCGGCATGCCATAACCGTCGCCAACGAAACCATGCACGAATTGAAGCGCGGGGCGCTGTTCCATTTTCAGTTCGGACATGACCTCGGTCGTCAGATTCGCGATCCTCTCTTCGAATGCCGCCGGATCGGTCGAATACACGTTGACGCCGAGAATGGGCGTCTCTTGGGAAACGAAGCGACATCCGATCGACAGGCCGATCTGTGTGCCGCCGGTGGCCGATGCGTGAACGACCGCATCGAAGCGGATATTCTGGCGCTCGCATTGCTGGCCAATCTCGAGTGCTGCGGACACATAACCAAGCACACCGGTCGGCGAAGAGCCGCCGGGCGGAATCACATATACCGTTTTCGATTGTGACTGCAGCTCACTAAGAAGGTGTTTTAGCTTCTGCTTCGCGTCTTGATCGGCAGCCAGCTTATGGATGTGCGCTTTGCTCATGTGATCGATCAACAAATTGCCCGACCGGCGATAGACCGGATCGTCAAACGGGACCAGATCCGACAGCACGGCATGACACTCGATATCGGCTTTGGCGCAGGCTGCGATGGTTTGGCGTACATGGTTCGATTGCAGCGCACCGAACGTGATGATGGCGTCAGCATTTTTTTCGCGGGCGTCGGCAAGCAGATATTCGAGCTTGCGTGTCTTATTGCCGCCGAACGCGAGTCCGGTGCAATCGTCGCGCTTAATCCAGATTTCCGGCCCGCCCAGGAAATCGCTTAAGCGATCCAGGCGTTCCAACGGTGTCGGGAAATGCCCCAGCGGCAGTTTCGCGATCGGTTTAAGGTCGAGCGTCATGTGTTTTCAAGAGTTTTAAGGACCTGATCACGGCAGGCCTGAAGGACTTTGTCGGCCAGTGCATCATCCGCCAGGCCGCGGGCGATGGTCAAGCCGCCCACACATGTGGCGATGCACAGCAAGCCGCGCGCATCTGACGGATCGTCCTCATTGATCGTCCGATTGAATTGTGCCGCGAGGTCCTTGATGAAGGTGGTGTACGCTTTCTTGGTGGGCTTGTGAGCGCGGGCCACATCAACGGAAAGTGCGGCCATGGAACAGCCCTGGCCGACGACCGTACGGTTTTTGATGTCCAGATATCCCTCCACGATTTCTTTTGCTTCGGCGATCAGCGCGTCCCGGCTCTCGCCGGAGCGCGTGGACATTTTTCTATTGAAGTCGTGCTCGCTGTCCATGACGGCGGTGAAGAGATCCTTCTTGGATTTGAAATATCCGTAGAAGCCGCCCCTGGTGAGGTCGGCGGCCGCCATGATCTGGTCGATGCCCACGCCCTCATAGCCGTGCTTTCGGAACAACCGTCCGGCCATGGTGATGATTTTGCGCCGGGTTTCTTGCTTGTGTTCAGGCGCATAGCGCATGAGCCGTCCTTCCCTTGACTCGTTCGGTTCGGGCCGCTGTAATGGTATTGCATGATAATCAACATGCAATAAAAATCGAAGGCCGCAGGGTCGGGAGGTTCAGATGAGCGACCACATCACGCTCTACCAATTTCCGTACTCCACCTTTAACGAGAAGGCGCGGTGGGCGCTGGATTACAAAGGCCTCGCGCATAAACGGGTGAGCGTCTTGCCGGGGCCGCATGCCGGTTTCATCAAGAAATTGTCGGGCCAAACGGCAACACCCGTTCTGAAAATCGGCGATAGGGTCATTGCCGGTTCCGCGAACATACTCGATGTGCTTGAGCAGTTTCAGCCGTTCCCGGCCTTATCACCGACGGATAACGGACTTTGTCAGAATGCGCTGGCCGTCCAACGGCAGTTTGACGAGGATTTGGGCGTGCGCACGCGGCGGGCGGTCCTGTCGTCGCTCATGGAAGATCCAGCCTATATGGCCAGTATGTTCGCGAGCGGCCGCAACTGGTTCACGCGTGTCTCTTACCGCTACGTTCTCCCGATGGTGTTGGGGGTGGTCCGCAAGGGCAACGGCATTAAGGGGCCTGACGCCATCGAAGACGGCCACGCTGCCGTGATGGAAGCATTAGATTTGGTGCATGAGCGCAGCCAGGCCACAGGTTATTTGTGCGGCGATGCGTTCAGCCTGGCCGACCTTACCGCCTGCGCGCATTTGGCGCCGGTGGTCAACCCGCCTGACTGCGACATGACCCGGCCGGAACCCATGCCGAAAAAATTCCGCGACCAGCTGACCGAATGGTCCGCCCATCCCGGCACAAACTACGTGCTGTCGATTTACCGGCAACACCGGCCGGCGTCCTGCGCGGCCTGATCACAGGGTCGGGGCCACGATTTCCTGAATGCCCTTCAGCACATAGATGGCGCCGATGGTGACCACCGCAATGCGGCTGGCGGTGCGGAACTGACCTTCGCTCAGCCTGTCGAAAACAGCCCGCCCCGCCCGGGTGCCGGCCATGGCCGTCAGGATTACTGCCGGGAAAATCCAGGCGGGCAAGGCGCCGTCTTCGGCCACCACGCCCAGGATTATGCCGTAATACAGAATCTTCAGCACATGGCCGAGGGTTTGTGTCACCGCTTTGGTTGCAATGACCGCATTCTTGTCCAAGGTGCTTTTGACATAGAAAACGTCAAGCACAGGGCCGGAGGCGCCCGCCATAAGCTGAGCGGCCGTGACCACCACGCCGCTTACAAAAGCGGTAGCCGGTTTTTGGATCTCCAGAAAGGGGGCGTTTCTGACAAACAGGGCGGCGATCGGGAACGATCCGATCAGTATAAAGATCAGTGCTTTGCTGGGCAGGAACTGCACGACCGAAAAAATAAGCAGGGCGGCGGCGGCGCCGAACACATAAACCCTGAAAACGGCATAGGCGATGTGTTGGCGCAGCAGAAACGCGCGAAACCCGTTCGATGCGGCTTGGGTTACCCCATGAAGAATCATGGCCGCCGATACCGGCAAGACCCACGCGTAAAGCCCCATCAGGATCATGCCGCCCGCCATCCCCAAAATGGCGGAAATGAAGCTGGTGACGGCAACGCCGATCAGGATAACAACGTAAATCATGGGCCTCCCTCCCAGACCCAAACTAAGCCTCGACATCACATGAAAAAAGCGAATAGAAAGAAATCAATATATTCTCTGAGGGACTGAATCATGATTGAGAATATCGAGGCGCTGATCGTTTTGGCGCGGGAAAACACCATCACCAAAACGGCAACCCGGCTGCGCATTACCCAATCCGCGGTCAGTAAGCGTTTGGCGGCGTTGGAGGCCATGATCGGCGAACCGGTGATCGAAAAGAAGGGACGGGGGGTGACCCTAACGACCACGGGCCGCCGCTTGGTCGCGCAAGCACAACCTTTGCTGAGTGAATTACGCAGCGTGCTTGCCACCCAGCAGTCGCCGGATCATATGGACATTACGGTAGGCGTTTCGGAATCGCTGCTGTGTTCTTGGGGCGCCGAAGTGCTGAACCGGGCGGAAAAGGCAACCAGTGGCGTGCGCCTGTCGCCCCACACCCATCGGAGCCCTGTTGTCCTCGACCGAGTGCGTTCCGGTGAATATATGCTCGGTCTCTGCAGCGGCTTGGAGAAGCTGCCGTCGGGTATTGTCGGCGAAACGGTGTTCCGTGAACCGATGGTTTTGATCGGCAATGCATCGGATGTGAGAGATCCGTCCAAGGGCCGGCTGTTGTCCATCGAACCGCAATCGGTCACCTGGCGGTCGCTCGGCGGTGCCGCGTCTACGCTGGGCCTTCGCCCCACGCAAACTTTGGAGACATTCTTCGCCGTCGCCCAAGTGGCCAATGTGGGGTTCGGTGTGGGCCTGGTGCCGTTGGGGGTCGCCCGGGCCATGCGCATCTCGCCCAAAAAAGTTCACAAAGTAGAACCCTTGCTGACCCGGCCGGTCACCATCATCGGTCAAAAGACCGTCTATAATAAGCCCGCCATTCAGCACTTTGTGGCGGCCGTCAAAACGGAAATCGGCAAACTCGATCTCCACTGACGGGGAAAGGAAAGATCATGCTGATCATTACAGGCCGGGCCGCGGTCTCCGACGCCAACCGGAAACGCTTCCTCGAGATTGCGGAAGCACAAACGCGGGTTTCGCGGCGCGAACCGGGATGTCTCGAATATGGGTTCTATGAAGACGCCATGGTGCCCGGGCAATTCCTGTTTGTGGAAAAATGGAAAGATCAAGCGGCCATCGATTTTCATTTCAAGCAGCCCTATTGTCTGGAATTCATCGAGGCCGCCCAACAGCTTGCGACCGACGATCCCGACATCACTATTTTCGAGGTTCAAAGTCAGACGGCCGTCGAACCTTAAGGCGATGCGGCGTGCCGCAGATGATAACTTTTGGGGCGCGTCAGTTGCTCATACCCGATTTTGGACAGGGTGCAGCCCCGGCCCGACTCGCCGATACCGGTCCACGCTAAGGCCGGATCCAGATAATCGCAGCGGTTCATGAACCACGTGCCGGTATTGATCTGTTCACCGATCGATTGTGCCGCCGACAGGTCGCTTGTCCACACCGATGCGGTAAGGCCGAAGCGACTGTCGTTCATGAGGCCGATCGCATCGTCGTCCGAGTTTACGCGCATGATGCCGATCACGGGGCCGAAGCTTTCGTCGCGCATCACATCCATGGAATGGTCCACGTCCACCAGCACCTGGGGGGCCATATAAGGGGTGCCGGATGCGGCCTGATCGAAATGCTTGGGGTCGATCAGCGCCTGGGCCCCTGCGGCGATGGCCCGATCGATCTGACCCTGAACGAAATCGGCAGCGCCGGCTTTCACCATCGGCCCCAAATTTGTGGCCGCGTCCAATGGGTTGCCCAACCGGTATTGCTTGGTCAGCGCCACGAAGGCCTCGACGAAGCGGGCGAAAACCTCCGTATGCACATAGAGGCGCTCTTTGGCGCAACAAGACTGGCCCGAATTGAAGAAAGCCCCATCCACGAGGTTTTCCACGGCAAAATCAAGATCCGCATCCGGCCGTATATAGGACGGGTCTTTGCCGCCGAGTTCGAGCCCGACGCCGATGAACCGTTTCGATGCCGCGTGTTGGATCGCATATCCGCCGTCGACAGAGCCGGTAAAGGCAACAAACGCTGCATGATCGTTCTGGATGGCCGCTGCCGTGGTGGCGTGGTCCATGTGAAGGTGCTGAAACAACCCCTCGGGCAGGCCGGCTTGGGCGAAAGCTTGTGTAAACCGTTCTGCGCAGAGCGGTGTTTGGCCCGAATGTTTGAGGATCACGGCGTTGCCTGCCATCAACGCCGGGATGACCGAATTCACCGCGATGAGATAGGGATAGTTCCAGGCGGCAATGACCAAAACCACGCCTAACGGGGCACGTTCCACGTAACGTGTGAAGCCGTCTTGGGGCGCGGGGTGGAGCGGCACTAGGGACTCGTCGGCGATGTGGATCATATGGCGGGCGCGTCCCTCAAACCCCCGCACTTCGCCGCCGCCCACCGAAACCGGGCGGCCCATCTGCCACGCCAACTCCGGCACAATATCGTCGGCCATAGCGACAAATGCGTCCACAAAGCGCAGGCAATAATCGGCGCGCTGGCGGATCGACAGGGCTGCCCAATCGCGCTGGGCCCGTGACGCCGCCTCGAAGGCCTTTGCCACATCTCGTTCCGTTGCGAAGGGTTTCGTTACGTAAACTTGTCCGTCTATTGGGCTTATCACTTGCAGCTCTTTTGCCATAGCCGCCTCATGCGAATGTGGGTTTGCAAAGCGCCCGATGTATCACGTGTTTCCATCAAGGGACACGCACGCTATGCTTCGGTAAAACCGACATCACACCATACGGGGAGGTTCCCACTCATGACAGAGGCAAAAGACGAAGTTCTCTACGCGGTCGACGATCACGTCGCGACCATCACACTCAACGCGCCGGAACGCATGAACACGATTTCGGGGCCCATGCTGGACCGGCTGACGGAACTCTTGCTCAAAGCCGATGCGGACCCCGAGGTGCGGGCCATCATCCTCACCGGTGAGGGGCGGGCTTTCTGCGCGGGTCTCAATCTGGAAACGGCGACCAAGGGCGAGGGAATTTCAAGCAATAGTGTGGGAACGAACAATCTCGACCTGCGCAATACACCGCCCACGGTGCTGCACAATATGGACACACCGACCATTTGTGCACTGAATGGTGGAGCGGCCGGTTACGGCATGGACACCGCACTGGGCTGCGATATTCGGATCATGGCCGAAAGCGCCAAAATGGCGGCCGCCTTCACCAAGCGCGGCGTAGTGCCGGAATCCGGCGGCACATGGTATTTGCCGCGCATGCTCGGTTGGTCTAAAGCGTCGGAGATTATCTTCACCGGCCGTACGCTCAGTGCCGAGGAATGCGTGGCCGAAGGGCTTGCCTCGAAAGTGGTCCCGACCCAAGAGCTGATGACGGAAGCGCGCGCCATGGCCAAAGAAATCGCCGAAAACGCACCGCTTGCCGTACAGGCGTCGAAGCGCATGATGCGTATGGGCATGAATGAACCGTTTACGGAACATGTGCATCATGTGTATTTGCAGCTTCTGCCATTGTTCCGCAGCGAAGATGCGGCCGAAGGCATGAAAGCGTTTCTGGAGAAGCGCAAGCCGGAATTTAAGGGCCGCTGATCGGGGCCGTCCGTCCCGCAGGGTTTTACGACGGTGATTCGGTGAACACGCCCACCCATTTGCTGATCA